>NZ_CP036266.1:7396563-7696563 GCF_007744075.1 Gimesia chilikensis | reverse complement strand
TGAACTCCTTTCTGGCCAAAGCTCCTTTATCTGACCGCATCCTGGGCGCCACCCTCAATCGTAATGTAGTGAAGACCTACGTAACGGTCTTCCTGCTGTTTGAAGTCATTCTGTTCTTGACCTGCCTGCTGCTCTACCTAATGCATGGCAGGGAGGCACTACAGCCAGACGCATACCGGTTCGACTGGTTCCGTCTCTGGTTGAACTACACCCTGGTCATGTTGATCGGCTACTGGTTTTTCGGGGCGAATCTGATTTCCATTCTCTGGACCGGTCGTACTTGGTTTTACTGGACGATGCTGGGACTGTGTGCCGCCAGCTTTCTGTTTTTTGTCGGCGTCCTCATGGTTTCCAGGAACTATGTGTTTCATCATTATGTGGAGTTGGTTCTGATTCTGTTCTATTCGCTGCTGATGCTGGGCGGGACCGCGTTTGCTTACCGGTCCGCCACGAAAAAAATGCTGATTACCCCCGGGACGGTCTGGACTGCGCTGGTCAGTTGGATGCTCTGTACTGTCACGGCCTGGGTGTATTTGTATCCCGATCGCGTTGACATCAATCGCATTGCAGAGCTGATCTTCCTCGGATCCATGCTCTCGCTGCTGTTTGCCCCCTTCGCGACGATCCCTCTGGCGGTCTCGTGGAATCGGCATCGGTGATGTGGGCTGCTCTAAATTGTTGTTGTGTTTTTCGTAACCTGAATCCTGAGGTGTGGTGATGACAACCGCATTATATGTAACGACAAAACAGTTCTGTAAACGGGCCTGGTTTGGGGCGCTGCTCGCTGTGGGTACCCTGATCCTGGGACCGTTGGCATTCGTGCTGCTCACGCGCATGCAGGGACTGAACCTGGAATACATGGACCACGACCTCACCGGCTACCACTTCGCGTACCTCGGGCTCTCCTGGGTCGGCTTCCTCGGAGTCTGCCTGCATGCCCAGTCGGGCTGTCAGAAGCTCTGCCTCACGCTCCCCGTCAGCTCGAAAGCCATCGCCAGCTGGATGATGTTCACGATGGTCGGACTGGTCGTGCTGTTACAACTGCTGACCAGCGGTGCCTATCGCATGCTGTTTTTTGACGAACACTGGCTGGCCGACTACTGGCCGCTGCTCGGCCCCCTACTGTTTATCGTCTCGTTGATCCTGGTCGGACACTGCCTGTTCTGGATGATGCACGCCCCCAGCTTTACCCGCCTGGGAGTGGGAGCCGCGGTGATCGTGGGCATGTTTTACTGGTTCATCAGCCGCTACTATCCAGCAGGCTTCCACGCGAAACTGATTCCCTGGAGCCGGGTTTCGCTGGGCGAATTCGTCACGCTGCAAATCGTCTGCATCGCAGCCTGGTACCAGGGCACGCGGTCCTTTGCCTTGTACCGCGCGGGGATTGCCGTTCCCAGCCCCGCGTGGGAACGCATGCTGCTCTGGTGGAACGCATTGTTGACCGGGGCAATTCCCGATCAGCCGCTGGTTCCCCTCTCGCGTAGCGATACACTCGCGAAACTCCACTGGCGGGATTCCTGTCATCGGGCCGTCATCTTCTCAGGACTTCTGTTTGGCTGCATGGAACTGGGCATCACATTCGCGATCGGGGCTGAGTTAAACCAGCGCCAGGGGAATATCCTCGACGCCGCCCAGGGCTGCCTGATGATTACGCTGATGACCAGTCTGATCTCGTCCATCCTCGTTGCCTTCATGCTGGGGGACGGCATCTGCAACCCGGGGCGTGCGGAGATGCGACGCTACCTGGCAATCGCGCCTTTAAAAGATACCGAACTGATCCGGCGGCTGTTTCGCAATCTGATCAAAACCTGTCTCTGCACGCTGGCAATTATCTTCGGTGCGCTACTGCTCAGCCTGACGATCAACTCGCTGCTCTGGGGACCAGGCCTGGCGAAACAGCTCGGCCGACTGCTGATTAACGAAAAAGAGTATCTGGCGCAGATACTGCTGGCGTTTTCCGGGTTCTGGCTGCTCGCCGGGAATGCGGTCTCGGTGCTTTGGACGGGACGCAGCTGGTTCATCAACACCACTGTCGGTGTCGTGTTCGGCGGACTCATCTTTTATATCGTCACGATTAATCTGCTCGAAACCATCTTCCGCGATTTTATGCTGTCGCGGTTCATCGTCGTCGCCATGTTAATGCTCGTGTATGCCTTGATCATGGGAGGCACCCTGATCGCCTACACCGGTGCCCTGTATCAGGGATTGATTTCGAAACGCAAAACCCTCTGCTGCGGTCTGCTGTTCGCGCTGGGAGTCACGATGATCGTGGTGGGAATTCTGCAGACTGCTTATTTGTATCAGGGCCGGCCGCAGTGGTTTTTCTTTTTCCTGTACTCGGCTGTGCTGGCACTGCTGCTGGCACCGTTTGCCACAATTCCGCTGGCCCTCCGCTGGAACCGTCACCGCTAAATGCTTAAAAGTGAGACTCATTTGATGAACGCCGCATTAGTTACGACTACCCGACTCTTTCTGAAACGGGCCTGGGCCGGTGCGCTGCTCGCGGTTTCGGCGCTGGTGCTCTGTCCGTTAATGTATCGGCTGGTATTCGCGGAGCCGGGGCGCATGTTTGCGCAGGAAGATCTGTTCGGCGTCAACATCATGTATCTGATTCTCTCGTCGATTCTCTTTCTGGCCGTCGGTTATAACGCCATCCAGGGCACCCATAAAATCTGTATGGGCCTGCCCGTGCGTTCCACGCCGATCGCCACCTGGATGATGCTGGCCACCGTCAGCCTCGTCGTCGTGCTGCAACTGGTCACTAACGGCGCCTATCGACTGCTGTTTTTCGATGCGCACTGGCTCTCCGAATACTGGCCCCTGTTAGGACCGCTGCTGTTCATGGTGACGGTAATCCTGGTCAGCCATGCGATTTACTGGGGCCTGTATGCCGTCAGTCTCACCCGCATTGTCTGCTGGACCTGCCTGGTCATCGGGATGTGCTGGTGGTTTGTGGCCCGCTACTACCCGGAAGGGTTTCAGGCACGCGCTATTTCCTGGAAACACGTCACGCTCTCCGAATTTCTGACTCTCCTGGTCGTCAGTGTGGGCGCCTGGTATTTCGGTACCAGGGAGTTTGCGCGGGTTCGCGCAGGACTTGCCGCTCATAGCCCGCACTGGCGCCGTTTACAAGACTGGTATGAATCGATCGTAACAGGCGCCGCAACCAGCGGCCGGTCCGAGACCCTTTCCGTCAGTACTTCACTCTCGCGACTGCACTGGCGCGATGGCTGTCAACGGACAGTGCTCAACTGTGGCATGGTGGCGGGAGTCGCGGTCTGGGTGGTCAACCTGATCACCATGACCGGCTTCGGTTCGACCTTGCATCAATGGGCCGATGGATTCCTGGTAATTGTCGCCGTCTTCGGCGTGCTGGCGGCCATCCTCTCCGCCTTCCAGATTGGCGAAAGTGTCTGCGTCCCGGGACGGAAAGAAATGAAAGCCTTCCTGGCGACCGCCCCTCTGTCGGATCGCGAGTTCAGTTACACCCTGTTCCGCAACCTCGTCAGGTCCGTGGTGACGATATTTCTATTGACCGAAGCAGGACTGCTGATGACCATCGTCACCCTCTTACTCGTGAAAGGGCCGGCACTGCTCGACTGGAATCTGGTCCGCGTGGGAGGCACCCTGCTGATCTACGGATGCATCTACCTCTTCGCCTTCTGGATCATCGCCGCGAATGTCATCTCCCTGTTCTGGACGGGGCGCACCCGGTTTATCTTTGGTGTCATCGGATCAATCCTGGCAGGCTTTGCCCTCATCGTCGGTGTCGGAAGTTATCTGAGCGACGCCTATTCTCGCCAGCTGGTGATCTTATCATTTTCGGTATTTGAATGCTTTCTGCTTGGAGTCTTCCTCTGTGTTATATTGTTAATCTGGGGAGGAACAGCATTCGCCTATCTTGTCGCCTGCCGCAAACAGCTGATTCGGGTCTCGACCGTATTCGCCGCCCTGGTGCTCTGGGTGGTCGGTGTCGTGATCTACTTCGCCTTTTTTGCTCGACCGCCGCATCCGGGTTACTATTACACGGATCTCTTCGGTCAACTCACGCTGGTCGCCCTCTGTACGCTTTCGCTGACGCCCATCGCCACTGTTCCGCTGGCCCTCCGCTGGAATCGGCACCGGTAAGCTCAGGGACAATAAGCAATTACGGCTGATGCCTTCGGTCGTAAATCCTGTGAAAATCTCACTTTCAATTCAATTCAGCGTCGATAGTGACTTGCAGTCCTGTGCGCAGCGACTAAAAATATGGAATTGAGGTAACTTTTCTGTTCCGGGACCACCATTTTCATAGCGTTCCCGTCGTGAATTGTGTGCACACATTCACTGCAACAACAGTTATCCGCCCGATACAGCTTTTTTAAGTCGTCCACGTAGTGAGGTGAGATAATGGCGCTGGAAAAACAACGTAAATTCGTGCGAACCCTGATCGCAGGCGGAGCGGCCGCTCTGCTGATCCACGTCGGTACCGTCGCTGCGCAGGCAGAGGACTTCGTCATCGAAGTTCCCGCCGGTCTGCCCCCGGTTCCCTTCCCTGCAGACAACCCGCCGACCCCGGAAAAAATCGCGCTCGGCAAGCAGCTCTATTTCGACAAACGTCTTTCGCGGGACAACACCATCTCCTGTGCCAGCTGTCACGATCCCGGCAAGGGTTACAGCAACGCCGATCAGTTCGCGACCGGCTTTAAAGGCCAGAAGGGGGGCCGCAATTCCCCCACGGTGATCAACGCCGCCTACAACAACTTCCACTTCTGGGACGGACGTGCCGGCTCCCTGGAAGAGCAGGCACTCGGACCGATCGCCAACCCGATCGAAATGAACCTGACACTCCCGGAAGCTGTCGAACGGATCAATAAGATCCCCGGCTACAAATCACAGTTCCAGAAGATCTTCGGCTCCGATGCGACTGAAGAAAACATCGCCAAGGCCATCGCCTCTTACGAGCGGACCATTCTCTGCGGCGATGCTCCTTACGACCGTTTCAAAGCCGGTGACAAGAAAGCCCTTTCGCCCGAGGCCCAGCGGGGCATGGAACTCTTTTTCGGTCGGGCGGCCTGCAGTTCCTGTCACTCCGGTCCCAACTTTACTGACAACGCGTTTCACAACATCGGCGTGGGTATGGATGCGGACAAACCGGATGAAGGACGCAAGACCATCAGCAATCTCGGCGGCGATACCGGCAGCTTCAAAACGCCAACGCTGCGGGACATTGCCAAGTCCGGACCCTACATGCACGACGGCAGTATGAAGACTTTGAAAGAAGTCGTGGAACACTATAATAAAGGCGGTGTTCCCAACGAATTTCTCGATGAAGAGATTTTCAAGCTGAATTTAACACCGCAGGAAGTGGATGATCTGGTGACCTTCATGAAGGAAGGCCTGACCAGTTCGAATTATCCTGAGCATAAGATGCCCGAGTTACCCAAGTAAGATCGCGGCGGACATTTCGCGTTACAGGATGAGTTTTTGGAAAACTAATTGAAAATCCCCTTTTCAAAGGAAGATGAACACCATGCAGTGGAATTTACAACAAATCTTGAAACTCAGCGCGTACTGCCTGACCGCAGTCTGCCTGACACTTGGAAGTTCTCATCTGATCGCCGATGAAAAAGGTGATAAGAAAGGCGACGACAAAAAAGCCGCCGAGAAGAAAGAAGAGCCCAAGAAAGAGGCTCCTAAAAAAGAAGAGCCCAAAAAGGAAGAGAAAAAAGAAGCTCCCAAGAAGGAAGAACCCAAAAAGGAAGAGCCTAAGAAAGAGGAGCCCAAAAAAGAAGAACCTGAAAAGCCGGCCGTGACCGTCAAAACCCTGGTCACCAACCTGGAAAGCCCCAGCGGGATCGCCATCCAGGAAGGCACCGGACACGTCTTCGTTGCCAGCCGTTACGGTGTTTACCGTTACGACCCCAAAGGCAAAACCGTCGATCTCGAAATCGACGCTTACCCGACCGATGTCTACGGCAAAGGTCCCAAGTACAACATCGGACCCCTGGGCCTGACCTTCATGAGCAAGGACATGCTGGTCGTCGGTGACGGCAGCCGTCCCGATGGTGAAGAACTGGTTCGCATCTACAAAGTCGGTGACAAGCCACTGGCCAAGTGGGTCAAAGAAGACACCGCTGCCCAGACTCTGGGACCGATCAAAGCCGGCGACAAGTCTGCCAAAGGCGAAGGTAACTTCTACGGCGTCGCTTTCGGCGACGGTGCGATCTTCGTTACCTGTAACGGCGACGACACCAAAGGCTGGGTCGCCAAGTCGGTTGTCAAAGACGGCAAAGCCGGTCCGCTGGAACCCAGCATCGAAACCAAAACCGCAACCAACGTTGATGCTCCCGCACCGATCACCTTTACCCTCGACGGCAAAGAACTGGTCGTCGGTCAGATGGGTGAAGTCAACGTCGCCGGCGATTCGCTGCTGACCTTCTACGATCCCAAAACCGGTAAGCTGACCAAGAGCCTGAAGACCGGCCTGAGCGACATCGCCGGCCTGGCTTACAGCCCCAAAACCAAGAAACTGTACGCCACCGATTTCTCCTGGGTCGACGCTGCCAAAGGCGGTCTGTTCGAACTGAAAATCGAAGGCGACAAAGTGACTGCCGAGCAGATTGTCACTCTCGACAAGCCCGCAGCCATCGCCTTTGACAAGGAAGGCAACCTGTATCTGAGCACCTTTGGAACTCAGGGAAAAGATCCGGAAAAATCTCCCGGTTCACTTTCCGTCATCAAAGCTGGTCTCTAAAACTGACGCTCATGACACGGGTTGATCCTGCAGACAGGCAGCCCGTGTCTTGTATTTTAAAAACATTTCGATTCACCGTTTATTGAAGGTAAGACAAGACTAATGACAGCTCAAGTAATGCAGCCCGCTCCCGATTTCGCACTGCAGGGTTACGATCGCACCTCCGATTCTTTCAAGGATTACAAACTGGAAGATTTCAAAGGCAAATGGGTTTGCCTGTTCTTCTATCCCCTGGACTTCACGTTCGTCTGCCCGACTGAGTTGGTTGCATTCAACGAAGCCCTCGGCAAGTTCGAAGAACGGAACTGCCAGGTGCTGACCGCCAGCACCGACAGTAAGTACTCCCACAAAGGCTGGTGCGACGCTGATCCCCAGCTGGCCGACCTCAAGTACCCCATGCTCGCTGACGGAACTCACAAGCTCTCCAGCGACTACGGCGTTCTGAAAGAAGAACTCGGTATCTCACTGCGTGGTATCTTCCTGATCGATCCGGAAGGCGTCTGCCAGTGGCTGGCCATCCACCCGCTGAGCGTTGGACGTAACGTCGACGAAGTACTGCGTGTACTCGACGCACTCCAGACAGGCGAAAACGTTCCCTGTAACTGGAAGAAAGGCGAAAAGACTCTCTAAGTCTTTCCCCGCTGCAAAGCATTCAAAGCAGGAGCTTCCCGCATGGGACTCCTGCTTTTTTTACGCGAGGCGGGAGGGTGGTAGCGGGAATTAAATCAAAATCTCCCTCACCTTTCAGACACCTATTCCAGGGACTCACCGACAATGAAGCGTTTACCAGATTCGGAACGGCAGTAATAAGCCCATAACACAGGACGGGCTCCGTAATTATTCGGGTCAGTCACTGATTTACCTGGCATAATCCACGCTCTGTTCCTGAGTCCGTACCACTCTTGAAACTCTTCTGCACTGAAGAATGAATTAGTGACGGTGGAGAGCCGCCAGCCTGCATTCGTCTTAGTATATCCCGCAAATCGTTCGACTCGGATCGGTTCATTGGAGATGTTGGTGAGAGTCGTTGCATAATGATCCGGGCTGTTGGGATGTGCCGGGCAGGCACCATAGGTGATCCGAATATAGTTCCTGCCGATGACGAGATCATCAGCTTCCAGAATGTCGTCGTCAGTTTTCCGCGAGGGCAAAAGTCCTGAAGTACCTGGTGGCAGCGGGAGTCCACATAGTTCGGCATCAACAAGCTGGCCGTTAGTGTAGGCGACAGCAAATGCGCGAACACGGGAATACGGGATAGCATTACCGTCCTGAAGGTAGAGTGTGCTGTCCGTGACCTCGGTTACAGTATCCCACTCTGCTGGCGCAGTTACAGGTATACCAATAAAGATTGTGTAATCGGCGTTTTCCAGTGCCAGGGTACGAAGCCGGTTGGCGACACCAGCCTGCACAACACCGTGTTGTCGCAACAGCGACAGGACAGCCACCAGTACAACTGCAACTGCGACGAAGATGATAATCACGGCGGTATTCGATTCAAACATCGGTGTTCTATTCACAGTGGATGGTTGATACACACAAATTAATTATCACACAATCTATCAGGAGTTCTGTCGATTCTCAATTGGACCGGAAAAGAGGGACGAAAAGGTGACTGTAACTGAAAAGGCGAAAAGATGCTCTAAGTCTTTCCCAGTTGAATATGCGGCTGGACAATAGTGTCGAGGTAAGTACGCATAATTACATGCGATCTTGAGGTACTTGTCCCAATCAAGCTGATCAACTCAAATCAATGTAAGAAAATTAGCCGCAGGGCATTAGCCGTTTCGGTTGCCTGATAGTCATCCTCGAAAAATGTATTCACTGACCGATGCTTCGCGACTGTCTGCATATTAAACGACCTCACCCACCAGTGTTGCGCTAAACACCATCCCCATTCTCTCTAATTCAATTTCAGAATCCGGTTGAGAACGGAACTGAAAAAGTCCACATAGAATGCCACAACCCATCATCTTACACAGGGAATCGCTGGCCAGTTATGGTTCATCCGATTGTGGTCTTCGTATCCAGAACTCAGATTCATTTTTTCGGGACAAGTTGTTTCCGAACAACATGGGGATAAAATTCAGGAAGAAATCGCCTGGGCGGAGTATTAACTCCAGGAAGCTCAGAAACTCTCATTTTACGTTCTCTTTCGAGTCGTTGAAATAGTGTCTCAACAATTTTACCTTTCGCAATCAGCCGAGGCCGAAACTCCAGGATTCAACAATACCACTTGAAACACGTTTCGAATTGACTGTACCATTCTTTCCCGGCACATTTTAATTCTCAACAGCAGGACGAAGGCAGATGTTATCGTTAGATGATCCAAGATGGCGTTCGTATAAGACAGCTATCGGTGCTGACTTCGATGTGGCATCGATGCTAGGTCAGCTTTTGAAATCAGGTCCGACTAAACAACTTTGGGATGAATGTTGGAATTACCTCGTGTATCAGGGTGAGATTGGTGAGGTCTCGTATGCAGCAGTTCCGTATCTTGCGGATTTGATTCGTAACAGCTCTGAAATTGACTGGAATTCAGTTGCACTCATTTCTGAGATTGAATTAGCCAGACCGGATGGTCCAGACATCCCTGCGGAATTACAGGAGGACTATATGCAGACCATCGCATCAATGCCACTTGTACTCTCGCAGCATCCACAGCGGCAGTGGGATGAGCTTACAACACGGTGTGCGGCTTCATGTATCGCCCTCGCTAAAGGGCAACGAGAGCTTGGCAGAATCTATGCGGAAATGAGCATTGAGGATGGGGGCGAATGGCTGGCAGGCCAAATCGAATAACTCAGCACGTCAATAGTGCCAGTAGCATTCACTTGGCTGAACAAAGCATATGGCGTTCCTGATTCGAGTTGAGCGGGCGTGTCAGCCTGCAGTCTATCGTAGTCGCTGTTGGAATGGATAGACTGAATTCCGCGACAGGGTGAGGGGAGTAAACGGTCAAGCTGCAGCAGGTTGTCTATCTCCCACCCGCAATTTCAATGAAGCTGCCGGTGGTGTAGGTAGATTCATCTGACAACAGCCACAATATCGCAAACGCAACCTCCTCTGTCGTCCCGCCCCGTTTGAGGGGGACCTGTGCTTTGACCCGTTCGATGCGATTCGGTTCGCCGCCGCTGGCGTGCATCGCGGTGTCGATGAAGCCGGGGCGGACCGCATTCACGCGAATGCCGGCGTCTGCGACTTCTTTGGAGAGACCGAGCGTCAGCGAGTCGACGGCACCTTTGGACGCGGCGTAGTCCACGTATTCAAACGGGGATCCTGCGCGGGAAGCCAGCGAGGAGACATTCACGATCGCGCCCCCCTGACCGCCGTGATGAGTCGACATTCTGCGAATCGCAGCCCGACAGCAGAGGAAGCTGCCGAACACGTTGGTATCGAAAATCCGCTTCCAGCGGTCGTAAGTCATCTCTTCGAACTTCATCTGCTGTTCGAGGATGCCGGCGTTGTTCACGAGCGCCGTGACGGGCCCCAGCTTTTCGTCGGTGGTCTGGAACAGTCGTTCGACTTCGTCTTCGTTCGAGACATCGGCCTGGACGGCAATCGCGGTGCCCCCCGCATTGCGAATCCGGCAGACGACTGAGTCCGCGGAGGTTTCGTTGGTCCGGTAGTTCACACAAACCGCATAGCCGCGCTGGGCCGCCAGCACGGATGTCGCCGCGCCGATTCCCTGTCCGCCGCCGGTAATGATGGCAACCTGTTTCATGACAGAGCACTTTCTATGAAACACGAAGTGAAATTGGAAATGAATCTCTGAAGTCTATTATAGGCGACTCATGAAAATGAAACAGCCCCGCAAGAATACTGGTCTACTGAACTTCGTTTTCCAGACAATGATTGCCGGCAATTCCGGAATCCGCTGCTGTTTTTTAGTGACTTGGATCTGTGCGACTGGTACTGTAAAGGCATCGGCTCCGGGACTCTGATTCGGGGGCCGGCTTTATTCTCATTCCAGATTCAGAGGAGAAATCCGTCGATGTGCGCGCCGTCATTGTCAAAATATAGTCTCTTGCTGATGTGCTGTTTCTGTCTGTTTTCCTGTGCCGCAGGAGAGCCGTCCAGTCAGGCGCAGGCCGAGCAGACAGAAGCCCAGGACCAGGGCGATAAGCTGTCGGTGCTGTTGATCGACGGGCAGAATAATCATAACTGGCGGGAGACGACCCCGGTGCTGAAAAAGATCCTGGAGAACTCGGGTAAATTCACCGTGGAAGTTTCCACCACGCCGCCAGGCGTTCCCCGTCCACCGCGGAAACCCGCCAACAAGAAGCTGACGGAAGAACAGGAAAAACAGTTCGCGGAATACAAGAAAGCCTGGGAAGCCGAAGTCGCCCGACTGCAGAAAGAGAACCCGGCGCTCTGGAAGCAGTGGCGTCCCGATTTCAAAAAGTACGATGTCGTCATCAGTAACTATAATGGCGAGAACTGGCCCAAAGAAGTGCAGCAGGCATTCGACGAATACGTCACAAACGGCGGCGGCTTCGTGTCGTTTCACGCAGCCGACAATGCGTTTCCGGAGTGGGACGCTTACAACAAAATGATCGCCGTCGGCGGTTGGGCCGGTCGCGATGAAAAGTCCGGTCCGATGCTGCGTCTGCGGGACGGCAAGTGGGAACAGGATACCACCGCCGGTCGTGGGGGCACGCACGGCACTCGGATTCCGGTTGTGGTGAAAGTTCGCGAAGCAGAACACCCGATCGTGAAAGGCCTGCCCGTGGAATGGATGCACCCTGCCGACGAAGTCTACGGCAAACTCCGCGGGCCGGCTGAGAATGTCCAGGTGCTGGCAACCGCCTATTCCGAACCCAGCGAACGGGGAACCGGCGAGCACGAACCGATCATGATGGTTATCGATTACGGCAAGGGACGCGTCTTCCACACCACCCTCGGTCACGATACGACCGCCCTGCAGGGGACCGGTTTTCAGATCACCCTGCAGCGGGGTGCCGAATGGGCGGCGACCGGCGACGTCACGCAGTCCGTTCCCGAAGTCGACTGGAAAGACAACGAACCGACCGTGCAGACTCCCTGATCACAGGTATCAGAGCGACAGCAGTCAATTAATAGAGGGTGAAGTCAGTCAGCTGGCCTCACCCTCTTCCAGTTTCTTATGCAGGTGCACGGGTTCGGCGTGCGCTTTCCGCATCCGCAGATTGAGCATTTCCACCGTGACGGAAAAGGCCATCGCGAAATAGATATAGCCTTTGGGAACGTGGACCTGGAAGCCTTCGACCATCAGCGTCACGCCGACCATGATCAGGAAGGAAAGCGCCAGGATTTTGATGGTCGGGTGCCGGTCCACGAAGTCACCAATCGACTTGGCAGCCAGCAGCATCACGCCGACCGAAAGGACGATCGCTATCGCCATGATCGAAATGTGGTCGGCCAGTCCGACCGCGGTGATTACCGAGTCCAGCGAAAAGACGATGTCCAACATGCCGATCTGCACTAGGACCGAACCGAAGGTCGCTGTCGCGGTGGATGAAGCTTTTTCGTGTGCCGTCGGTCCTTCCAGGCTGTTGTGAATTTCATGCGTCGCTTTGGCCAGCAGGAACAGGCCACCGCCAATCAGGATCAGGTCGCGTCCTGAAAAATCATAGCCGAACAGGGAGAACCAGGGTTCGGTCAGCCCCATCACCCAGGAGATCGAGAACAGCAGAATCAGACGGGCAATCATCGCCAGGCTCAAGCCCAGTTTGCGTGCCAGATCGCGTTCTTTCTCAGGGAGCCGTCCCACCAGGATCGAAATGAAAATGATGTTGTCGATGCCGAGTACAATTTCCAGGCTGGCAAGTGTTGCAAGCGCGATCCAGGCCTCAGGACTGGCGATCCATTCAAACATAGTGGCTCCTGTCAGGTTGTTAGGTGTGCAGTGGGACCCGGATTATACACAACGCGGTGGTTCTGAAAAGTACAGCAACGCAGGACGCCCTGCTCTGGCTCAGGGAAATCCGACCCGCATGCTGAAAAGGGAAATAATACCTGAAGTTCAGCAGTTTGTCCGGCAGTGTGTGGCTCTCAAAGCCGTCGAATCAGAGGGCAACGGAGCTATCTGAACAGAATGGTAGAAAAACTGATATATCCGATCCAGACGGAGCGAACTCTCTGCTTGACGATTATTTCAGTGAACTTAACGACACTTTGGAGTTGCGGGCCTTCGAAACATAGAGGGTTTCTGGCTGAATGCATATTGTCTTTGGTTCAGCTACTGATAGTATACGAAGATATAATTTCCAGCTATCCGCACGTTTCCATTCCAGTCTCTATCCCACCGATTTGATCATGAATAATTCGCTGTGGCTCTCCACACTGAAACAGAGTCTCTACCGCCATCTGACAAAACGATCCCGTTCACACAGGAACCGCCGCTCACTGCAAAATGCGGGTTCAGTACCTGCGTTCGTATCACACACGAGTGGGGAGACTCTGGAGGACCGCACGCTGTTGACCACCTTTACGGTTACCAACACTGAGATCAATGGCGCAGGTAGCCTCTACGCCGCCATCGAAGCCGCCAACGGGAGTGAAGGCGCAGATACCATCACATTCGAAGCCAGTCTCATTGATCAGACACTCATGATCTATAACGAGCTGGTCATTACAGATGACGTGACCATTATCGGTCTCGGAGCCGAACACCTGACTCTCAGCGGCGACGGAACTCGCCGTCTCTTTCGCATCGATGATGGGGACGCAGAGAATTCAATCAGTGTAGAGTTGAGCGGCTTCACACTGACCAATGGTTTCGCCAACTACACAAGTGGCGGCGCCATTCACAGTCTGGAAACGTTGTCCGTATCTGATGTTACATTTGTCGATAATCAAGCCGGTGTTTTGAATGATGGTCCTGTCTACGGTGGTAGTTTTGGAGGTGCCATTTACAGTGCCGGCGATCTGACGGTGACGAACAGCACGTTTGTTCGCAACAGCGCCGACTGGTACGGCGGCGCCATTTACAGTACCGGGGGATTGCTGTCGGTCACCGGGTGCGATTTCACTGAAAATCAAACCTTCTATTCGGGAGGCGCAATCCTTGTTCAGGACGGTGACCTGCATGTTTCTTCCAGTACATTTTCAGAAAACCACAGTGATACGTTAGGTGGTGGGATTTACGTCCGGAATGGAGTATTGACCGTCGATGATACGGTCTTTACCGAAAACAGTTCTGGCACCGGCGGTGGCATCTACCATTTTAACTCTACAGCATTGACTCCTGTCTTTACGGAATTGAGCATTACTGACTGTACCTTTCAGGGGAATACGACAACCTCCAACGGAGGAGCCGTGAGTTTTAGGTCTGATGTCTCGCTTTACAGTTCCTACTACACGGCTTTCATTGAAAACAGTTACTTTACGGAAAACGACGCCAGTTCGGGGGGGGCGCTCGCTTCCACTGGGACGAATATACTCGTTTCCGGATCTACTTTTGTCAAAAATACGGCACGCCTCTATGGCGGTGGTATTAGTGATACTTCCCGGAATTTAACGGTGCAAAACAGTCTCTTCGATCAGAACTCCGCTGATGCCTGGGGAGGGGCCATCTATTCCAACCGGAAACTGGTTCTGCAAAACAGCACGCTTTCCGGTAATACCGCATTAGTGGTTGGCGGTGGTATTGCTTTCGGTAGTAACAACACCGGATGGGAGCTCATTAATGCAACTCTGACCGGAAATGCGGCCTCCTTTAGCGGGGGGGGGATCTATGTGTCTTTTGGTATTTTAGGGATGATTAAGAATTCGATTATTGCCGGCAATACGGCCCCTTCGACCGCGCAAGTCTTCCCCTATATCTCAAGAACAAACAGCATTATCCAGGACAGTTTGGATAACTTGCTCGATCCCGTTTTGAGGGACAATGGCGGCGTGACAAAAACCCATGCGTTGCTCCCGGGAAGTGCCGCCATCGATGCTGGCGATGATGAAGCCCTGGGGAATGTGAATTCCTTCATCATCAATCGACGCGAAACAACTCATGACTCACGCGGGACCGGGTTTGAACGCTATCAAGGTGCCGCCATTGACATCGGTGCCTTCGAAGTTCAGAGCCCCATCTCTCGTATCGAACTGACACTGGTTGATTCCAGAACGACCACAGACAGCAACGGAGAAATCGCCTCACTCCCTGACAACCTGGACTGGGTCGATGAATGGAGTGGGTACTGGCTGGAAATCTGGATCGACACCCCCGCAACCACCGATCTGGGAATCCTGTCTGCCTCCCTCAACCTGTCTTACAACACCGCAATCACGTCCGCGATCAGCATTGAATACGGTGCCGGTTTTACAGTCAATCAGACGGGGGACATTGATGATCTGACCGGTTCAATCACCAACCTGTCAGCGGAAACAGATCTGACCGATCTGGGGGCCGACCAGCGCGTCCTGTTTGCCCGCATCCGGTTTGAATCAACGACCGACGACGGCATCGACCTGGATCTCGCAGGCCAGACGCTGCTCGCACAAAGTCCCGAATTCACGCTTGAGCAGACGGTAATCGAACTCACCGGCGGCCTCGCAACCGAAGAGGTACAGGGAGCTGCTCCCGCAACGCGGGTCTTCGCGAACCCCTATGATCTGAACGATGATGACAACATCAACTTCCGTGATCTGATCCTGTTTGCCAGCGTCTATCGAACCAGTCCCCGAGAAGCCGCTTCCGACTTTTCCTGGTTCGCGGATCTGGATCAGAGTCAGGATGTCGGCTTCCGCGATTTGATTTTCTTCACCAGTAATTACGGCAAAAGTAAAGCCGGTCATGCTGAGATCATTTATCCGACGAATTTCTCCACTGCCTGGAACAGACATTTAGCTGTCGGATCGGAACTGCTGCCGCAGGTCAATCCCCGGTCACTCGAACAGGATGCTGCTGAGACAATGCTGACGTCTGTGGTGGAATCCCTGGAGCCACAACTGACAACCGAGGAAAATGATAAACTGGCTCAGGTTAATCTGGAGATCGTCGATCTTCCGGAAGGCGTTTTAAGCAACACCGTGCATGACACGATCTACATCGACATCAATGCCGCCGGCTACGGCTGGTTCGTGGATCAGACTCCCGATGACAACAGCGAATTCTATGAGACAGGGCCATACACGCTCATCGCAGCGCCTCATGGAAATTCTGCCGCTCGCGGATTTGTCGATCTCAGAACAGTCATCCTGCACGAACTCGGCCACCTGCTTGGCTATGAACATGACGGCGCCGAAGATGTCATGCAGGCCACGCTGGCGCCCGGCGAGCGTCGACTGCTGAACTGGGAATCCGCAGCCGATGAGTACTTCAGCGCCCTGACCGACGAGACGGAACTCAGTCCGTTTTAATCACGACTCGTAACAGCCCTGGAGATTGATTCCTGTATCACTTTGCTGAACACACGGACTTACAAATCCGGTTAGATCCATAGATAAAAGAATTTCACACTATGTCTCCTCTACTCTGGCTCTCGCACCTCAAACGACAGTTTCGCAACGGTCAAAATCGAAAAATGCGACTACGAGGCAAACGAAACCAGCAACATCGCTCAGCCGCCGCAGTTCAGGCATCTCCGCAGATGGCAGAGACGCTGGAAGATCGTACGCTGCTCACCGCGTTCATCGTAATGAATACAGACGACTCCGGAGCGGGTAGTCTGCGCGATGCCATCGAACAGGCCAATGCGAACGCAGGCGCAGATACGATTACGTTTGACGCCTCTCTCGCTGGGCAGTCGATTGTTCTTAGTACAGAACTGCAAATCACTGATGATCTGACAGTTACCGGCCTGGGATCGGATCTGCTGACCTTAGATGGAAATGGTGATAGTCAGATCTTCCAGGTAGATGATGGAGTATTCAATAATGCTATTACTGTGGAAATCAGTGGCCTGACTTTGACGAACGGTTCTGGAGACCGCGGAGGAGCCATTTTCAATCAGGAAACGCTTTCCATCATCGATTCGACTCTAAGTGGGAATACCGCCTCGCTCAATGGTGGGGCTATCAGCAACTATTATGGTGATCTTTCGATCCAGAATTCGAAACTGGTCGGTAACATGACCGGCACCCCGGAAGCGGATGGATATGGTGCCGGCATCTATCAGTTACAGGGAACTCTGACGATCGACAACTCAGAATTGACAGGTAACCAGGCTCTTGGCCTGGGAGGCGGTGTTTATATTCTTCAGTCCGATCAGTTTCTCGTTTCCCATTCGCAGTTCAGCTCAAACAGTGCGCACTCGGGGGGCGCAATATATAACAACAATAATCCGCTGACCGTTGAGCAAACCCTCTTCACAGAGAATCACGCGACAGGACTGCTCGGCGGCGCGATCTACACAAATAAAGACTCTGTACAGATCAGTCAGAGCCAGTTTATCGAGAATGACTCCGTGGCACGCGGCGGCGGCCTCTTTGCAGATTCTGGCACGCTAACGGTATCTACGTCTCTGTTTTCCGGGAATTCGGCAGAAACGCTGGGTGGGGGAATTCAAATCAATAGAGCGAATGTGTCTGTAAGCGAGACCACATTTGTCGGCAATGAGGCAGCGACCGGCGGGGCGCTTGCAGTACAGGGGCGGGGATCTCTGACGGTTTCCGGATCAACGTTCACCGAAAATATTGCGGTATCCGGAGGCGCGATCAGTAATAATGACGCCATCAACATCACGATCAAGAACAGTACAATTTCGTATAATCAGGCTACGCTGGGAGGCTCGGCATTCGATACGTTCGTGAATTCTGATGTGTCAATCATCAACAGTACGATTGTGGGTAATGAAGTCGCATCTATTGCGGGCGCGGCAATTTTCCGGGCCGATGGAGCAGGTTCATTCCTGTTACAAAACAGTATTGTTGCCGGGAACACACGCAGTCAATTTGCCGGTAATTATACCGGATCGAATAACATCCTCCAGCAGAGTCTTGAAGGACTGATCGACCCGGTTCTGAGCGACAATGGAGGTCCTACAGAAACGCATGCCCTGCTGCCCGGCAGCGCTGCCCTGGATGCCGGCAGTAATTCCGCAGCTCTCACTGCCGGGCTGACACAAGATCAGCGTGGTACGGTATTCAAACGCATCTATGGAGATACCGTTGACATCGGTGCTTACGAATTTCAGTCACTGGAGCTCGAAGTCGATACGACCGACGACATTGACGACGGAGATATTTCGCCCGGTCATTTATCTCTGCGCGAGGCCGTCAGGCTGGCAAATACCTATGCGACTGCCGACACAATCCTGTTTGCACCCGCTCTCACTGGTCAGACGATTGTCTTAACCAGTGAATTGTTGATTTCCGATGATGTGACCATCATCGGCCTGGGGGCAGATCAACTCACAATCAGTGGCAATGATTTAAGCCGAATCTTTAATGTGGATGATAGCCGTTCTCAAATACAGCTTACGGTGCAGATCAGCGACCTGACTCTGAGTAATGGATCTGCTGAAAAGGGAGGGGCGATTTATAACCTCGAAAATCTGTCTCTGTTGAACACAATATTGAGTGGGAACTCAGCCGAGAGCCGTGGAGCAGGCATCTACTCCAACGGAGGATTCCTGACGATAAACAACTCACGCTTTCAGGACAATGGGACCAGCGAAGTCACCGGGTTTCATTATGGCGGAGCCATCTATCAGGAGGGAGGTCATCTGGATGTAAATGATTCGGAGTTTATCGGAAACGAATCCAGACTTTCAGGAGGGGCCATTTATACGGTGCAGACAACGGGTGTCTCGATTGTCGGCTCAACATTCCAGTCGAATATCTCAGGTTATGGAGGGGCAATTTACAACCTGGATAGTCCATTGACCGTAGATCAATCTGATTTTGTGGAGAACGAAGCGTCATCAAACGGTGGTGCTGTTTTTAATATGAGTTCTGGAATTGAGGCCTCGGACGATCTGCTCAACATTCAGAATAGCCGGTTTACTCAGAATGATGCGGGCTTAACAGGCGGTGCGATCCAGACGACGCGCGGCAATCTGACCGTGGGGACCAGTACATTCACAAACAATCGTGCCGATAATGCTGGGGGGGCGATTGCGCATAACACCGGAAACTTATCCGTATTTGACAGCTCTTTTTATGAGAATCGCGTCTTTCAATCAGGGGGGGCGGTTTATTTTAAGGGAGCGGTTTCCAGTGACAATACACTGACAGTTTCCGGTTCCACGTTTGCTGATAATACTTCATATGGAAATGCGGGAGCAATTTCCGCCAGTACCGCAAATGTGGTCACCATCTATAACAGCACCGTTTCTAGGAATAAAGCGAATAATACCGGAGGGGGCATTTATCTGTTTGGTGGTGAAACTTTCACGATCATGAATAGTACGATCGTGGGAAATACTGCAAAAAATTATGATGGGGGAGGCATTTATGTCATTCAGACCTATGCCTCATGTGAAATTATCAATTCCATTATTGCGGGTAACACTGCCGGCTTCTCGATGAATACTCAGATCAGTGGCCGCTATTCCGGACAAAAGAATATTGTCGGATCAAGTACTTCATTTATTTTGGATCCCGTCCTGCGAGACAACGGAGGACCGACCAAAACCCACGCACTGATCGCCGGCAGCGCCGCCATTAACGCAGGTGATAGTACACAGGTCATTCAGGCAGGAATCGAATTCGACCAGCGCGGCACTGGCTTTGATCGCATTGTTGGAACTGCCGTTGATATCGGCGCCTATGAAGTTGACATTTTTCACGCGCAAATCGATTTAAGAATTGTCGATGAGCCAACGGCAACCGCTGCAAACGGAGAAGCGGAAGACCTCCCTGCCAATCTCCTCTGGATTGACGAGTGGGGGAGTTATTGGCTGGAAATCTGGATTAGCACTCCTTCTACAACCGACAGGGGGATTCTGTCAGCAGCACTGCAATTGTCCTACGACACTTCAATCACAACCCCGACCAGCATTGAGTACGGGCAGGCATTTTCAATCAATCAGACAGGGGACATCAATGATCAGACAGGCACCGTCGAAAACCTGTCAGCAGAGTCCAGCTTGACCGATGTCGGGGATGATCAGTACGTGCTCTTCGCCCGCATCAGGTTTGAGTCAACAGAGCAGGATGGCATTGATCTGGATCTGGAAGGACAAAACCTGAACCCACAGCGCCCGGACTTTGAAATCGACCAGTCGGAAATCAGATTCAGTGAAGGTAGCAGTAGCAACGAAGTCTATGGCACGGAACCATATACTCAAATCTGGGCCAACATCTATGATCTCAACGACGATGATGCCGTCAACTTCCGCGATCTGATCCTGTTTACGAGCGTCTATAACTCAATCCCCAGTGAGTCGAGTTCCGTCTACGCCTGGTTTGCTGATCTCGACCGAAATGACAGAGTTAACTTCCAGGATCTGATTTCTTTCGCCAGTAATTATGGCAAGAGTAAAAGTAAGCAATCGACCCTCAACTTCCCTCAACACTATCCGTTTCTCTGGAATCAGTTTCTCATCGTTGACAGCCAGGGCACACGGCAGGACACAGCTCCTGCTCCGACTCAATCAGTGGCGGAAACGGTACTGGATTCGGTGGTCGAACAGATCACTCCCCAGCTCTCCCCGGCACAGCAGCAAACGCTCTCCGAGATCGACATCAAAGTCGTTGACCTTGCAGGCGATACCCTGGGTCGCGCCGCAGCTGGCACCATTTACATCGACGTCAACGCCGCCGGGTATGGCTGGTTTATCGATGCCACTCCCGCAGAGCACAGCGAGTTCTCTCCAGCCAGCGATCTGACATTGATCGCACTCCCCGACAGTGAAGCCGCCGGTCTGATCGATCTCCGCACCGTCATCCTGCACGAACTCAGCCATCTGCTGGGCTACGATCACTCAGAAGACGGTCTGATGCAGGAAACGCTGGCGCCCGGCGTTCGCTATCTTGCCGACTGGGAATCCGACACAGATGAGTTCTTCGGCTCCCTCGCCGACAATACCGAACTCAGTCCGTTTTAAATCAGGGAGGCTCATTTTTCGAGCTTCTGACACTTCATTTGTGTTCAGATGGCATTGGTATTCATATGTGATCTTTGCTATGCTGTTACCATTCCTCTGAATCTGTCCTTACCCCGATTATTATAGATTATCACACCATGTCTCCATCACTCTGGCTGCCTCGACTGAAAAGGCAATTTCGGATCAGACAAAATCGAAAATCCCGCCTGCGAGGTAAACGAAACCAGCGATATGGTTCCCCGGCTGCACCGCCGGCAATCTCAACTGTGGCTGAGACACTGGAAGACCGCACGCTGTTGACGTCCCTGATCAGTATCGATGATGTCACCGCTGGGGAAAACGAAACGTTTATGTTTCAAATTTCTCTGGACCAGGCAGCCGCGGATGATGTTACCGTTCGGGTTAATACCCAAACAGATACGGCCAGTGATAATGATTTCACATTTCTCAGCAACAAGCTGGTCACAATTCCCGCGGGAGAGCTCTCGACACAGGTCACAGTTCATGTGCACGATGATGAGGTCCAGGAGTTAGATGAGACATTTTCTCTTGTGCTGAGTGATGTCCGGCTGGGCGGAGAGACACTGCCCGCCGATCTGGATATCGCCGATGGAACTGGTCAAGGCACCATTCTAAATGACGACGGACTGCCGGGATCTGTGTTCACAATCACCGGTGAAAAAATTGTCGAAGGTGATTCTGACGGGCAATTACTTAAATTTACGATCACTCGCACGGGAGGATCGATAGGAGATTTAAACTTTGATACAAGCGTTGAATTCACAACAATAAATGGTACGGCTGTTGCCGGTGAAGACTATACAACACATACAGAAACGGTCCATTTTTCTGCACACTCTTATTACACATCTCAAACTTCTTACGTTTATGTCTCCATGCAGGGAGATCTCTTTCAGGAACTTTCAGAGACTGTAATCGGCCGGATTAGTAACCCGACTGGGGGAAGTGTTTTAAAAGGAAACGTGGCGAGCCTGGATGTGACCGGAATCATCACGAATGATGATTCCGATTTCAACTTCCAGGATTCTTACTCTGCCGATCCCGCCCATGCAAATCATACTTATGATCAGTTTGGAAGTTCGGTCGCCATTGATGGGGATATTATGGTCGTGGGAGCCCCCCAAAATGATGATTCCATAGGGGTGGCATATGTTTACGCTAGAAATCAACAAGGTACCCCATTGGATCAATCTGATGATACCTGGGATTATCAAACTTACTTACGACCATCGCGCCCGTATGACATTTCGCGTACAAGGTATGGATACTACCTGGCAATCAGTGATGACACGATAGTTTTCAGCGCTTTAGCCAATTCTTCATATATCTTGTATGTATTTACCAGGGTCGGAGATGACTGGGTATCTGAAGCTCCACGGGAGGAAGTGATTACATTAGATGGGACCTTTTATAATAGAAGTTATTTTAATCCAGTTGATATTTATGGAAATACAATTGTTATCGGTGGACTTCGCGACGCATCAAGTGGAGTGGAGGTAGGTTCCACATATGTTTTGGAGAAAACAGGTGCGGATTGGTCTGCACCTCTGGTAAGGAAGTTAACACAACCGGTTTTTGATGAGACGCACTTGTTTGGTGGAGCAGGTACTATTTATGGCTTTGGTGGAGCAGTTGCCATCCATGGCGATATTATCGTTGTGGGTGCTCAAAATGAAGATGGCAACGAATCAAAAAGTGGAGCGGCCTATGTTTACACTAAGGTTGGCGATAGCTGGGTTACCAATTCTCCGCTGGTAACTCGAATAATTGCTTCAGACGGGATGGCCAATGATCGTTTTGGGTTCTCGGTTGCAACAAATGGGAAAGATGTTGCAGTTGGAGCTTCAACCTACAATTCCGATGGAACGGTGAGAGGGAGAGCTTATCTTTACACAAAAAATGGAGAGGATTGGATTTCAGAAACACCCACAGAGATAAAATTTTCAAGCGAAAATAAAAATTTCAAATTTGGATATTCGGTTGCGTTAAATGATCGACATTTGGTCTTAGGAGAACCATACGGTGCGAACGCAGGCTTGGCTTACGTCTATACGAAAGAGGGGGTGGACTGGGATCGAAGTACGGTCTCAGAAACGATACTGACTTACCCGGGCGATGAATCTTACGCTTATGCTGTCTCGGTTGCCATTTCAGATGATTCGGTTGTAATTGGTTCTCCGTTTGAGAGCTTGGATGGATGGTTGAGTGGAGGTATATTTACATTTGGCGTCTCTGAAAACAGTTCCTGGACATTTACAGATAAGATCAGTCCAACTGAAATTGCAACGAGTCATAATGGTTCAGATGATTTTGGTGATAGCATTGCTGTTTCTGAAAACTATTTAGTGATTAGTGCTCCCGGCACCGACTCTACACTGGCTCCCACTGGAGTCGTTTATATCTATGTGAAAAATGATGCAGGCACGCGGGATTTTAAAGGTGATGACTTTTGGGCCTATGAAACAACGCTGTTTGATCCTGCGCCAGAGCAAGATAGATATTTCGGGATGAGTGTCGCCATTGATGGAGACACAATTGTTGTCAGTTCTGAAACCGCGTATACAGAATCAGAGGTCTATATTTTCACTAGAAATGGCCAAGATTGGGTGACGACTACCCCTACCGTGACTCCATTACTTGCTCAATTTCATCGCTCTCTAAGACGTGAGATTAATGTTGCCATTCAAAATGATACTATCATAGTGGGAAGTCCTTATATTATTGGACAAGTATTAGTCTATCAAAAAAACGGATCAGACTGGTCTACCGTGACTCCGACGCAAACTGTTCTCACCGCATCAGATGGCACGAGAGGAGATAATTTCGGAACTGCTGTTGATATTGACGGCGATAAAATCATTGTAGGTGCCGACGAAAATGAGAATCGAGGTGCCGCTTACATTTATCAGAAAGGAGCTTCAGGCTGGGATTCTGCAACAGAAACCAAACTGACTGGTAGCGATCTGCAGGATGGAGATTATTTTGGAAGTTCGGTAGCTATTGAAGGCGATGTTGCTGTCGTAGGCTCACCATATGGTGGTAAACAGGATCTGGGTGCTGTCTATATCTATAATGGAAAGAATAGTTGGAGTAATCCATTAGAAACAAAACTGAATCCAGTGGAAAGCATACTACCCTATACGGGGAGGTTTGGTAAGTACATTGATATTGATGGCCAAACGCTGGTGATTGGAACCACAGCATCTCTTCCAGGCCAATTTGATTTTGTGTACGTGTATGAAAGTGGTGATGGGTGGGATAGTTTCAGAGAAACTGTGATTTCAAAGGAAATAGAGACCAGTTCAACAAGCGTAAAAATTGGTGGGAGCTTCGGTAGGTCACTGTTGGCATTTCAGAATGACAATCTCTTTATTGCTTCACAAGATTGGCTGTATGATTTTACGAGCAGTACAGTTTACAGTCTCAGCAAACGCACAGCATCTTTCGAGCAGCGAATTGTTACCTCTCGTACCAATACTCAGCTCAATGGCGAAGTCAGTTCATTACCCGAGAATCAGAATACTGTTAATGAGTGGTCAACGTACTGGGCAGAGCTTTGGATCAACGCCAGCAATTTGAAAGAACAGGGAGTATTCTCAGCGGGTTTAGATCTCAGTTACAACTCAGAATTAACTTCTGCTACAGAAATTGAGTTTGGGCCAGGTTTTAGTCAAAGCCAGGCTGGTCTGATCAACGATGCGTCAGGCACAATCGAAGGGCTTTATGCCGAAACGACTGCTTCCGATCTGGGCACCGACAGTTACGTCTTATTTGCTCGCATCAAGTTCGGGTCTCTGGCTGATGACCAGGTTGCGCTCGATTTTTCCGGAAAAAGTATTGGACCTCATGACTTGGGGCTGAATATCAGCTCACAGCAGATCAAGCTCGTCGGTGATACTCCTATTTCAACAAGTGTTGAGCAGATGGGAGGGACAAGCATCTTTGCCAACCCCTATGACCTCAACGACGACGGGGCGATCAACTTCAGCGATCTCCTGCGGTTTGCAACCGTCTATCAGCAGAAGCCCAGCGAGTCTTCTTCCGACTACGCCTGGTTCGCTGATTATAACCAGGATGACCGGGTCAACTTTCAGGATCTGATTCTGTTCGCGGCCAACTATGGCAAGCGTAAATCGGGGGACACTCCGGTCACTTACCCCCAGAATTATCCCGATGCCTGGAATCAACTGTTAACGGTCGCTCCCGCACCGCCACCATCACAATCCGCAACCACCATCCAGCAATCAACCGCCGAGAGTCTGCTGGATTCCACAGTTGCAGAGATCACTCCCCAGCTCCCCCCGGCACAGCAGCAAACGCTCTCCGAGATCGACATCAAAGTTGTTGACCTTGCGAATGAGTCCCTGGGCCGCGCCGCAGCCGGCACCATTTACATCGACGTCAACGCCGCCGGGTATGGCTGGTTCATCGATACCACTCCCGCAGAGCACAGCGAGTTCTCTCCAGCCAGCGATCTGACGTTGATTGCACTCCCCGACAGTGAAGCCGCCGGTCTGATCGATCTCCGCACTATCATCCTGCATGAAATCGGCCACCTGCTGGGCTATGAACATGGCACCGCAGGTCTAATGCAGGAAACGCTGGCGCCCGGCGTTCGCTATCTTGCCGACTGGGAATCCGCCACTGATGAGTTCTTCGGCTCCCTGACCGACGAAACAGCTCTCAGCATTTTCTAAAGATCGTTTCCTTTGAATTCCGGGGCCACTTCTGTGGAATGAATCGCCTGCAGGTCTGATTTGCGTTAGAATCAGGGTTCACCTTTGGCCGTTCATTTATCCCGAGGAGTTCAAAACCCATGCAGCTACGGAACCGCGCTCACTCCGAATCTGGCATCGCTTTCTCTCAATTCAACCACTTCTGGTTACAACTGCTGATAGCGGTCTGTTGTATGATGGGCGGAATTCCTGTGGACGCCGGCGAGGAAGAATCCATCCGGCATTCATTTCTGGGAGTGGGCAAGGCAAACCGGGCGGTCATTATTGGAGAGGACGGGGCCGTAGAATGGAAGTTCGATATGCCCGCCAGCGATGGCTGGGTCCTGCCCAACGGCAATGTGTTGCTGGCCCTGTATGGGACCAAGGAGTTTCCCCATGGCGGCGTCGTTGAAGTCGACCGGAAAACAAAACAGATCCTGTTTCAGTACCAGGGGCAGCAGAAAGAAATCAGTACGGTACAACCTTTAGCCGACGGCACTTTCCTCGTTGCTGAACTCGGTCCCGAGCCGCGGGCCATTGTGATCAATCGCCAGGGAAAGATCGTAAAGACGACGCCCCTGCAGTGCCAGAAGAATAATACCCATATGCAGACCCGCATGCTGCGTGTCCTGCCCAACGGCCATTACATCGCCCCGCATCTGCTGGACTTTGCCGTCAAAGAATACGACCCGGAAAGCGGCGCAGTGCTGCAGGTTATCGCGACCGACGATCGGGGCCGCGAGAAACGTGACTGGCCATTCACCGCGATCCGTCTTAAGAATGGCAACACGCTCATCGCCTGCACGAACGGGAACCGCATCATTGAAACCAATTCCCAGGGCAAAATTATCTGGAGTGTGACGAATGCCGATCTGGGAGAAAATCTGTTTTCCGATGCCTGCGGTGCCCAGCGATTACCCAACGGAAATACCGTGATCGCCAGCTATCGCGCCAAAGGGGACCAGGTCAAATTGTTCGAAGTGACTCCGGACAAAAAAGTAGTCTGGCGTTATACGGGCATGAAATCCGGCTTTCACCACTTCCAGATTCTGACGACCAACGGCAAACCGGTCAAAGAGAATACCTGGAAATAATCACGAAGGGAGACGGAAGATGAATTCGCTGCGCCGCGTGCATTTCATCTTAATAACATGCTTGATTCTTCTACTGAGCGGGAGTGCCTCGGCTGCCGAGCGTCCCAATGTGCTGCTGATCCTCGTCGATGACCTGAAGCCCGCACTAGGCTGTTACGGCGATCCGATCGCACAGACTCCGAACATCGATGCCCTTGCCGCTCGCGGTATGCGCTTCGAACGGGCCTACTGTAACCACGCCGTCTGTGCGCCCTCGCGGTTCACCCTCATGCTCGGCGCACACTCCACATCGACCGGCTTATACGGGCTGGGCAGTCAGCTCCGCGAGATCGTTCCCGACGCCGTCACTCTGCCGCAATACTTCGCGCAGCACGGCGGTTACCGCACGGAGTCTCTCGGCAAAGTCTTTCACATCGGGCACGGCAACCACGGCGATCCCGCTTCTTTCAGCGTGCCGCATTTCCATGACAAGGTGATCGAATACCTCGACCCCGCCAGCACCCAGGGGGGAAAGCTCACCCGCGAAGAAGCCTACTTCACCAATCAGCACCTCGATCGCATTAAGTCGCTCCCCCGCGGCGCCGCCTTTGAAGCACCGGATGTGGCGGACATTAAATACGCCGACGGCCGCGTCGCCGCGGAAACGGTCAAGCGGCTCCAGGCCGCCCAGAAACGACGCAAACAGGAGGAGACGCCGTTCTTCATCGTCGCCGGCTTTGCCCGTCCGCATCTGCCCTTCAGCGCACCAAAGAAGTACTGGGACCTCTACGATCCGTCCGAACTACCGCTGCCTCAGTATGAAGAACTCCCCGCGAATGCCCCGAAAGTGGCCGGCAAGCGAGGTGGCGAGATCACCAATTACAGTCCCGTGCCGACCGACAGGAATGCCAGGTTCAGCGAAGACCTCAAACGCCAGTTGATTCACGGCTATTACGCGAGCACCAGTTTCGTCGACGCCCAGATTGGCAAGGTACTAGACGAACTCAACCGCCTGGGACTGGCCGAGAACACGATCGTCGTCTTGTGGGGCGATCACGGTTTTCACCTCGGCGACCTGGGCATCTGGACCAAGCACACGAACTACGAACAGGCCAACCGCATCCCGATTCTCATCACAGCTCCCGGAGTCACACAGCCCGGCTCAGCCACACAGCAGCTCGCCGAAAGCGTGGACCTCTTTCCCACACTGGCCGAACTCGCCGGCCTCCCGACTGCCAAGGTGCCCCAGCCCCTCGACGGCGTCAGCCTGGTTCCGGTCCTGAAGAATTCCGGGGCCCGCGTGAGGAACCACGCTTATCACGCCTATCCCAAACAGAAACTGGGCCGCGCCATCCGCACCGAACGTTATCGACTGGTGGAATGGAAGCCTTACAAAAATCCGAGCGCCCCCGCCGAGTACGAACTCTACGACTACCAGACCGACCCGTTAGAAACACGCAACCTGGTCCAGGAACAACCGGCGGTAGTGGAGTCACTCAAACAGATCCTCGCCAACTATCCCGAGCCACTTCCTCGGAACTCTAGACTTGGAAAAAGAAAGCCATAAGCTTCTGAATATGCTGTCTTGGCACAGGAGTAAGAAGTGTTAAATATTTATTGCAATAGAAATATGTGCACTAATTTGTTATATGGTGTGGATGTGAGTTTTGAATTAAGTTCTATGTTACGCGTTCAAGAAGTGAAAGATGGCTAAAAAAGTAGCTACTCCCAAACAAGAAGGAGGAGGTGGATATACTTTCGAAGATAAAGTATCAGCTTCTTTCCTATTGAAAATGCTATCTGGTCTCCATCCACTTCATGTCGAAGCTGGGCAAATAGAATCAGTTCGATTTCAAAAGCGAGTCGAGGGTTGGTTTCTTGACGATCTTGTACTCTTTCTCCAAGCTAGCGATGGTGAAAAGAATGTCTTGGCGATCTCCGTAAAGAGTAATAAGCAGCTCACGAGCAACGGATTTCCAGAAGACTTTAACGAGGCCATCTGGGAGCAAAGCCTGCATGTTGAAACAGATGTGTTCAACATTGAGCGAGATTATCTTGCTCTCGCAACTGCATTGGTGGATCAATCAGTGAAAACAGGCTGGGATGGACTTCTAACGAAAGCAATTGACGCAGATGCAGCAGAATTTGCTAATCGAATCTTAACTCCCAAATATTCTAACGATATAGAACGAGCTATATTTAAAAGTCTCCATTGCCCCAAAGGTGTTGATTTAAACAAAACGTCTACAGACACAGCCAACCTCCTAAAGAGACTTCGCCATATACAGTTTGATTTTTCAAGCGAGCCGTCTACTGATGAGAATGAATGTATTTCAAGATGCAACGAATTGCTACGAGACGGTGGGATGGGCGAAGCTGCTTCGCTTTGGACTCATCTAAAGGACATCGCGCGAAGGTTTGCTACGTCTGGTGGAGATTTGACACGATCTCAGTTAGCTGATCGACTACGAAATAAATATTTGCTCAATGAATTTCCTAATTACGTATCTGATTGGGCTAAGCTCAACAATGAGTTCCGTATTCAGACTGAACGTGTGCGAGAGAAGTTGGCCGGAAAACTATTTCTTTCTTATAGCAGTGTAGAAGAATTAAAAATTCCGCAGCCGATATCAGCTTTGGTTGGAAAAAGTGGTTCCGGAAAAACGGTGATTGCAAAACAGATTGCATCCAGTATCGCTGAAAATTTTCACGCAATATGGCTTTCACCATCCATACTCAATTCCAATAATGTTTCAGTTCTGTTTTCAGATCTTGGACTTCAATACAGTTTACCAGAATTGGTTGCCCAATCGACAAGTAGTAACGGTGTCATTATTGTCGATGGATTTGAAAGACTAGATCAAACTGGATTAGAAAACCTTGCTACACTATTACGACATGCAAAAATTGATTCAGATGAATCAGCATGGTCATTCATATTTACTTGTGTCATTGATTTCTGGGAAAAAACTTTTCGGACTCTTCAACGAGAGTTCGGTAAAGCTCTTGATGTTAAAATCAAGTCAATTGAATTTCAGTTTAGTAATCATCGAACTGAAATTGCTACGAATTTTCCTGACCTGTTAGCAATACTGCAACGACCCCATCTGTATCCTATATTTGCAAATCTCAAAATTCTTGACTTGGTTCTTTCAAATATACGCGATGAGACTCAGGCTGCGTCTTGGATTGGTGAAACAGATATTCTCGAATGGTATTGGGAACAGATTATTCACAACGGGAATGATGGTTCGGCGCGATCTCGCTTTATTCAGAAACTAGCCTGCGTTGAAGCAGATAAGTTTCTTTCTGCTGTGCCAGTAACTGAATTTGAAAGTGATGAATGTCGGCTTTCGTCAGGTTTGATTACAGATCAGGTTATCTGGAGTCGAGATGAAAGATTCGGATTTGAACACGATCTGTTAGGAGATTGGGCGAGAACTCGATTATTACTCAGTCACCAACATGATGTTACACCTCTTATCCAGGAAAAAGTCCACAATCCGCATTGGCACCGTGCGATCCGCTTGTATGGACTCCGGCTGCTTGAGAATAAATCATATGACACAGAACAATGGCGGGAACTGATCTCCGATTTGTCATTGAACAATAAGCACACAGTTGAAAGTGATCTAATCCTCGAATCAGTTGTATTTGCAGCTAATGCGGAAGTCCAATTAGAAATTGTCTGGCCGTCACTTTGTGAATTAGAGGGAATGCTCCTTAAGCGACTATTGAGTCGATTCTTGCATGTCGCTACTTTACCAGACCCGAAGTTTTCGAACATATCAGATGATGCTGCTATTGCAGCAATCCGCCGCTATCCTTTCTGGCCACTTTGGACCTCAGTGCTTAAGGTCCTGTTTAAAAACAGAGCTGAAGCGATATGTCTATCAACAGACCAGATTACGGAAATAGCTGACTTATGGCTAAAACATTCAGCTCAGAAATGGCCCTTTCGTGATGAAGCGGCTCAGATTCTTCTTGATGCAACGGCACACATTCTAGCTGAAAGAAAAACAAAAGAGTGGTGGGATTATGATGGGGATTTAAGTGAGAAAGTATTCGCTCGATTACTGACTGCTTCTCCTGTTTATACGGATCAAGTTGCTGAACTTGCACTTTCATTAGTGGAACGGCGAGATAGTTCACTGTTTACTGATGAGGATGGTCTGGAGGAAGAAGAGCTAAATGAAGAGGATGAAGTCTCTTCACTTATAAATCCGAGAAGTGGGCCCCTCGCAGATCCATGGCCGGATGGTCCACTCAGGTCTGTTAATCGGAATGTACATAATGGGTTTTTGGGTTCTGACGACCCACTTCAGTATTTATTCGAAGTCCATCCAGAGGTTGGGAAGGAAGTTCTTCTGGCCCTGTTGATTAGAGAACCGTTACCAAAAATGAACCATCCTGATTATTTTGGTTGTGAGATCAATGAATTTTTGCATGTAGTAACAGAACCAGACTGGAATGATGCTATGTATTTTCATGGCCCCTTCTTGCTGTTTCTTCAGATCAATTGGGAAAAAGCAATCGATATGATTGTGACTCTCACAAATTTCGTGACACAGAGATGGATTGATAATAGAGAAGATCCTCCCCCACCAGTTTGTGCCTCAGTCAATGGAGAAGAAATTGAATATTTCGGAGGGTTTGACAACTATTTTTGGTATCGAGATTTCGTAAATGCCCCCAATATCATTGTGCCAGCACTCATGGCATTGGAATACTGGCTTTATTGTTGTCTTGAACTTGATGGTCCAATTAAACCAGCTCTTAAACAAGTAATTCAGACCTCACAAAGTACTGCACTCCTAGGAGTGATTGTTTCGGTAGGGCGCAAACATCCAACGCTTTTCAAAGATTCATTGAAGGATCTCGTGCCAGTTTGGGAACTTCAGGTATGGGAAGAGCAATATAGAATCAAGGGGGGAGAACAAATCCTCGGATTGACAATGATGGGTTGGGTTCGCTGGGGAGAGTCCATTTACAATCAGGTCCTTGAATGGCACAAAATGGAGCATCGGAAAACGACTCTTGGTAATGTCCTCCTCAAGCTCTTCATGACTGACCAGGAGTTTTCATTATTAATGAACAAAATTCAGACTGAATGGAGTGAACAACTTGCTCGAGATAGCGATTCTGAGCACGCTGAGTATCTAGAAAGAATCGCTCTCCAATTTGATAAACAAAAATGGACAGCTCGAGAGATAGAGAATGGGATGGTGTTGGAATTTGTGGAGCCTGAAGAGAGGACACTAAGGCTTGCCGAAGAAAGAAAAATAATTCAGCAAAATATGGATACCCTGAACATTCCAATTAGATGCAGGAAATTATTAGATGAAGGTGAAGTATTAAATCATGATGACCTGGAATCTTTTTGGGAACAACTTCAAAAATTTAGTAGTGATGCAGATCAAATAAGAGATCGGGGAGAGGTACCAGAACATGCCATTATCGGAGGTGTCGCAGTTCTCTTTATTTTGCATCGGGGATGGCTCGAAGAAGAAACCTATCGTGAAAGATGGTGTTGGGAACAGTTGGGAGAGGTACTCCGTGATCGGCCAATACGCCCCGAGACTCACGTCGCTATCTCTGACACTAACTATTATTGGAATAATTTCGTTGCGATGATCTTGCCACAACTACTTGTGGAAGAACCATTACTTGAAGGTTGTCGCTCACTCTGTGCAGAATTTGCACTCTCTTATAACTATTCTGTTATTAAAGATCTGATGTCGTCTGCTTTTGAAGTCCGCTCAGAATTAAAAGAGGACTTTATAAGACTTCAATACATTATTATGGCCTCTTCTGGAATTCGAAATGTAAGGGAAGTGACACGCGGAGGTAACACTATCTGGAACTGTCCTGATGTTGAGTATGATGTTATTCCCATATTTAATGATCAGGTTGATCAGTTTGTTAAAACATTGATCCCTGCTGAAATACCATTGTTATGTAATATTGCAAATGAATCGCACAAATACATTTTAGACATGGTTAGTAAACAGCATGAAATAACAAGTGGTGAGCCTTATCCAGAAGAATCTATAACATTTATAGAGAAGAGAATTCAACGTGGTCGTGGATTCGAAACAGAACATATTCAAGCAGGGTTCAGTTGGCTCGAAAAAATCGAATTAGAAACTGATGCAAAGAGTCGGATCAAGTGGGTGGCTACTATTGAGAATATTTTGCATGGATTCCTGCGACCTCTCGGAGGAATTGATGAGGCACTGCTTGATAATGAGGGACATGGTTCTTTTTTTGTTTCACCTACCCATGGGGATACATGGATATTCGATCTAATTGCAACTGTAATTCCCAAGCTTAAACAAAGTGAGAATGCCCCAAAGTTGTGGGAGCCAATTCTATCATTTGGATTAGACCGAGTGAACTGGGTCGACTCATTTATATCGGCTTGGTTTGTTCACGGATTAAAAGTCCCAGGCCGCGAAGAGATGTTTTTTGATGAGTGGAAGAAAATGATCGACTTTGCTTGGTCCTGTGAAAACTGGAGACATTCAAAAGTCCGGTCACACCATTCGGATGATGAATTGTTTCGACATCTGATGGGATTTAGTAGTTTTGGATATGGTTACTTCGAAGATGTGAAATTTCGCCCTTTTATCAAAGGAATGAAACCCGAATTTGACAAATGGACAGATGAGTATTTACCTCACCCTGAAGCGTCGAGTTACTTTGCCAAATTTCTAACATATCCATCTGCAGAAGATCATTTGCGTGATGGCATTAAGACTTTGGCTCAGGCAGCCAGTGATTTTAAAGAGTCGCACTGGCAGGATTACTACTATCTTGAGCGATCACTTTTAGATCTTTTGGAGTACGATTGGAAAGAAAACTCTCGGCTCATAAAGAATGATGCAAGGATCCGCCAGGACTTCACGACAATTCTTAAAACAATGTTAGATAGGCAAATCCCAAGGGCAATGGAATTACAAGATAGGATGAGTAGGTCGCGTTAAGTAAACTGCACGAAAAGCAAGATTAGGGCTTAGATGAAAGTAAGGGGATGATTAGGAATAAGTAATCGAGGACTAAGCCAGGCGCAAAAGAAAACCCCGATGCGGCGACAATGTCACTGCATCGGGGTATCTAAGTGGCGGGGACAGGATTCGAACCTGCGACCTCGAGGTTATGAGCCTCGCGAGCTACCGGGCTGCTCCACCCCGCGTTATGGGTCCTGTGAAGGACTGAAATTGCTTATTTGAGAGCAGATGAACAGACTGACTTCGCTGGTTTTCAACGGCGTCTGTCCAGTTATAAGCCCTAACTACAGTAACGGAATATCGTTACCGAGTTAGAGCATTATAGACACATCGTCTGCTGACGTCGAGTAACTTTGTTCATTTTCACAAAAATCGATGGGAAGTCCGTGAAAAACGCCGGTTTTGGCCCGGAAATCACTCGTATTCCCACTTCAGCACCCAGGGATCCTTCGTCTTTTCCTGCCAGGCTTTCAGCTTTTTCTGCAGTTTTTCCAGCGTTTCCTGGTGCTCCGGCTCGAAGGCCAGGTTCTTGCCTTCGTAGGGATCGGCGACCAGATCGTACAGTTCGTGGCGGGGACGGTTCAGGTAAGCATAGACCGTCCGCTGCCCGTACATCTTATCACCCCGCTTGAGCACGCCCTGCCACGTGGGGGACCGATATAAATCGGAGGCGAACGGGTAGGGAAGTTCGTGTGCGATGTTGAAGATGTACTTGTACTTGCCGCTGATGATGACCCGCATCGGGTAATACATCGTGATCTCATGGAACGTGTGTGAAGCGTAATGTTCGTCGTAGTCGGGCGCGTGTTCCTTACTCAAGGCACTGCGGAATGAGCGACCGTGGAATTTGTAAGGCACGGGTTTGCCGCGACCCGTGGTCCGCTTGCCGTTATTTTCGGTGGGACGGATCGGGGGAACCGGCTTGGGAGTGACTTCACAGTAATCCAGAATCGTCGGCACGAGGTCGGCCCAGGTGACGAGGGCATCGGTAGTGATGCCCTTTTTTTCCTGTGTCGGATCCCGCACGATCAGCGGCAGGTTCATGCCCGGCTGATAAAGGTTCGTTTTCGCGCCGGGGAAGGGAGGTCCGTTATCGCTGAGGAACATGACCAGCGTGTCTTCCCAGTGGCCGGTCTCTTTGAGTGTATTGATCAGTGAGACCACACCCTGGTCGAGACGGGAAATCGCCTGGTAGTACTCAGCCAGTTCCTCTTTGACTTCCTGATGATTGGGCAGCCACGGTGGCACGACAATCTGTTCGGGCTTGTATGTGATCGGCGTTACGCCGGGGTAGTGATCGGGATCATCATTGAAGTTGGAGTAACCATCGGGGCCGCCGCCACGGTGGGGATCGCTGCTGCAGTAGTAGAGGAAGAAAGGACGGTCGTCGTCTTCGGTGATCCACTCTTTCGCGTTCGCCGCCATCTTTGCGGAGTTGCGATTTCCCTGGATGCCTTTATTACGATACTCCTGGAAATGATAAACGTATTCGGGAGCCAGATGATATTTTCCGATTGAGCAGGTCCGGTAGCCGGCTTCTTCCAGAATGATGGGCAGCGACTTCACCGTAGTGTAAGTGCTGAAGTGGTTGTAGCTGTGAGCGTGTCCGTAGTGACCGGTCGCGTGGTTATACAGGCCCGTCATGATCACGGAACGACTGGCGGAACAACTGGCGGTCGTGCAGTGGGCCCGGGTGAAGCGGGTTCCTGATTCGGCCAGCATGTCGATGCCCGGCGTTTTGATGACTTTATTACCGTAACAGCCGGCCTGAAAACCCTGGTCGTCGACCACGATTACAAGCACATTTTTCTGTTGCGGAGCAGCGGACGCTGGTGTGACTGAAACACAGACCAGCAGCAGGCAGAGCATTGCGTAAAGACAGCGATTCATGATGTTCTTTCTTCTGAGAGCGGGAAAGGCGGGAATCGGATGATTGATGTCTGGTTAGGATTCCATTCATTCTAATGGCGGTGCAGACCAATCGCAAATCGACAATTGTCCCGGCAGGGAGTTTATGCGAATGCAGCGAAATCCGCGAGGACTGGCTTGCGAGCGGGGAAGTTCCTTTCGATAATTAAGAAATTCACGACTCATACCACCTGTCCTGTTTCCATGCAGGACTCCCCCCTGGTTAACAACAGAATGAAGGTTACGACTATGATCACCTGGAAACGCACCACATTGCTGCTGGCTCTGCTGCTGGCCGTGACTTCGCTCAACCTGGCGGAAGCCGAAGAAGCTAAACTGAATCAGCCTCCGGAAGGTTTCAAGCAACTCTTCAACGGCAAAGACCTGACCGGCTGGAAAGGCCTGGTGGGCAACCCCAAAACACGGGCCAAGATGAGCCCTGAAGAACTGGCCGAAGCTCAGAAAAAAGCCGACGAGAGCATGAACGAGCACTGGAAGGTCGTGGATGGCATCATCGTCTTCGATGGTAAAGGTCAGAGCCTGTGCACCGCCAAAGATTACGGCGACTTCGAAATGCTGGTCGATTGGAAGATCAAGAAAGACGGCGACAGCGGTATCTATCTGCGTGGTTCGCCACAGGTGCAGATCTGGGATCCGGCTGTGAAAGCCGCAGGTGGCGTCGGTTCCGGCGGACTCTACAACAACAAAAAGAACCCCAGCAAACCACTGCTGACCGCCGATAACCCGGTGGGCGAATGGAACACCTTCCGCATTAAAATGGTCGGCGAAAAGGTCAGCGTCTGGCTCAACGGTAAACTCGTCGTCGACGACACTCCGCTGGAAAACTACTGGGAGCGGGACAAGCCGATCTACGAAACCGGACAGATCGAGTTGCAGAATCATGGCAACACACTTTATTTCCGCAATGTGTTTATCAAAGAACTGGATTAGTGATCTGAGAGATCAATCCTGATACCATGGGAAAGCGCAGGGAGCATGCTCTCTGTGCTTTCTGTCTTACTGCGGATTACTTTCTTACGAAACTTCACGATATGCTGTCAAAGGACGCGCCACTTTCAGACCCCACCGCACTGGCCCGGTTTGGCAAACTCGACGTTGTCACCCGGCTCGTCGTGGAAGGTTTCATGATGGGACAGCACAAAAGTCCCTTCAAAGGAGCCAGCGTTGAATTCGTGGAGCATCGGCAGTATTACCCGGGCGACGAAATCCGTCATATCGACTGGCGGGCCTACGGCAAGACCGGGAAGTATTACGTCAAGGAATTCGAAGAAGAGACCAACCTCCGCTGTTACCTGCTGCTCGACTGTTCGGGCAGCATGGCATATGCCGGCAAGACGCTCAGCAAGTTCGACTATGCGAAACAACTGGCGGCAGCACTGGGTTACCTGCTGCTCAGTCAGCGCGACGCGGTAGGCTTGATCACCTTCGACAGCAAACGCCGCGACTTCATTCAGCCTTCAGCCAATCCGAAGAATTTTGGTCAGATGCTGGAGATCCTGGAGAATGCGAAACCGCGACACGAAACCGCGATCTCGACCGTCCTGTCCGAAGTGCAGCCGCTGATCAAACGCCGCAGTCTGGTCGTGTTGATCTCCGACTGTTTCGATGAACCCGAGGCACTGACGACCACCCTCAAACAGCTCCGCCACGATCGGCATGAAGTGCTGCTGTTCCAGGTCGTCGCACCGGAAGAGGAAGAGTTCCCCTTCAGCAAGCCGACCCAGTTCCGCAGCCTCGAGTTGCGGGGGCATCATCAACTGGTCGACCCGCATCAGCTGCGGGCCCGCTACCTGGAGCAGTACCAGGAATTCTGTGCGACACTGGCCCGGCAGTGCGGCTCGGTGCACGTGGATTATCTCAAGTTTCGCACGACCGACCCCTATCATCTGGCGCTGGGGGCATTCCTCAATCAGCGCACCCGCCCCGGACGCAAGTAGACGAGTATTGTATGGCTGGTGAAAAAATTCCGATCAACCGCACCCTCGTAGGCATTATCGCTCTGGCCTGCCTGGGAGTCGCCGGCTACCTCTACTGGTTCGCTGCGCAGGACCTATTTGCGCAACAGGATATTGTCACGGGCGCCTTCATGCGGGTGGGGCTGCTGATGCTGGCCTTCTGGCTGGCACTGCCGACTAAGGACCGCGATGCGGCCTGGGCGAATGTGCCTCCGTGGCTGTTCGTCGCGGTAGCGGTGACAATCGTCTTATTTGCGACCAGACCCAAAGTCGCGATTCCGCTGGTGCTGTTCTTCGGCATTATCGGTTTTGTGCTCAGACCCCGTAATAAAAAAAGACGTCCTCCGCGGTATTAAACACGCGGAGGACATGCTGATTTAATTCGGGCTTTGAGCGCGACTGATCGGCTGAACCTGCAGGTCGCTGGACAGCTTGCGAGGAGCCTGACCGCTGGTCTGTGAGACCGGATCGATCGGCTGTGGCCGCTGCAGGCGACGACGCAGTGCTTCGGGATTCTCCCGCTGTTTACCGTCGATGTAGACCCGGGCTGCTACTTTGAGCAACTGCGGACGACGGATGGGCAGGACCCCTTCCAGGTTACCCGCCAGGCGTTCGACCCAGCCGGGCTGGCGTTCCATGGCCAGCGTCATCATGTGCAGGAAGATGGAAACTTCCTTGAAGTTGCGGTCCAGAATCGCATTACTGACCGGGGCCAGAATTTTGGCAGCGACTTCCACCGTCTGTGAAGGAAACGAAACATACATCGTCACCTGATGCGAGATGGAATCCCGCTTCTCATCCTTACCCGGATAATATTCGGTCTGCAGGTGGAGCAGGGCTCTGGCTGAAATCGGCTTGGCAAGTAACGGACTTTTATAGACTCCCGAGCAGACTACGATCGACTCGGCAGGGGTCTGATAAATGACATCCAGCGTACCCACTGTGCCGTCGCCGGCATCGACTTCATACGAATACGGACCGGTTTGCCACATCTTGAATTCGGAAAGCTGCATCTGTCGCCAGATACTTACGACCACATCGGGGTGGGCAATGAAATAAGCGTACGCCGAGTGGTTCACATCCAGGTGGATCTTGGGCAGTGTGCGAAACATGCTGATGTCTTTCAGCACGTATTCGGCATTTGTACGGTTGGCGGGCGTCATCTTATCCAGGGGCAGACTGGCCAGGCAGGCTTTCCGGGCGCTGCGGGCCGAAGATCCCTTGGATAACTCTTGAATCAGTTCTTCTTCGCTGGGAATGGGCAGAGGTTCGTCCTGTCTGCGGTTTTCCCGTTCGAATTCCGTCAGCTGCCGATCATCGTCTTTTAACAGATATTGATCGGCAGCTGACTTCGTCAGGGCCGGGCTCTGGCCATCGCGTTGGTTGGCGGGTGTATCCTGGGCGGAGACAAATGCAGCAGGAGCTGTGATGCTGGTCGTTACGGTCAGTACCAGAATCGTCAGTCGCTGTATGAATTGTGTCTTGTCCATTTTGATCATAGTGTGACCTGTCTCTTTCCGCTGTCCGCTGATTATGGGTCTGGTTTTGCGCTGGATTCAGACTGAACATGTCAGTCAACGGGCGCACTTGCGGCGGGGGCTAGCTCGGGGCCATCCTCTGCCACGGGCGTGCTGTCGATTCCATTGGGGTAGGGATCGGGGGGCACAAACGTGGCTGGCTCAGGAAGAGGGACCAGGTCATCGACCGATTCGTCACTGATGTCCTGCTGAGGACGGCTGTATTCCGTGCGGGCCTCAGCGGAGTAGTAGTATTCCGGTCGGCAGTCAGAGCAGCATTTGCACCACCAGCGGTTGAATCGCGAGCGACACCAGTCTGGCTTGCCGATGCGAGTCAGGTCCCAGGTGGGACGGTAGAATCGATCCGCATACAGCTGCGTGTCACTGACATCGTCGATCAGGTTATAATAGAGATTGCTGGCCCTGAAACACTGACAACCTGAGCAAAACAGGATTGGCTGTGCCAGGACGATGCAGACAAATGCTGCGCGCATTCGTGGTATCCTCCCCCCCATTAAAGCGTGACCATCCATGGTCACCACCATTCTGATGAAGCTGTTCATCAGTCGTACAATCGCCTGTACCTAAGGATGATCGGCTGGGGCAGACGCGAAACTTTATCGATTGTTCGGAATGATCCGGTTATCGTGGTATTGCAGGTGCACTCCGGCAGAGACTGCCTGAATGGGTAGGAAACACTGTAATAATAGAGGGAAATGCAACAAAACTGAGCAGTTTTTTCGGAGAACTCCTTGCCATACGAAGCAATCTTGAGATTTGAGTCCGCAGGCAGGATACTGGAGAGACGGTGCACCTTAATGTCGCAGTTCAACCGGGATCAAAAGGGAGAATGTACATGTACACGCTGATACAAAAACACGCGAACCTGATCTGCCTGCTGGGCTTCTGGCTTCTGGGGCATCCATTGCAGGCGGAGGAGCCGGACCGCGGTACTCCCTGGCAGATCCATATCATCGACGACTCTTCCCGCGGTGCGGACGGTGTGAAACTGTATGATATAGACGGCGACGGTCTATTAGACCTGACCACCGGCTGGGAAGAGGGGGGCATCACCCGCATCTACCGCAATCCGGGACCTGATAAGGTGAAAGCGACCTGGCCAGCGGTGACCGTTGGTAAAACACCTCAGGTGGAAGACGCTGCCTGGATCGATCTCGAGCACAAAGGCACCAGCCGGGCGGTCGTCAGTTGTAGTGAAGGGAAAACGCGGTCCGTCTTCGTGCACTGGACGCCTGAAGCTAAACCGTTTGAAAACACCTGGGAGCAGGCTGTAATCCCCGCCTCGAAAGATCGCATGATGTGGATGTTCGCGATCCCCGCGAAACTGGGCCAGGATGCAAGCGGAGGGGAAGTCCTGGTGGCAGCCGGTAAAGGGCCGGGGGCCGAGATTGGCTGGTTTGAATGTACCAGCGAACCGCGGGATCTCTCGTCCTATCAATGGCATCCTCTTTCCCCGGCGGGCTGGATCATGTCTCTCTATGCCGTCGACATGGACGGCGATGGTGATCAGGACCTGTTAACCACGGATCGCAAAGGGAAGCACCGCGGATGCCGCTGGCTCGAGAATCCGGGTTCCGTCAGCTCCAAAGGGGAGCCGTGGAAAAATCACTGGGTCGGCGGTCAGGATCGCGAAGTGATGTTTGCCCATCTGGCGGACCTCGATCAGGATGGCCTGCAGGATATTCTGGTGGTTTCGCGGGCTCCCGATGAAGTGCACTGGTACCGTCGCCTGGATCAGAGTGGCCTGAAATGGGATCACCGCGTCATTCCTTATCCCCAAAACACGGGTGGCGGAAAGGGAGTTGCCGTAGGAGATCTGGACAGGGACGGTCAACTGGACCTGGTCCTCAGTTGTGAACATGCCGAGCCACCCAGGTCCGGAATGTTCTGGCTCCGCGGTTCTCGCGACGGAGATCAGTTTAACTGGGAGTCACGGGAAATCAGCGGTCCCCAAGGAATTAAGTATGATCGCATCGAACTGCTGGACCTCGACGCCGACGGCGATCTGGATGTGCTCTGCTGTGAAGAAAGACACAAGAAACGCGGGCTCGGATTGTTCTGGTATGAAAACCCGGGCCAGAAATAAGGAATACAGTTCAGAACAGGAAGAGTTCCCGTTGAACGGTTTCCCATAACCGCCTGAGCCAGACATAGCCCAAAGAGCGTTGACCGCAGTCGATCTGAGGGAGTACCGATGCCCCCGGCCGCAGCCCCTTGATCGATTCACGATCCAGCTTGACCGTGATCTGCACGGCGGGGGTCCCTTCCTGGTCAGGTTCCGCAGTGGCTGCGATGGACTGAATGGTGCCGGTATAAGTCTGATCCGGATCTGTCAGTAATAAGAAGGAGACATTGAGGGGCGTCTCGCTTCGACGTTGCGCTTCCAGAACGTGTCCCACTTCAGAGTCGGGCACTTGCATTTTCAGTTCCCAGGGGCCGGCCAGGTGAGCCACGGTGAGCAGACGTTGTCCCCGCTGGACCGGGCGGGCCAATAGTTTCTCCTGCAGATCCCAGGTAAGGACCTCTCCCGCGATCGGGCTTTTGAGCAGCAGGGCATCCTGTTGATTCTTCAGCAGTGTCCGCTGTTCGGTCAGACTTTTGAGTCGTTCGTTGAGTTCTTCCTGTTCCGCAGTCAGGCGGTTGGCCCGTTGCAGAGCGTCAGCGTCGGTCGGATTGAGTTCGAGGCGTGCCGCCTGAATTACGGCGAGCCGTTTCTGGACCGTCTGGATCTCACCCCGCACGCGACTGGATTCGAGTTCCAGTTCCGAGTCACGCAGCGTGAGCAGTGTCTGATCTTGAGTGACTTCGTCTCCCTGTTGAACGAGGATCTGATCGACAATGCCATCAGCGGTTGCGAAGATGTTCTGTTGATCGACGGGTTGAAGAGTGCCGGTTCCTTCAATCGTGAAGTCAGCACGGATCAGGATCAGCAGGGCTGTGATCACGGCCAGTACCACGCCGGCAGTCGCCAGTTTCCGCCAGGTCAGTTGTCGTTTGCGAACCGGCGAATGCGACCAGAATTTAAGTACGGGAAAGAAAGGAAAGCTTTCATACTGTAGCGCATTATAGAGGGCCGTTCCCCCGTGCCGCGCTACCGCCAGGGAACGATCGAGAAAAGTCTGTCCGGCACTTGCTTCGTGAAACTGTTCGACGACGATCGCCCCAATCGTCTGTTCCGCGGGGCTGCTCTGGTCATGCAGTCGGGTGTTATTAACAGGTTCTGTTGATTCCTGGGTGATGTGTTTCAACGGGAAAATCATCAGCGAACGGGAGGCCGCCAGGTCCAGATAAGCGTGCAGCGGTTCGGTGATCTGCGGAGGATAGTTCTGATCCGCTTCCCAGTTCCAGTAAGGTCGATTCAAAGCCTGAATACGATTGACGAGTGTTTCCAGTCGTTGCACCGATTCGGAGCGGCGTTCAATACTCTCGACCCCACTGGCGGCCAGCAGCCGATAGGTAGAACCGCTCCGTTGCAGTACCGAGACCCGGTCGCAGTTGATGAGCAGCCGCCCTTCATTGGCAATGATGTAGGCCGTCTGTTGCGTATCCAGGTGCAGATGCACGTGTTCGGAGAATCGTTCGAACTCTTCCCAGAGCGTTTCCAGTTCCTGGAGTTTGAGCAACTGTTGATGCTGACAGAAGTCTTCTGAGATTTCACACAGCGCGCTGATGAACCGCAGGTAACCTTCCTGCGCCTCGTAAGAGCGCGGCGCGGCATGGATGATTTCCAGGATTCCGATGCTGGCAACCGAATCGCGCATGATGCGGACGGGGCAGAGAATCAGATTTTCCGAGAGGGGGTTCTTCCCCTGGTGTTCTGCCGACAATCCGGTTCCGGCAGCGATACTGGCAGGCTCGTTCTCGAGCAGGACTTCATTGAGCAGCATCCGGTGTCGATGGACCTGCTCCTGACTGAGGCCCAGTATCGGATCGGTTTCGGGATTCAGCCCCTGTTGTTCAATGAGTTCGAAATCCCTGTGGGAATCCGGAATCCAGAGCAGGGCGCCTCGCGCGCTGAGACCCTGGATGGCCCGCTCCACCAGTTCGGAATAGAACCGCTGACTCGAAATCTCGGTACGTGAGATTTGCGCCAGCCCCATTACGAGCTCTTCGATCTCCTGCCAGACATTTTCGATGGAAGAGGATTCGTCAGTTGTCATCAGTTTGTCGAGTCAAAGGTTTCAGGTTGCCGCTGATACCAGCAGACAGGGGGGCTCCAGGAATGGTCCCTGTTTCCTACATCCTAACACGGCTGCCTCTCCGGCGCGGGGATCGAGCGCGAAAAAGCAGACCGTGCCGCCAAAGTAATTGGTGTACAACTTTAAATCATTGCGCAGCTTCGCTGATCGATGCAGGCTGCTGAACCCTGGAAGATGCACCGATTGTGTGAATGACGTGAATGCGAAGAATAGGGGGTTCAGGGAGAGTCTTTTGGTTGTCCGATTATATGGAATATTCCGAATATGATGAAAATTCGCTTTGGGTCAGCCCGGTTTCGAGCCGATGAGAGGAGAGAGTGTAAAGCTTTTTGGTACGTGGTCCAGACTGACCAGGGTTATTCAATGAACCATTTCCTGACACGAATGATGCTTCTGCTGGCGGTAGCTCCTACGCTACTGGGGCCAGGCTGCAGCAGTTTCATGAACAAGTCCCTCCAGGACGAGTTTGTGGACAGTGAGGAAGTGTACCAGCAGGTCGCTCACGAAATCGAGTATCCCAATGTGGATACCATCGATGAAGGCGACACGCTCGGCACAGTTGCGCCTTCAAGTGTTGCCAGCTCTGCAACCCCCGATTATTGGGATCTTTCGTTGCAGGAAGCGGTTCGGATGGCACTGGAGAGTTCCAAGGTGCTGGGTGATGTCGGTGGCGTTTCATTGAACACGCCAGCTGCAGTGACCACGAAATATGATCCTGCCATTACCGAGGCGGACCCGCGATATGGCGTGCCTGCGGCACTAAGCGCCTATGATGCCACGCTGTCAGCGAGTACGTTTTTTGAAAAGAATGACAAGGCGTTGAACAACGTCTTCTTCGGCGGTGGTACCCGTCTGTTGCGACAGGATGCAATGGTGATCCAGGCGCAGCTGACCAAGCGTGCCATGACCGGTACTGAATTCACCCTGCGGGATTACATCGACTACGATGCCAATAACTCGCCCGGTAACCAGTTCCCCCACGCCTATCAGAACAATATCGAAATGGAATTCCGTCATCCGCTGTTGCGGGGAGGCGGAATCGATTTCAATCAGCTGGCCGGACCGAGTAACACGCCGGGAGTGATCAATGGTGTGATCATCGCCCGCATGAATACTGACATCAGTCTCGGCGAATTCGAGATTGCCGTCCGTAACCTGGTGAGCGACGTTGAGAACGCTTACTGGGATTTGTATTTCGGGTATCGCGATCTCGATGCGAAAATCATGGCCCGCGATTCCGCACTGGAAACCTGGCGGCGGATTCACGCGTTGTATGAAAATGGACGTCGTGGCGGCGAAGCTGAAAAAGAAGCGCAGGCCCGCGAACAGTATTTCCGTTATCAGGCCGAAGTGGAAAATGCACTCAGCGGTCGATTGCTGAATGGCACGCATACCAACAACGGCAGCCAGGGCGGAACCTTTCAGAGCAATCATGGTGTGTATGTTGCGGAACGACGCCTGCGTAAGCTGATGGGCATTCCGATCAATGACGGACGACTGATTCGTCCAGCGGATGAACCATCGCTGGCCCGTGTTGACTTCGACTGGGAAGAGACCCTGGTGGAATCGCTGGACCGTCGCCCTGAAATTCGTCGTCAGCGCTGGGCGATCAAAAAATATGAACTGGAACTGCAGGCCAACGAAAACTTCCTGCTGCCCGAACTCGACCTGATTGGCCGGTATCGCTGGCGTGGCTTTGGTAAGAACTTCCTGGCAGAAGGTTCCAATCCCGGACCTTACGAAGGTGCTCTGAATACCCTGTTTGATGGAAATCTACAGGAATGGCAGCTGGGGCTGGAATTCTCTGTGCCCCTGGGGCGTCGGCAGGCGCATGCAGCCATGCGAAACGCAGAACTGCAGCTGGCACGCAGCCGGGCGATCCTGCATGAACAGGAACGGACCGTGGTGCAGAGTCTGAGTAACGCCATCGCCGATGTCGATCGGGCGTACTCTGTAATGCAGACAACCTTCAACCGTCGTCATGCGGCCCGACAGGAAGTAGCTGCGGTGCAGGCGGCTTATGAATCAGACAATGCGACCCTGGACCTGCTGCTGGAAGCACAGCGTCGTCAGGCGGAAGCAGACAGCAGTTACTATCGTTCGCTGGTCGAGTATGCCCTCGCGGTTAAAAACGTGCAGTTTGAGAAAGGCTCGCTGCTGTCGTATAACAACATTTTCCTGGCTGAAGGGGGCTGGCCTCAGAAAGCCTACATGGATGCAGCAGAGCGGGATCGTCTGAAAGGGCGTGTCCGGAACATCGCGGCAGCACCACTCTATACGGGTGAGATTTCGCGGGGCGTTTATCCTCAGCTGCTGACCCCGGGCGAAGCACCACCCGAGCCGGTTGCTCCTGCTCCGGAAGCGATGTCTCAGGCTCCAGCACCGCCGGTACCTGGTGTGAAGAGTGAATCTGCGGCAGCACCCGTGCATGAAAAAATTCAGTCTATCGATTTCAGCGAACCAGCGGAATCCGCGGCTGCCATCCAGAATCTGCAGGGAACTCAACCAGGTCCCGATGGCACTGCTTTCATTCCTCCGGCACCCTCTCAACGTGAAGCATCTGCGACACTGAAGGCCGCTTTCCTGGGAACGGAAGCCGATTCATCCGCTGTGACGCTTCCGCTGTCGGAACCGGCCCCTCAGTTGGGAGCGAACTTTAACTCCTCGCCAGGTGTCGAGTTCGAACCGAGCCTGCGAGCAGCCCGACAGCACCAGATTCCGGAATTCCCGGTACGTGGCCGTGCGGGAGAACAGGATCCCTTTAAAAATTACCGGAATTCCGGCCCCCGCTGGGAGCCCGTGGCGATTCCCGCTGAGCAACAGCGGAATTTGAGGGATTTTTCGGGCGAAGTTAAGCGATTTCCCCTGAAAGAGGCAGATTCATCCGACAGATGAACAGACTCTTTTCGATGGAAATACCGCTGAAACTGAGGGCCTAACCGGTTCAAAGTTCAGTCCCAGTGAAGCGATTTCGGATAAAATAGTGTATCAATGTTACTTGCCACTTTTTGCCGATTGATATAACTTAAGATGTAACAGTATATTTTAGCCAGAATGTATAACTGGAATCTGGTATGCGGCAAAGGCATCTCCTGCAGAGATGTTCTTTTTTCATATCAGTAGTCAGAGAGTGTGTTTCCCGACTTTTGAAAGTACTAAGCGGGACACAAAACCAATTTCTTGATTCGATACAAGGAGAAACAAGCAATCGAAACAACGCAGAGACTTAATGACCAGATCCGGATCAGTCCGGTGCGGGTCATTGATCAAGACGGGGAACAACTCGGAGTGATCCCCACAGCGGAAGCATTGAAGTTAGCGATGGAGGCCAACCTGGATCTGGTGGAAGTGGCCTCAGACGCAAAGCCCCCCGTCTGTCGCATCATGGACTACGGGAAGCTGAAGTACGAGCGTAAAAAGAAGACCAGCAAAAACACCAAGCAGCATCAGGTGCATCTGAAAGAAATCCGGATGCGTCCGAAAATCGGCAAACATGACATTGAGTTCAAGCTGAAAAGCGCCCGGAAGTTTCTGGAGCAGAAAGACAAGGTCAAATTCAATATCATGTTCCGTGGTCGTGAAAACGCGCACCACGAACTCGGCCGAACTATCCTCGGAGAAATCCAGGAAAAGCTTTCCGATCTGGCAAAAGTGGAGCAGGCTCCCTCAATGGCCAGCGGTCGGAATATGATCATGGTGCTGGCTCCCAGGTAGAACTGTCTGGCAGACCGTACTTCTCCGGTAAAATTCGAACCTCGACCTCCCCATCGCTGAGCGTGCGCGCTCTGTACGCAACCTGCCTGAATCTGCAGGCAGGCTGGTTGCTCTCGGAATGCAGCTTAGCGAAGCTCGAAAATCAGGGTTTTACCCAGGCGCCGCTGCGGTTGCTCTCAACAATCGCCTCGATCACTTTCATGTTGGCGACAGCATCGGTAAGTGGCGTGGGCACCGCGGTGTTGTTGAGAATGGCCAGTGAGAACAGGTCGCCCTGGATACTGTATTGATTGCACAGATCCAGTTTGACCTCGGCGATATCAGCACCGGTCTGGTGCCAGACACGACAGGGGCGGTCGATCGGTGCATTGAAGGGAATTTCAATCTCCACTCGTCCCTGTGTGCCATGAATGTGCACTCGCTGATAGGGATTGAGCTGAGTCGAGCAGGTGAAGGTGGAGGTTCCTCTGCCAAAGTCTAAAGTGGCCGAGGCCAGGCGATCGGTTCCCAACTCACTGTCGTATTCGACGATTCCTGAGACGCGCTGCGGTTCCTCGCCAAAGATAAATCGTGAGAGTGAGATGGGATAGCAGCCGATGTCCATCAGACCGCCACCACCGATTTCACTCTGGTTACGAATATTCTGCGGATCGTCATTGAAGTAAGAGAAAAATGACTGAATCGTACGCAGTTCCCCGATCGTGCCGTCTGTTACCAGCTTCCTGGCCAGCTGCCACTGGGGGTGGTGGCGATACATGAAGGCTTCCATCACTTTCAGTTCGGGATGCGCTGCAGCGCAGTCAACCAGTTGCTGGCCCTCGCTGGAGGAGAGCCCGATTGGTTTCTCGCACAACACATGTTTGCCCGCTTCGATGGCCTTGATGGACCAGGGGACATGCAGATGATTGGGCAGGGGATTGTAGATCGCATCAATGTCCGGGTCGGCCAGCAGTTCTTCGTAAGAACCGTACGCACGGGGAATTCCCAGCTCTGCGGCAGTCTGCTCGGCCTGGTCGAGCGTGCGGGAAGCGATCGCGCTGATCTCACAATATTCTCCCTGCTGCATGGCGGGAATGACCTGTACGGTGCCGATTTTTGCGGTGCTTAAGATGCCCCAGCGAATGCGATTACTCATAGACGAAGTCGCCTCTGTCCAAGTGTGAGTGGGTGTGATGTGTTCGAGTTGCTGAATCTGTATTCATCATGCAGCATTGCCGGCGGAGTGTAAAGGCACTGGAGATGTAACAGAATCGAATGCCTGCTGCGCAGAATCCATCCATTGAAATTCCTGGGGAGGAAAACACTGTAAACAGATGCTGTGGTCGGGTTTCGTCTACTGTGTGATGCGTTCACTGTCGCCGGAATTTTCCGATTCTCGACAATGAGACTGTCATCTGTCCGGGCCGTGAGAACGGGGTTTGCCGCGCCAATTGGATGAAAATGTCCTTTATAGTGGCTCGTGCTGCAATTTTGCGGGGTTCATGCCTGTCTGGCTTAGCATGCAGCAGCGGGGGCTTGTCCCCAATAATGAGAATTTTAAATCCGACGACTCCCGACTCCAAGAAACTTTCCTCTACCTGACGCTGAATGGATTGCTTACATCTCCCCTTACATCTATTGTGCGAAAATAGATGGGGTATCATCTCTCCAAACCGGTTGAAAAGTCCGCCGCGACCATCGATTGACTCATCAATCTCCAAGACACGTTCTGTCTGTTTCAGGTTGGTCCGGCTCGAAAGGTCTTGTCAGGTATATCAAAAATGGATCGTTTTCTGTTTCCAAAATGGACAAATACGATTGTACCAGTGCTAGGTGCACTGGGGGCGATTGGAGTCCTGTATGTCGTTGGTATGGTTGCATTTGGGGCGAGTCCGGAGACGACGGACGTCGGTTATCAGCCCGAGCAGCCACTCCCCTTCAGTCATGCTCTGCACGCAGGTAAGCTGAAATTGGACTGCCGCTACTGTCACAACACAGTTGAAGTTGCCGGCCACGCTGCTGTGCCTCCCACCGCGACCTGTCTGAACTGCCACTCTGGTGCAGACGCCAACGGGGTAGTCAACACTGTTGCCATCCACTCGACCAGCCCCAAGCTGGCTCCCATCCGGGAAAGCCAGGCGACCGGGAAGTCGATGCAGTGGCGTCGTGTGCATGACCTGCCGGACTACGTGTACTTCAATCATAGTGCTCACGTTCGTCGTGGTGTGAGCTGTGTTTCCTGCCATGGTCGCGTTGACAAAATGGAAAAGGTCACACAGGTTAAGCCGTTGAGCATGGGCTGGTGTCTGGAGTGTCATCGGCACCCTGAACCGAATCTGCGTCCACCTGAGCTGGTAACGAAGCTCGACTGGAAACCCGAAGGGGATCCGGAAGAAGTGGGTGCAAAGATTCGGAAAGAATTGAATTTGAATCCTTCTACTAATTGTTCTACGTGTCACCGCTAAGGGGTTCGGTTGTGGATAAAAAGTATTGGCGAAGTCTGGGTGAGTTGCATTCCACACCGGAATTTGAAGAGATATTGCATCGCGAGTTTCCCGTGGCCGCTTCGGAGTATCCGGAAGGTGTTTCGCGGCGTCGCTGGATGCAGATCATGGGTGCCTCCGTTGCTCTGGCCAGTGTGTCAGGGTGTCGCTGGGAAGATGAGAAGATTTCACCGAGCGTGTCTCGTCCCGAGGGGATGATTCCCGGTGAACCTCAGAAATACGCGACCTTTGTTGAGCTGGGTGGGCAGGCTCAAAGTCTGCTGGTTACCAGCTACGACGGGCGTCCGATCAAAGTCGAAGGGAATCCCGATTCGGCTCAGAACCGTGGTTCTTCCACGGCACAGGCGCAGTCAGAAACTCTGTCCCTGTACGATCCCGACCGTGCGGTCGGCGTGATTGAGCGTCAGGATGGAAATCGCTATGTCCGTGACTGGCAGGCGTTTCTGACATACTCAGATAAAGTGCTGGGTCAGGCACGCGAGAACGGTGGGGCCAGGCTGCGAGTGCTCGCCGATCTCAGTACTTCTGTAACCCGAAAGGGGTTGCAGGACAAATTCGCAGCCATGTATCCCCAGGCACGCTGGTTCGATTACGGAGCCGGTAACCGGGATAATGCTTACGCCGGTGCCCGTCTGGCGTTCGGCGAAGCTGTTCGACCGCACTTCGATCTGAAGAAGGCGAACATCATTGTCTGTCTGGATGAAGATCTGCTGTCAGAGCATCCCGCCGGTATGCTGCACACTCGCGAGTGGGCCGCCCGTCGTGATCCCGCCGCTGGTCCGATGAATCGACTGTACGTGGTTGAAAGCCGTTACACCACAACTGGTGTGGCTGCCGACCATCGTCTCCCAACTCGTTCGGTCGATCTGGGGGCGTTTCTGTCGAAGCTGGAATCTCAGGTTCAGGCACGTGTCGATGGGAAGAAGCCGGAAGCAGCCAGCGAAGAATACGCTGACAAAGTTCTCGCTGCGATGGCGGAAGACCTGGTGGCCAATCAGGGTTCCAGCCTGATCGCGATCGGCGAGAATCAGCCTGCGGAGTTGCACGCCCGCGTCCATAAGCTGAATGAGCAGTTGGGCAACGTCGGCGAGACGGTCAAGTACACGCAGGAGCCGCTGGCAACGGAACTTCCTTCTGTTGAAGCACTGCGGACATTGACCGAAGAAATGCAGTCTGGTGCCGTCGAAACCCTGGTCATTCTGGGCGGAAACCCCGCTTACAATGCTCCTGGCGACATCGACTTTGTCTCTGCTCTCTCCAAGGTGCCGAATGCGATTCACCTGGGTGAGTATGAAGATGAAACTTCACTGCTCTGTCACTGGCACCTGCCCAAAACGCATCCGTTTGAACAGTGGGGTGATTCCCGTGCTTACGACGGAACTCTGTGCGTGGGGCAGCCGCTGATTGAGCCTCTGCACGACGGAAAGTCAGAAGTCGAACTGCTGGCGATTCTGTGTGGCGACAAACATCCGGTCGCTCTGGATCTGGTGAAAGAAGCCGTTAAGGGTTCACTGGATTCCATGGCAGTTAACGCTTCCTGGCGTCGCTCGGTGCACGATGGTTTCGTGAAAGGCACATCGCTGCCTGCAGTCTCTCCCAAAGTGAAAGATCTGCCTGCTGCCAAGGCTGTTGAAACTTCCGACGAAGATCTGGAACTGGTCTTTTATCTCAGCCCGAAACTGTATGACGGTCGCTTCGCCAATAGTGGCTGGTTGCAGGAAACTCCCGACAGCCTGAGCAAGATTACCTGGGACAACGCAGCCCTGATTGCTCCGAAGACCGCCGATGATCTGGGCGTCAAATTCGGTTCTGTCGTCAAGCTGATCCTGGATGGAAAGTCTCTGGAACTGCCCGTTTACGTGATGCCCGGTCAGGCTCCGAATTCGGTTGCCGTCGCTCTGGGCTATGGTCGTACCGCCGCCGGTCTGGTTGGGGGAGATGTCGCTCGCGATGTGAAACCGGTTGGTGAAAACGTCGCTGCCCTGCAGGCGAAGGGAGCGATGAACTTCAAGACCGGCCTGAAAGTTGAAGACACCGGTAAGGAGTATGAGCTCGCTGTCACCCAGGATCACCATGCCATCGACACCGTTGGCGGCAACGAAGTCCTGGGCCGCGTCGGTCAGCTGGTCCGGGAAGGGGCTCTGAACGAGTGGGAAGCAGATCCTGGCTTCGCTGAACATCGGACACACCATCCGCCTCTCAAGTCACCCTGGGAAGAACTGTCATACGACGGTCATGCCTGGGGGATGTCGATCGACCTCTCCAAGTGCGTGGGCTGTAATGCCTGTACCGTCGCCTGTCAGGCAGAGAACAACGTTCCGGTTGTCGGTCGCGAACAGGTTATCAACAGCCGCGAAATGCACTGGATGCGAATCGATCGCTACTTCACCGGTGAAGACGTCAATAACCCCGGTGTGGCGACTCAGCCGATGCTCTGTCAGCAGTGCGAACTGGCACCCTGTGAGCAGGTTTGCCCGGTCGCTGCGACCGTGCACACCGACGAAGGTCTGAACGACATGGTTTACAACCGCTGTGTCGGTACCCGTTATTGTGCGAACAACTGTCCTTACAAAGTACGTCGCTTCAATTACTTCAACTTCAACAAGGTTTACGAAGAGCCACGCGGCAAGCTGCAGGCCCTGGTACTGAATCCCGAAGTCACGGTACGTCATCGTGGTGTGATGGAGAAATGTACTTATTGTGTGCAGCGAATCAAAGCCGTTCAGATCGAAGCCAAGAACGAACAGCGGCCTATCAAGGATGGCGAAATCGTCACCGCTTGCCAGCAGGCCTGTTCTGCAAAGGCGATTGAGTTTGGCGACCTGAATAACGAAAACAGCCGCGTTGCCAAGGCCCATGCAAATCCACGGACCTACACGGCACTCTCGGAACTGAATATCAAACCTCGTACTTCTTACATGGCCCGGATTTCGAATCCACATCCATCACTGGCGCCTCCGGTTCCAGAATCTCATGGTCACGGTCATGGCGAACAGCATGCTGAAGCCGACGGTCACGGCGATCATAAGCATGATGAGAAGCACGAAAAGAGTGAGAAACATTAAAAGTGACGCAGGGCGGCAGAAACTCTCTGCTGCTGTGTGACTAAACGAATTACCAATCCGTTTGATTTTATAAAGTAAAGAACTGGAACTATGGCTTCAGTAGCATCCGAGCCAATTGACACAACAACGGAAGTTCCCGGCAAACGTACTCCGCTCGTCACCGGTGCACATGATTACGGAACCATCACGGATGCCGTTTGTCGGCTGGCCGAGTGTAAAGCTCCCCTCAGCTGGTACGTGGCACTGGCCGCTTCCGCCTCGCTGATGGGTATGCTGTTTGGTCTGGTGGGATATCTGATCATCACCGGTGTTGGTGTCTGGGGTAACCGCAGTCCTGTCTTCTGGGGCTGGCCGATCGTGAACTTCGTGTTCTGGGTCGGTATCGGTCACGCTGGTACGCTGATTTCCGCGATTCTGTTCCTGTTCCGACAGGACTGGCGTACCGGGATTAACCGTGCTGCCGAAGCGATGACGATTTTCGCTGTGGTCTGTGCGGGTCTGTTCCCCGGGATTCACATCGGTCGTGTCTGGCTGGCTTACTGGCTCTTCCCGATTCCGAACCAGATGGCCATGTGGCCGAACTTCCGCAGCCCGCTGCTGTGGGACGTGTTCGCGGTTTCTACTTACGCTACCGTGTCTCTGCTGTTCTGGTACATGGGTATGATCCCCGACCTGGCCACCCTGCGTGACCGGGCCAAGAATAAAATTGCTCAGTTCGGTTACGGGCTGTTTTCTCTCGGCTGGAACGGTTCTTCCCGTCACTGGCACCGCTACGAGCGGGCTTACCTGCTCCTGGCTGCCCTCGCAACTCCGCTGGTGCTCAGTGTGCATACCATCGTGAGTTTCGACTTTGCCGTGTCACAGCTCCCCGGTTGGCATACCACGATCTTCCCGCCTTACTTCGTCGCGGGTGCGGTCTTCAGTGGTTTCGCCATGGTACTGACGCTTATGATTCCCGTGCGATCCATCTGCGGGATTAAAGACCTGCTGACCGACCGTCACCTGGAAAACATGACCAAGGTGATCATCGCCACCGGAACTATGGTCGGTTATGCCTATGCGATGGAGTTCTTCATCGCCTGGTACGGCGGTAACCGCTATGAAACATTCGCCTTCATCAACCGTGCCTTCGGTCCCTACGCCTGGGCTTACTGGATCATGGTTTCCTGTAACGTAATCAGCCCGCAGCTGTTCTGGATCAAGAAGATCCGCACAACGCCGTGGATGATTTTTGTGGTCTGTATTTTTGTGAATATCGGTATGTGGTTCGAACGTTTCGTGATTACCGTCACCTCGCTGAGCCGCGACTTCCTGCCTTCCAGCTGGGGTTACTTCAAACCGACTATTGTTGACGTGTTAATGTTGATCGGAAGTTTCGGTCTGTTCATGACGCTGTTCCTGCTCTTCTGTAAATTCCTGCCGATGGTAGCGATGGCAGAAGTCAAAAGTGTTTATCATGAACCCCACGGTCATGGCGATTATCAGCCAGAGATCAAAGACTAGAGGCAATCAGAACGGCTGTCAGACTGTATTTTGATACGGTATAAAACATGAGTATGAATAAAGAAATTATGGCGACCACGATCGAACATCCAGCTGAGAACAAAGTAGAACCCGAACTCCTGGGGTTGCTGGCCGAGTTCAATGATCCGGAATCCCTGATGGAAGCATCCCGGAAGGTGCGCGATGCCGGCTACAATCGCTGGGATACCCATACCCCGTTTCCGGTTCACGGGATCGATGAAGCCATGGGCATCAAATACACGATTCTGCCCTGGATTGTGGCTGCCTGTGGTCTGACCGGCGGTACCATCGCGATCAGCATGCAGTACTGGATGAACGCCGTTGATTACCCGTTCCTGATCAGTGGTAAGCCGCTCTTCAGTATTCCGGCCTGTATTCCGATCATGTTCGAACTCTCGGTGCTGCTGGCTGCCTTCGGCGCCTTCTTCGGTATGCTCGGCCTGAACCAGCTGCCCAAACTCTACAACCCGATTTTCAAATCGGATGCCTTTCGTCGTGCAACCAACGACCGCTTCTTCCTGAGTATGGATGCCAGCGATCCCAAGTTCTCCGAAATCGATACCGGGGAATTCGTGAAGTCGCTCAATCCTAACCATGTGGAAGAGTTCTGGTCGGATGTCGAGTCACCCAAACTGCCGCGGAACCTGAAATTGGGCTTGAGCCTGTTTGGCGTCCTGATGCTGATGCCGATCGCCCTGGTTGCTTACAAACGGTCCACCGTGACCGATAATCCGCGGATCCACATCATCCCCGATATGGACTTCCAGCCCAAACTGAAAACACAGAACACCACGAATATCTTCGGCGACGGTCGTGAAATGCGTCCGCATATCCCCGGTACGATTCCCCGTGGTCAGTATAAAGATGACAATATTCCCTTCTACTACGGTCTGAAAGTTCTGCCGGAAGATCAGGATGTGATTACGATCGCCGCCCAGGACGAAGCGAAAGCCGATGAAGAGAAACCGGCTGAAGCAAAACCAGCAGAAGGTGCCAACGCTGATGCCCAGGCGGCAGCAGAAGACAAACTGGCTAACCTGCCCTGGGTTACCGAGTTTCCCATGCCCGTCACCGATAAGATGATGGCTCGGGGTAAAGAACGCTACCGGATTTACTGTTCTGTATGTCACGGTCTGGGTGGGGAAGGTGATGGTCTGGTCACCCTGCGAGCCATGGATCTGCAGCAGGGAACCTGGGTACGCCCGGCTTCCTACCATACCGACAACGTTCGTAAGCAGCCTGTGGGACGCCTGTTCCACACGATCACCAACGGTGTTCGCAAGATGCCTGCCTACGGGCCGCAGATTCCGCCGGAAGATCGCTGGGCGATTGTGCTCTATCTGAAGGCCCTGCAGAAGAGCCATCAGGTCGACGCAGATACCCTGACAAATGATGAAAAACGAAAACTTCGGGACACCAAATAACAGGTTTCCTCTATAATTCACTGTTGAATATTATCTCGTTGTAAAACAAGAAACGTTATGCAAACCTCACACGACGCTGACAAAAAGATTACTGTGCAAACCCTGGATGAACTGGGGCCGCTTCCATTGAAGATCGCTCTGGGCTGCTCGGTCCTGCTGCCGGTAGCGTTCGTACTGGGGCTGGTCTTCAATCACGGTTGGGATCTGTTTGCCTTCTCTTATCTGCAGAGCACATTCTTTTGCCTGAGTATTTCTCTGGGCGCGCTGTTCTTCGTGATGATTCAGCAGCTGACCCGTGCCGGCTGGAGTGTGGTCCTGCGGCGTATTTCGGAATTTCTCTCCCTGGGTGTGATTCCGATGGCTGTCCTCGTACTGCCGATCGTGCTGCTGTCCCTGACGGGCAACGATACACTCTACAAGTGGGCCAGCGCGGAGAACGTGGCTCAAGATACTCTACTGCAGCACAAAGCGCCTTACCTGAATAACGGCTTCTTTGCGATTCGCTACGTTATCTACTTTGCTTCCTGGATTTTTCTGGCCCGGTTCTTCCTGAACAAATCACTGGCACAGGATGAGTCTGGTGATCCGGAACTGACGCTGCTCATGGAGCGTCGTAGTGGTCCCGCAATCCTGCTGTATGCGTTCACGCTGACCTTTGCCGCCTTCGACTTCATCATGTCGTTGGACGCTCACTGGTTCAGTACGATCTTCGGCGTCTACTACTTCGCCGCTGGTCTGGTCGGATTCTTCAGTGTGCTGGCCATCAGCCTGGTCTTCCTGCGTAGCAAAGGATTGCTCAACGAACTTGTGACCGTCGAACACCTGCACGATGTTGGTAAGCTGCTGTTTGCCTTCAACTGCTTCTGGGCTTACATCGCGATTTCCCAGTACCTGTTGATCTGGTATGCGAATATTCCTGAAGAAACCACCTTCTTCCTGCCCCGTCAGACAAATGGCTGGGGAACAGTATCACTGATGCTGGTCATCGGACACTTTGCGATTCCTTTTGTCTTCTTCATGTCACGCTGGATGAAGCGGAACCCTAAGACACTCTGTTTCTGGGCCGTTTACCTGCTGATCATGAACTGGGTTGATATCTTCTGGCTCGTGATGCCTAACCTGGCCTTTGATGGCATGGATCCGGCAGTCTCGTTCCCAATGATCCTGATCAACGTCTGTTGTACAATTGGAGTCGGCGGAATCTTTGTGGCGACCATTCTGAAGCTGTCCGCTGGCAAATCAATCATGCCGGTTCGTGACCCGCGTCTGGAAGAATCGCTCGAGTTTCATAACATTTAAACATAGCCTGGTTACTCAGATCAGCCACTTTTAGGATAAGAGATAAGAATTATGTCGAGTCATAAAGCAGCCTATGATGACCTCGATACGACGATGATCGCATTTGTCGGCGTCGTTGGAACCATCATTACCTTTTTCACGGTATTCGCTGTCGCCGCTTTGAGCTACTCGTTCGAGAAATCGGAAACGGAAGTCAAAGTGATCGAGGTGCCGGAAGTGACTTCGGACAGCGTCCTGGCAAACCAGGCCGCAGCCTTGTCGGAATACCGCTGGATTGATCAGGATAAGAATATTGCAGCCGTGCCCATTGATCGGGCTATGGAGTTCGTGGTTCAGGAGGAACAAGAGAAACAAAAGAAAAACAAAAACAAATCGCCATGAAACCGTTGCACACCTCCATCCTGATCCTGTTTGTCTGGGGACTAAGTGTCCTGCCGGTACAGGCGGACCGGATGGAAAAAGCTCCTAAAAGTATCGAGAAACTGGACGTCATTGAGCACTTGGATACTCAATTACCCCTGGATCTCAAATTTCAGGATAGTTCCGGGAAACCGGTAACCCTGGGCGACTACTTTAAAAAAGACCGTCCGGTTATCCTCTCGTTGAATTATTCCAACTGTCCCATGTTGTGTTCTCTGCAACTGACGGCACTGGTTCGGGGACTGAAGGAGCTGGAGTGGTCTGCGGATGAGCAATATGATTTTGTTTCGGTGAGTATCGATCCTAAAGAGACTTACCAGAGAGCTAACCTGACCAAACAGAAATACTTTAAAGAATACGATCGTGCGGGTACTGCCGGAGGCTGGCATTTTCTGTGCGGTCGGCAAGAGTCCATCGATCAATTAGCGGATGCGATGGGAGTCCAATATCAGTATGTGGCGGAACGCCAGGAATATGCCCATCCGGCAGTCCTGCTGGTCTGCACTCCCGATGGACGCGTTTCCCGTTACTTATACGGAATTAATTTTCCGAAACAGACCCTCAAACTGGCGCTGGTGGAAGCGTCAGAAGGTAAAATCGGTTCCACCGTTGATCGTTTTTTACTGTTCTGTTTTCACTACGATGCAGACAGTGGTCGGTATGCTCCGACCGCACGGAATATCATGAAAATCGGCGGCTTTGCCACCGTCTTCATTCTGACTGTCGTTCTGATTCCCTACTGGAGGGGACGTAAAGGCAGGCAGGTTCTGGAGACAGGCGATGCCCAGGCTCATGAGGTTCCACAGGAGACGAGGCACTTCTCGACTCCCGAACATTAGCGATATTGTGATTTAATCAGTTCTGGTTAATACCTGAAATTATTTAACACTCAACAGTTGATTGTGTGAATGCAGATGAAACTATTCATCCCTAACATGTTAGCAAACGCCGATGCCGGGTTCTGGTTCCCGCCGCAAGGTTCAACAGTGGCAGAACACAGCGATTCTGTCTACTTCTTCATTCTGTATGTCTGTACGTTTTTCTTCGTACTGATTGTCAGTCTGATGGTGCTGTTTATGGTCAAATACCGCCATCGACCTGGTGTCGAAGCCGAAAAGACCAGCACACACAATCTGACGCTGGAACTTTCCTGGTCGGTGATCCCGACTCTGCTCACCATTGTGATGTTCTGGGTTGGCTTTACCGGTTACATCGATATGCGGACGCCTCCCAGTGACTCTTACGATATCAACGTGATTGCCAAGAAGTGGTCCTGGGCCTTCCAGTATCCCAACGGCTGGATCGAAAGCGAACTGCACATTCCCAAAGGGGAAAACGTCACGCTGACCATGGCTTCCGACGACGTGATTCACAGTCTGTGGGTTCCCGCCTTCCGGACCAAAATGGACGTCGTTCCCGGGCGTTACACCCAGGAATGGTTCAAAGCTACACGTGCCGGTGAATACCCGCTGATGTGTGCTGAATACTGTGGCCAGAAGCACTCTAACATGATCAGCAAAGTGATCGTGCACGAAACCCGTGGCGACTTCGACAAGTGGCTGCAGCAGGCATCTGACATTCATAAAAACAAATCACCTGTCGAAGCAGGTGAATATTTCTACAAAAGTCGTGGTTGCATCCAGTGTCACTCGCTGGACGGGACACCTAAGAATGGACCGAGCTTTAAAGGTCTGTACGGCAAGGATGAGAAGATGACCGATGGTTCCACGGTCAAAGTAGATGATAATTATCTGCGTGAGTCCATTCTGGAACCTCAGGCCTCAATCGTTGCCGGTTTCCGTCCGATCATGCCGACCTTCAAAGGTCAGCTGACCGACCAGGATATTTCAGCGATTATTGCCTTTATCAAAGCTCAAAAGTAAAACGGGCGACTGACGTCGCTGATAAAATAAATCAAAGTGAGAACCTGGTTCTCGATTGTGTTTCCGGATCGCCGATCCGACATTATTTGAAATCATTCAGGAGGCTGGAAGATGGCAACTGTAGTTGACTCCTCCGATCCAAAATCAAATTTCCCGATTCAATACCGTGAATTGAATTACCTGAACTGTTCCAGTGGCTGGAAGAGCTGGTTCTTCACACTCGATCATAAACGCATTGGTATCATGTACCTGATCGGGGTGACCTGCTCATTCTTCCTGGGGGGCCTGTTCGCAGTCCTGCTGCGTACGGAGCTGCTCTCCCCTGAGCGAGTTCTGATGGGACCCGATTCCTACAACCAGATGTTTACCCTGCACGGGGCGATCATGACCTTCCTGGTGATCATCCCCGGGGTACCGGCGGCGATCGGAAATATCATCCTGCCGGTGATGCTGGGGGCCAAAGATGTGGCCTTCCCCCGCATGAACCTGGGCAGCTTTTACCTCTGGATGTTCGGGGCCGCCTTCTTCCTCGCAGCGATCGTGCTGGGTGGACTGGATACCGGCTGGACCTTCTACACACCTTACAGTGTCACCACCAGCACCGCGGTGATCACGGCCCTGCTGGGGGTCTTTATTCTGGGTTTCAGTTCGATCTTTACCGGGCTGAACTTCATCGTGACGATTCACACGATGCGTCCTCCCGGAATGACCTGGTTCAAAATGCCTCTGTTCCTCTGGGCTCTCTATGCAACCGCACTGATTCAGATTCTGGCAACTCCCGTTCTGGGGATCACCGGTCTGTTACTCATCGTCGAACGGGCTTTCCACATCGGGATCTTCGATCCGGCACTCGGGGGGGACCCTGTGCTGTTTCAGCACTTCTTCTGGTTCTATTCGCACCCTGCCGTGTACGTGATGATTCTGCCGGCCATGGGTGTGGTCAGTGAAGTGATCGCCGTCCATAGTCGCAAGCACATCTTCGGATATCGGTTCATCGCCTACAGTAGTATCGCGATCGCCATGTTCGGCTTCCTCGTCTGGGGACACCACATGTTTGTCTCCGGTCAATCCCGCGTCGTGGCTGTGATCTTCAGTGCGATTACCTTCAGTGTGTCGATTCCCTCGGCGATCAAGGTCTTCAACTGGCTGACTACGATGTATAAAGGTTCGATCCGCTTTACCACCGCGATGTGCTACGGTCTGGCGTTTATCTTTATCTTCTCCATCGGTGGTCTGACCGGGCTCTTCCTGGCAACACTCGCAACCGACGTCCACCTGCACGATACCTACTTCGTAGTGGCTCACTTCCACTACGTGATGATGGGGTCTTCGCTGGTCGGTCTGTTCGCCGCAGTTCACCACTGGTGGCCTAAGATCAGCGGTAAGATGTTCAGCGAGACCTGGGGACGGATCGCCTGCCTGGGGGTCTTCCTGGGCTTCAACCTGACCTTCTTCCCACAGTTCCTGCTGGGAACCCGGGGTATGCCTCGGCGGTACTATACTTACCTGGAAGAATTCCAGGGACTGCACATCATGTCTACCTGTGGTGCCTACCTGCTGGGACTGAGTTCCGCCCTGATGGCTGCCACCCTGATTTACTCGGTATACCGTGGCAAGAAAGCACCAGCGAATCCCTGGGGAGGTGCTTCCCTGGAATGGCAGTGCTCTTCACCACCACCACATAATAACTTCGATCATCCTCCCCTGGCCGGCGATCCCTACGTAATGGAATCTGTGGTTTACAACGAGGAAATCGGAGGATACGTTCCCGTTGAATGTCAGGGGGATAACAAGCAATCTGTGACCGCATCAGGAGATAAAGAAGCTTAATGAATACCGCGGCCACCACCACAACAGACGAACATTCAGACGCCCACGATCATGAGCACCATGATCCCCGGCTGGCGCATCACTTCGACTCGCACCAGCAGCAGTTCGATACCGGTAAACTGGGTATCTGGCTGTTCCTGGTCACTGAAGTGCTGTTCTTCAGCGGTCTGTTCGGCTTCTATGCCGTTTATCGTTCACTGCACCCTGAAGTCTTTGTCTATGCCAGCCAGTTCCTGGATACGACCCTCGGGGCAGCCAATACCATCGTACTGCTCTTCAGCAGTCTGACCATGGCCTGGGGCGTCCGTTGTGCCCAGCTGGGACAGACACGCGGATTGCTGACCTGTCTGGTGATCACCCTGGGTTGTGCAGCGATCTTCCTGGGTGTCAAATCGTTTGAGTACACTGAGAAAGCACACCATGGTCTGCTCTGGGCCGGTGCTTACGTCAGCCCGGAACACCACGGTGAAGAGCATGTCGATCCGGAAAAGGCTCCCGGAGCTGCAGCGGCAGCTGCCCTCGAAGCCGAAGCCATCGAAGCTGAAAAAGAGGAAGCACACGCTGAAGAAAGTCACAACGAAGGTGACACGCTCTTCGAAAAAACCAAGGCAACACTGTCTTACATGACCCTCGTTCTCTGGGTGGTTATCGTACTCTCTGGTGTTGCCTTCGGAGCACTCATTAAAAATTCGAATAAGAAAAATCTGGCGACCATCGCCGGTTGTTTCCTGGTCTCCGCGATTGGAATGCAGATCGGTGCCTATGCCAGCATCGGCTATCATGCTTTCGGTCATCATGAGGAGCCAACCAAACAGGAAATCCAGATGGCAGAAACTGCTCCCATTGAATATGCCGAGCAGACTGAGAAAGTGCCTGAGCCCAAACTGGCCGGTACCTTCTTCAGTGTTTACTTCTGCATGACCGGCTTGCACGCCATCCATATTATCGGTGGTATGATCGCCATCAGCTGGTTGATTGTGCGGACGGTTAACGGTGCCTTCACTACGTACTACTTTGGTGCAGTCGATTTCGTCGGTCTGTACTGGCACCTGGTCGACCTCATCTGGATCTACCTGTTCCCGCTGTTGTACCTGATCAACTAGCGTCATTGACATTCCAAGTAATTCCTCAAGGAGTGGTTCGCCACTCCGAAGTGAAACAGATAAAGAGACGAAAGAATTCATCATGTCAGATCATGTTGAAAGTGATGCTCACGGAGAAGAAGCTCAGAGCTGCCACGTACATATCGTTCCGGTGAAAGTGCTGGTCGGTGTCTTCCTGGCCCTGGTGTTTCTGACCATCGTGACCGTGGAAGCCGCCAAGTACGATACCGGCAGCGTGGATGTGATTGTCTCCATGGCGATCGCGACAGCGAAGGCATCCCTGGTGGTCTTCATCTTCATGCACCTCTGGTACGATAAACCATTGAACCGCATCACCTTCTTCTTCTCGATCTGTTTTGCGGCTTTCTTCCTCTGCATGATCCTCCTCGACTCGCACGCGTACGATCATTACGTGAAAGGGTTCCAGGAAGATAACGCGCCTGTAGCAGCAGAAGCACCCGCTGCACCCGCTGCCCCGGCTGGCGAGCAGGCTGCACCAGCGGCAGCCCCTGAAGCAGCCGAAAAAAAGGCAGCACCCGAGGCGAAGGCTGAGAAAGCTCCAGAAGCAGAGTCGAAGCCGGCTCCTGAAAAGCCAGCCGCTGATAAGAAGTAATCTTGAATTTGCCCGGGCTGTGACAGAAAATAGAACTGAGCCACAGGAGGCTCAGTTCTGATGTTCCACGTTTCGTTTTTCGCTTTCAGTGCGATGGCAGGTCAGCATGCCTACTTACCGGAGCCGCTCAATTCGTGATCGTTGCGCGATGTTGTTCACATCCCGCGACCGACTCAGTCAGCGGGATTTCGGGCTGGCCATCTTCCTCTTCAGCATCGCGGTTCTGTTCGTCGGAGGACTGCTGGCCTATGTGGTTGTTAGAACCAGCATGGCTCAGACATCCCAGCCCATCAACCTGGTAATCCCTCCAATTCTCTGGTTGAGCACCGCGCTGCTGATCCTGGGCAGTATTACCATTCACCGCTCACTGTATTACGTCCGGCTGGAAAAGCAGCAGCAGTTTCGCAACTGCCTGAACCTCACCTTCCTGCTCGGCGGCGCTTTCTTTGTGATCCAGACCCTGGGACTGATGAACGTCTTAAGACAGCACGGCGAACTGCTGCTCTCACTCGACCCGGCCCAGGATTCGTATCGCTACCTCAGCAGCTACGGCATGCTGTTCGCCTTTGTGCTGCTGCACGCGGTGCATTTCATCGTGGCCTTTGGTGTACTCGGTTATGTGATTTACAAAGCTTATCTCTACGAGTATGACCATGAGTATCACTGGGGCGTCCACGCCTGCTCCGTCGTCTGGCATTTCCTGGGCGTGATCTGGATCTGCATGCTGCTGCTGTTCTGCTTTGTGGGCTAAGTGGTTTCAATTCCATGTTTTAAAGTCAGATCAGAGCTGCAATGCTCGTCTCATTGGCTGCTGGTGATCGTCGCCGTAGTTTCTACGAAAGAAATGCAGTGATCTGTGCAGGGAGACAGTGAACCGCTATTTCCAGAGCCCTGCAGGATCTATTAAAATGAGACCCCTGATTACCGCTGGCTGGATCTTGGGTTCAGCTGAATTCACTGTCTTCTGTTGTAAGTTGCGATGCACCAATCATCCCTTCAAACCGATTCCCGCACAGAAGAAGTTCCCGAGCGAACCAGTCTGATGCGGATGGTGGTGGAGTCTGTGGTCGCACTCGCAATCGCCGTGATTCTCTTTCGGACCTTCGAAGCGGAAGGTTATATGATCTCAACGGGCTCGATGGCCCCGTCACTGTTGGGTTATCACAAACAGGTAACCTGCCCCCGCTGTGATTATTCGTTTACTTACGGAGTCGCCTACGACGAATCGGTTTCCGCGAACCGTTTCCAGGGAGCCTCCGGAGAGGCTGATCTCAACGCGGGTGTGGGCGAATACGCAACCTGTCCCAACTGCAATACGAATTCCATCGATCTGACCCACGTGCCCCGCAACGAAGGCGATCAACTGCTGGTCTTCAAACACGCCTACTATCTCAAACCACCCCGCCGCTGGGAGGTCGTCGTGTTTCAGAATCCGATCAAACCAACCCAGGCTTATGTCAAACGGGTTGTGGGACTGCCCGGGGAAAAGGTGCAGGTCAAGCAGGGGGATCTCTACGTCAACGGTGAGATACAGCGGAAAGAGTTGAAAACACAACGCGCGGTACGGCAGCTTGTTTATGACAATCGCTATCAACCCCAGGATGATGACTTTTTCCAGCCCCGTTTCATTCCCGTGGAACAGGAAGACGACGCCGGTGGGCAGAGCAACCACTGGTCGCCTCGTGAGCACGGCTTTGTGCATACCGCCGATCAGGACAATCCCCTCGCGGAATCACACTGGTCGTGGGTGAAATACCAGCACTGGATCCGACAGGGGGGGCACCACGAAACAAGCGTCCCGCTGGAAGCCTGGCCCGCAGAAGTGGATCCGCCGGAACCGGTAATCGGCGCGGTGCACTACGATGAACAGAAACAGCAGCTCACCTGTCATGGCGCGCTCTCCCCCGATGACTGTCAACGGTGGTTAAACCAGTCTGAAGATGAAGAGTTCCGTTATGCGTTGGCACTGTTGTATGAGAAATCGCATGTGGCTCCGGTCGTCGATGATTACGCTTATAATTCGGGCGTGGAGAATCAGAAAGCGATTCCCGTGCATGACTTTATGTTTGAGTGTCAGCTGCAGGTCTCCGGGAGGGAAGGGGCCTTCGCGGTCGAAATGCAGAATGGACAGCATCAGTTTCGTACGCTGATCGACTTCGCCCAGCAGCAGGTGTCTCTCTGGGTCGACGACCAGCAGCAGCCACTCCGCAGCGAACCCCTGCATGACGCGTTCCGTTCCGGCCCCGTACGGCTCGAGATGTCCGTCATGGATCGCCAGGTTCTGTGCGCTGTCGATGGAAAGCTGCTCTATCAGCCACTGCTTTTCTCTGAGAGTAGCACCCCGCGGAAGGAGATCCGCGAACCGGTTCGCTTTGGCTGTCAGGGAGCGCGAGTCCAGGTGGCGGACCTGAAGTTATTTCGGGATATTCACTACACCCGCGGCAAGGGATTACACGGCGTAGAGGAGCCCTACGAGCTTGACGAACGCAGCTATTTCGTACTGGGAGATAACAGCCCGGTCTCGCTGGACAGCCGGAGTTGGGCGGATGGCAAAATGGATCGCAAGTACCTGCTGGGTAAGCCTTTTCTGGTACATCTCCCCTCCCGGCAAGGGGAAGTCAAATTCGGGAATCATATCGGACACATCCGCATTCCAGATTTCTCCCGGATTCGCTATATTCACTGATCAGGGGTTGCTTTTCTTTATGATCATTTTTTGTCTCAGTTGAAGAAAAACGCCCATAAACCAGCGCGAACGGCGAATAATGGGAACTGGCGAATCAAACTGGTTCCGCATTCGCATGCGATAAATAAACAGGTTGGCATTGATGACCAAAAAAATCGAGAAATCAAAGCTGAAAACGTTTCTGGCAGAACGGGCTGAGAAAAAACAGACTGAGTCCGAAACGCCTCGTTCCCGCCATAATGAAGTCCGCGATACGATCGAATCGATCATCATTGCGCTGGTGTTCGCTTTTGTTTTCCGGGCTTACTCGGCAGAGGCGTTCGTCATTCCCACCGGTTCCATGGCTCCCACACTCTACGGTCGGCACAAAGAGCTGTCTTGTCCTTCCTGTGGCGTCAAATATGCCGTCGGTGCCAGCGATGAACTGATTGAAAAGACAGAGTATTACCGCCCCGATTTAAAAGTGACCGGCGCGCTCTGTCCCAACTGCCGCTACTATGCTGATCTGCGGGAGGCGATGCCGTTTACCGGGGATCGGATTATCGTCAATAAATTCCCCTTTGAGTTCGGCGATCCTGATCGCTGGGATGTGATTGTCTTCAAATATCCGGAGGCGTCGCAGACCAATTACATCAAACGCCTGGTCGGACTGCCTGGCGAGGAAATCCAGATTTCCCGCGGCGATGTCTACGCTCGTAAAAGCGATCAGGAACCGTTTCAGATTCTCCGTAAAGACAACCTGGAAAAACAGCTGACGGTTCAGCAACTGGTCTATGATGATGATTATCCACCCCGCGAAATTCTGCAGTATGGCTGGCCCGAACGCTGGTCTCCCATGCAGCAGGTGGCCGCCGGCGAGACGAAGTTCCAGGGGCTGAGCAAGTCCAACTGGGTGATCGATCAGGAATCGCGGGCCTATCAGTATCAGGGTGAAGCACTCAAGCAGGCTGACGCCAAACTGGAATGGCTGCGCTACCAGCACGTGGTGCCGCAGACATCAGAGTGGGCTCTGCTCCAGGAAAACCCGGAACTGTTTCAGCAGTCGATCCTGTCCTCTCCTCCCCGGCCCCGGCTGATCAGTGATTTTACGGCCTACAACAGCTACACCGGGGGGACCACCGAGGGATATTACATCTACGACGCTGCCTTCTGGGTCGGTGATCTCACACTCAGTTTCGATGTGGAGATCGAGAACGCCGCAGGAGAACTGTTCGTGGAACTGATGCGCGGCGATCGGCATTACCGCGTCAAGTTTGATGTGAAGACCGGCAAAGCGACCCTGTATTACGTGGAAGATTATCCTAACCCCGAACCGGTGGAGACCGAATTAACGACCGTCGAAACCTCATTGCAGGGAGCGGGCGCCCATCAGATCATGTTTGCGAACGTCGATCAGCGACTCTGTCTCTGGATCGACGGGGATCTGGTAGAACTGCAGGGTAAGACCGAGTACAAGCCGACCGCGACGCACGATCCGCGGGAAGGCGACCTGGCACCAGCGGGAATCGCGGGCCGGGGGCTCAATTTCAACGTCTCCCATCTGCTGCTGCAACGGGACATCTACTACCGTGCGGATGAGTATTATCAGAAACTGGAAATTCCCGGCGAGCATAAACATCTCTGGGAACTCCTCTACGATCCGGCTGCCTGGAGTCGTGAGTATGAAGATCATCACCAGAAAGTCACGTTTGCACAGATGTCTGATGAAGAGTTCTTCGTGCTCGGCGATAATTCAGCCCGCAGTGCCGACAGTCGCCTGTGGGGCAATGATCGGGGGGCAGAACGTCGTCACGCCGTCCCGCGTACAGCCTTGGTCGGGAAAGCCTTCATGATCTACTGGCCGCATGGAATTCCGTTTATGAATGATGGTCACGGCTATTCACCCGATGTGGGACCGCTCAAGCGGTTTTTCTATCATCAGACGGCTCCCGGATCTTATCCCAAGGACCCGTATGCCAAGCTGTCATTCCCATTTTACCCCAATTTTTCCCGCATGAAACGCATTCGCTAAAGCCGGGGAATTCCGCTGAAAATCACTATTCAGCCAGATCCCCGAATGTAGTAAAATCCGCGTTCGTTTGTTTTCGAGTTGCAGTTTCGTCAAGGAGGACGGGTACGATGCCATTGCTGGAATGCGTCGGTCTGGTTAAGGATTATCCGGGTAAACGGGCCGTCGACGGCGTCGATTTTTTCGTGGAACGGGGCGAGATCGTCGGTCTGCTGGGCCCTAACGGGGCCGGTAAGACGACCACCTTCCGCATGGCCTGTGGAATGGTTGCTCCTACGAAAGGCCGTGTCTACCTGGAAGATACCGACGTGACTACCTGGCCCATGTACAAACGGGCGAGAAAAGGCATGGGGTACCTGCCTCAGGATGAGAGTGTGTTTGTCAAACTCTCGATTGAAGACAACATCTACGCTATCCTGGAGTTCCTCGACCTGAATCGCCGTCAGCGACGCGAGACCGTCGATCGACTGCTGGACCAGTTCGGATTGACCGCCAAGCGGAAGCAGATTGCTTCGACCCTCTCCGGAGGTGAACGTCGGCGTCTGGAAATTGCCCGCTGCCTGGCCAGCTCTCCGGAACTGATTCTGCTGGACGAACCTTTCACCGGGATTGACCCGGTTACGATTCATGATATTCAGGATATCATTGCCGACCTGCGCGACAGTGGGATCTCGATTCTGCTGACGGACCACCGTGAACGTGAGACGCTGACCATTACAGACCGCAGCTATATCATCAGCGCGGGACAGGTTCTCGTCAGTGGGGACGCGGAAACCGTGCTCAGCGACGAATCAGCCCAGGCGCTGTACTTTGGCAAGCGGTTCGACAAGGGCTCGATCATCGAAGGTCGCGAAGCCTTTGGAACTCGCGGATTTGAACGAGACGCTGCCTGAGAGCCTCTCAGAGAGGCTTCAGGCTTCTTCCTGATAGCGACCCGGCTGCCAGCGGATAGCAGCACGACCGATGCACATGGCGTCTGTCAGGCGATCCATACAGATTCCGGCGGCGGGTAACAGAATCAGGTCGCCGGGAGCGGCCGGTTCATATCCGTTCTGGCTGACTACCTGCTCCAGACGCGCCAGGATCGTGGGGATTGTCGACGAGATGGAATTGCCGTAGTTGGGCAGATTATTCAGGAAGTCGGCTTCGATCGGTACCTGTTTCGCGGCCGCAATCATTGCTTTGAGCAGCTTGCCACTGGGCTGATGCGGGGCAATCAGGATGCGGCCGGGTTCGTCGGCAACTTCGTGATATGATTTCAGGCAGGCATTCAACATGAAGTCAACGCCATTCAGGAATACCGATTCCCCGTCCATGTGCATCACAAGCTTATGCTCGGGCTGACCACGGAAGTCGAACATGTCGCCTTGTTCGGTCCAGAACAGAGGGACGTCGGGCTTACGGCGTTCTTCAGGAATGATTTCGACAGCGGTCTCTACATGCAGCAGTTCGTGTCCCGGTCCACGCCAGAGGGTGGTGCCGGTCGCACCGGCGGAGACAATGCCGCAGAACGCTTTGTCAGACGAATCGTGCCAGTGCTCGGGAGTTTCGACTGTGAGCAGCGGAATATGCACCCGTTCGGGGAGTTCCTGCAGCAGTTGTGCGGCCCGGTTCAGGAGCTGCACAAAGCCGACACAGCCATAGTTGAAGGGGATGAAGCGTTCTGTGGGAACACCCAGCTTTTCGGAAAGCTGATCGCAGAGCTGACGGGCTGACTGGTTATTGGTGTGTGAATGACAGAGCAGAATGGCCGGACAGTCGTTCCAGTCAAAGCCGACGCGGAACTGGAGTTTCTCCGCAATCGCGACCGCAATGTCCAGCGGACAGAGATCGGGCTGCAGCAGGCGGCGTGTCTCGATACCCGTAGAACGGCTAATGGCTTTCACGCTGGAAAACCCGGCCGTTACGCCCTGGTGAGAAAGGGTGTAGACACTTTCATTATCCAGTAATTCAAACAGATCCGCGTGATCTGCCAGATCTACAATATCTGTAAGTGCTAGTCCATTAATCTGCATAAAGTAATCCCAACCTAACTATTGCAGAAAGGGAATCCATAACCCCGCAATCGTCTGAGTATGCTCAACAATAGTTGAAAGTGCAATTGTATCTGTAGAATTGAAGATGTTTTTTTAAGAAGTCGAAATCGCTTTTTGGCGGGTCAACCTGACTCGATATGTCACTCAGTGCCTGAGTGTTCACAGATTCCAGGAAAGTACTGCCAGCAACGTCATCAAGGCCCCCATGATGATGATTGCTGTAAAGAAAAAACGTATCGAACGTTTGATAATAATTTCAGGAATCTCGTAACGGGTCGCATTATAAACCAGACTGATCACCGCCAACAGGGGAATCAGGTAAACTATCGCATTAACCTGGTTCGCAAATAGAAGTGAAACAGACATGTTGATGTGCCTTTTCTGGCTTATGTTAATATAGGGGATTTGGTTTAAATAGGTGCCTATGTTGTGGCGGGTGAAGGCTCTTTGTCGGAGGATGGCTTTTCTTCTTCCTCGTCTCCCTGGCCGTAGGCGGGGCCTTCAAACGCGTCCCAGATGGCCAGCAGGTTCAGGAGACCCGCGATCCAGGTAAACACGACGGCAAACTCATACCTTTTTCCCAGCTCTTTATTGATGTCATCCAGCTCACTTTCACTGAGGGGCATCTCGAACCAGTTCAGGAAAGGTCGTGGAATGCTCCCTTCAATGTGTCCGGTGTCGGTCCGCTGTCCCCCCTCTTTGCGAATGACCGCACATTCCAGGGCTCTGCGCTGATTTCCTCCCAGAGGCAGCCCGATTCCGATCGGATCCGCCAGTTCCAGGGGTTCAATCGGTTTTCCGTCCAGGGTGCCCTCAAAGGCACCTCTGACCTCAGGTCCGAACTCACCATCGATGGATTTCAGCCGGATGGTACCCTCCAGCGCGCCGCTGATGGTTTTTCCGTCATTGCCTCGATCCAGCAGTGTTCCCTCGAAAGAAGCTTCCAGCGGCAGATCCATCTGGTAAGGCTGCGACTGAAAATAGCCTGCATCCAGATCGTTGCGGGCCAGGTTGCCTGGCGCCGCCTGTTTATGGAACCGGGAGTTCTGTACCAGTGCGGGCAGCGCCGGCAGACCGACGCCGACCTGGGCAAAGTAACCCAGATTCCGCTTCCCCTGCCAGGACTGATAATAGACCGTTTTCCAGTCGCCCAGTGCCATTCCGCAGAAGAACGTACTCAGAATACAGAAGCAGTAAATCGCTCCTTTGAAGGTGCGGCCCTGGTAAAAGTGACCTGCTCCTGGAATCAGGAACCCGAGCACTGCAGCGACAGCCGGATTTTTTAATTCAATTTGATTTTGACTGTCAGCCATTCTGGGGTCCTCAGGCAGTTCCCTGGTCAAATCTGGGTTCGGGCAATTCGTTTCCGGATAGAGAATCTTAGTCTTATCTGGAGGAAATCAGAAGAGCGCTCTGAATGCATCCTCGTCTTGATTCTGTCTCAGGCGGGACTTTGTAGTGTATCTGATCCGGATAAACAGGACCAGAGTAACCTCAAGTCATTATATTTAAATGAGTTGAGGTATCTGGTCCTGACTGGGTTCTGGCCCGGAATCCCTGCCGGATTTACTGTGCACCCTCGGCCCGATTGGACCACCAGGGCAGGCTGATTCCACCATCAATCGTGGTGGTACCACCGGTCATGTAATCGGCATCGGGACTGGAGAGGAAGGTCACCAGTTTGCCGACTTCATTCGGGGTTCCCAGTCGTTTCCAGGGGATGTTTTCCGCACCGGCCTGCAACTGCTCATCGGTAAAGAACTTCCGCTCACCGGGAGTATCAATCCAGCCGGGATGAACGGTATTCACACGGATGCGATGCTGCGCGAATTCGATGGCAGCGGTACGTGCCATGTGGTCGATGGCGGCTTTCGCCATGTTGTAAGCGGCTGAGGTCGGAATCGCGATGACCGCATGCGGAGAACTGATGACGACAATGGAGCCACCTGAGCCCTGTTTAGTCATCTGGGCGGCAGCCGCCCGAACGCCAAAGAAGGCACCCCACATGGTCACATCGATGGTTCGTTTGAAACCTTCCATGTCTGCTTCCAGGATCAGTTCCCGATCGCTGTAGGCAGAGTTGGAAACGAACAGGTCAAGGCTGCCAAATTCTTCAACAGTCTTGGCCACAGCGGCTTCAACTGAGGCCTGATCAGAGACATCAGCCTGGACAGTGATGGCTTTCACGCCGTAAGAGCGGGCTTCTTCAGCTGCTTCTTCCGCTTCTTCGGGATGGGAGCGATAATTGATCGCCACATTGGCGCCTGCTTTGGCCATTTCAATCGCACATCCTCGACCGATGCCCCGAGAGGCGCCCGTCACGAGCGCATTTCGCCCTTCCAGTTTCATTGTGATCTTTTCCTTCGTGTTGATTGTCTCTAACAGGATAATGATGCCGGTAAACTGTATCAGCAGCACCGCCAGTCTGAGTTATAGCGACCGGGGACTCCGGTGGGAAGCCGCAGACCGGCTCTGAGAATGCCCCCGTAACTGGTGATTTTCGGGAGCCTTTCACCGGAATTCGCTTAACCGATCGATGCGAGCCGCAGGTTGCTGTAGTATCAATGTAAACGAGCGGCGTCCCAAAACAAAGAAAACCGAGGAGCAATCTCTGCTCCTCGGCGAAATCTTTATCTGGATTACTCTGGATCGAGGCGGGGGGGTAAGCCCCGGTTAGAGACTCAATCAGGCAGAGAAGCTGCTGCCGCATCCGCAGGATTTGACAGCATTGGGGTTATCGAAAGTGAAACCGCGTTTGTCGAGGCCTTCGTAGTAGTCTACGGTGGTACCGTCGAGGAACAGGCTGCTCTTCTTGTCGACAACGACTTTCACTCCGTGTTGTTCGGAAATGGTATCGTTTTCTTCGTTGTATTCAGCTGGTTCAACGAATTTGAAGTCGTATGAGAAACCACTGCAACCACCGGAAACGATCCCGATACGTAAGAGAGAATCTTCACTGTAATTGGAATTCTCTTTGAAACGCTTCAGTTCGTTGGAAGCATTTTCAGTAATTGTGACAGCCATGGAAAATAATCTCCAATTGAAAAAAGTCTGGTTGCTTGACCCGCGCATTGAGTTTATCGGCAAAAACAGGTCAAAAATCTGAAATTCACCACGGGTAGGAGCGAGCCTGTTTGCCGTTGTTGATCTCCTGTTATTATAGCAGGGTTTCGATCTTTTCCGAGACGCATTTTGCTCAGATCTCATCAAACAGGCGAGATTCGTCTTAAATATATTTATCGCAAAGCGGGACTCCTTTCAAGTGCTGAAATTTAAGGGTTTTGGGCATCCAGACCAGACTCTGGTAGCGAGACTCTTATTCGTATATGTGGAGCAATAAGTCTGGTATTGCATCGGGGGCACTGAACATCCTCTTTTGCACTTACGCCACTTCGGCGCTAAAATGTGAAGAGAAATTATCTTCTGAAACACATACTAAGGGCAGACGATATGAACACCGCGCGAGAAGTCATGCTGCTGAGTGAAATGGAACCTGGTCAGATGGCGGACAGTTTTGTCCTGCTCGTTTCCCGACAGCGTTCAAACACGCGGGACGGGAAGCCTTATTTTCGGGTCCAGTTCCGCGACCATGCGACAGTGGCCACCGCGATGATCTGGAGCGACACTCCCTGGTTTGAAGACTGTGAGACCAACTGGAGCGAGGGGGAGTTCTACAAAGTTCGAGCTCGCTACGAAGAAAGTAAGTACGGTCCGCAACTGGACATTGACCGCATTCGTCCAGTGAATGACGAAGACGCCGAGGATGGATTCGACCCCGGCCTGTATTTCAAACGCTCCCGTTTTTCCAGCGACGAAATGTTTGCAGAGCTGACGGACATTGCCCGCGAACAGATTACCGAGGAACCCTTGCGCGATCTGGTGCTGGACATTTTGGATGAATATGCAGACCAGATCAAAGTGATCGCTGCGGCCAGCAGAAATCATCATGCGTTCACCGGGGGCTTTCTGGAACATGTGCTCTCAGTCACTCGGACCGCCTGCTATCTGGCCGACAAATACAGGGACTATTACCGGGAGATGCAACCGCCGCTGAACAAATCTCTGGTGGTATCAGGGGCCATCCTGCACGACATCGGCAAGCTGAACGAACTTGATTACAAACCGCACGCCTCCAGCTACACACCAGCGGGACGATTGATCGGCCATATCCTGCTGGGCCGTGATCTCGTACGGGAGCACGCCCGAAAATTTGAGGAACTCAGCCCTGAGACACTGCTGCGACTGGAACATATGATTGTCTCGCATCAGAATCTGCCCGAATGGGGATCGCCTATCGCCCCGCATACCCCGGAAGCACTGCTGGTGCATTACGCAGATGATGTAGACGCCAAGTTCCACATGATGGCTACCACGCTGGAAAATATCCTGCCCGGAAACGAAGATGCGTTTTCCGGACGCGATAATGCCCTGCGGCGGAGTATCTTTCTGGGGCTGAAAACGCCAGAATAATAGAGAATTCATTCCAGGGCTGACGGGAGTTATCCAGAGCCTGTATAAGATCAGAGAAAAGAAAAGCGACGATGAAATTTACCAAGATGCACGGAGCCGGCAACGACTACGTCTATGTCAACTGTTTTGAAGAGTCCCTCCCTGAAGACATTGCCAGCCTGGCGATGGCGGTCAGCGACCGGCACAAAGGCATCGGATCGGACGGACTGATTCTGATCTGCCCGTCAGAAAAAGCCGACGCCCGCATGCGGATGTTCAATGCAGATGGCAGCGAGTCGGAAATGTGCGGGAACGGCGTGCGTTGTGTCGCGAAATACGTTTATGATCATGGGATCGCGAAACAGCAGACATTGAAGATCGAAACCGGGGCCGGTGTACTGCATCTGGACCTGGAACTGGCGGGAAGCCGCGTCAGCCAGGTGCGCGTCAACATGGGACATCCGATTCTCAAAAGTGCCGAGATTCCCACGCTGCTCCCCGGCGATCCTCCGGTCGATGCCGACCTGGATCTGGGCGATCAGAGCCTTAAGGTGACCTGTGTTTCCATGGGGAACCCGCACTGTATTACCTTCGTTGACGAACTCAACGATCACTGGGTGCATGGGATCGGACCGAAAGTAGAAGTGCATCCGATGTTCCCCAATCGGGTCAACGCGGAATTCATCGAAGTCGTCTCTCCTTCCGAACTGAAGATGCGCGTCTGGGAACGTGGTTCGGGCGAAACCCAGGCTTGTGGCACCGGAGCCTGTGCTTCTGCGGTGGCGGGCGTCTTGACGGGGCGGTCCGAACGAAATGTGCTTATCCACTTGCCCGGTGGTGATTTACGGCTCGAGTGGGCCGAGGCGGGAGAAGTCTACATGACCGGTCCGGCTGTCGAAGTCTACGAGGGGATCTGGACGGGGCCTCAATAAATGGTAGCCTGTCAGGAGCAGATGGACATTTTCCGGATCTGGTCTTGCAGTAAAATTATAGAACTGATAAACCTCGGCTTCTCTCATTCTCAATAATGAATTTCAATTCCAAACCCACTGCCAGAACGTCAGACAATCGGCTGTTGTCGGCGCTGCGTGAATTACATCCGGGCATGCCCATTGGATGGAAACTGCGGCTGCTGTTGATTTGCTGGAGTCTGTTTCTGATCGGCGGATTTTGTGTTGCGATTCGAATTCAGCCGGATCCGCGAGGCTTCGGTTCACATCAACAACTCGGTTTTGCACCCTGCGTCATCAAAAATCAATTCTCAATTCCCTGTCCCAGTTGTGGGATGACAACTTCCTTTTCACATTTTGTTCGAGGTCAGTTAAGTCAGTCTGCCCAGGCTAATACGTCCGGGTTGATTCTGGCACTGGTCTGTCTGGCTATGATTCCCTGGTCCTGGATCAGCGTGTATCACAGACGGCTCTGGCTGATCTCCAATCCTGAACTCTGTCTGCTCTGGCTGATCTGTGGTCTGACTTCGATCACCGTGATGGAGTGGGCTTTCAGGATGACATTTTAATACTTGCGCCGCGTCAGCGCGCGTGAGAACCCGCCTTTCAAATCAAATCTATCACAACAAATCTTAGCGGTTCATGCCAAGGATGGCTGAAATGATGCGACTGAAACAACAGATCGAAAGCAGACTCTCCACTCCCCGACGCTATTGCGTCGTGGTGCTGCTGGCGCTGGTCTGTCTGGAGGCCAGCGGATGTTCTCTGGGAGTAATGGCCGGAAAATTATTCTTTGGCGACCCCCTGGTCACCTGCGAATTTACCAGGCGGACCAATATCGATCTGTCGGAAGAACATAAAAAGGTCCTGGTGATCTGTTCGACTCCGGAATCAATCCGTTCTGATTATCCGTCCCTGAATTACGATCTGCTGGAACAGATTACTTACGATCTGAAGCGTCGGGAGATCGTGGTTCAGGATACCGGTGAAGTCGCGACCTGGCTCGATGACAATGGCGGCGTCTGGAACGACGTGGATCAACTGGCGGAAAACTTCGAGGTCGATTACATCATTCACGTCGACATCGACGAGTTCGATTACCGCGAGCCCAACAGCCCGAACCTGCTTCGCGGAAAAGCATACGGTACCGTCTCTGCCTATGAAGTGCAGGATGTCGACGGGTATCGCCGGGCACTGTCTGTCTTCGAGACCAACTACACCTCAGAGTTTCCGAGCCATATGCCGGTTTCGATCGAACAGGAATCTCCCAAAGTCTTCAGAAAGAAATACCTTGATCGCATCGCCGATCAGATTGGTCGCTTCTTCTATAACTACCATTCCAGTGAAGAAATTTACTGATCGTCACTTTCAATTTGGTACAGGACAGCAGACCAGAACATCAATTCGGAGTTGTGAAGGATCACACGATGAACAGTTTTTCGTTGAAACAACGTATTCATAAACGGTTTTTGCAGACAGTCAGCAAGCTGGCACTGGTACTGATATTGTGTACGACGCTGTCGGGCTGCAACTATTTCATCCTGCTGGGTTACCTGATCGGGGGGCCGCCATCGATTGAGCCGGACTTCGATGCCCAGACTTCAAAGTCGCTGACCGACAAGGATGTAACCGTTGCGATCGTCTGTTATGCACCACTGGAACTGCAGTACAACTTCGACGGCATTCACAACGACCTGGCAAAGTACACCACGTTCCAGCTGCATCAGCATGGAGTGAAGATGGTCAATCCGGATCGGATTCGTGCCTGGATGGATGAGAACCCGGACTGGGACAAGCCGGAAGAAATCGGCGAAGCCTTTGATGTGACATACGTGATTCATATCGAACTGCATAAATACAGTCTCTACGAAGAAAACAGTTCTGACCTCTACCGTGGTCGCGCCGAAGGGATGGTCACGGTCTATGAAATGGATGAAAACGGCGAAGGCGATAAACTCTACAGCAAAGAGATCACGTCCTTCTATCCGCTCAGGGCTCCGCGGGCGACCTCGGAAGTCACGTTCTCCAAGTTCAAGAAAGAGTACCTCTCGCGACTCAGCGATGAAATCGGCCGTCTGTTCTACGAGTACTACCGCGGCGACGACTTCACCCACGCGATCTGATTCGAGCTGAGTCAACTCTTGCATGTCTGCTTCTGAAGCGTTACTTTCAGAGCGATGAAGTGCGGGGCCATCGAGGTGCCCGCCGGTGAAAGACGTTGAGTTTCAATCAGAGTGACGTCATGTCGATCAGCAAACAGGAACTGGTAGAACGCAGTCAGGTGATCCTGGCACATGCCTGGATGGTGCGAACGTTTATCAAGCACTGCGATGAAGTAGACGATTACCCGGAGCTCATGGGAATCACGCGGGCTGTCTTTGATGCTTCGCGGGCACTGGAAACCCGCGTGGATGATCCGGACGCGTATCTCAAGATGCTCCGCAAAAAAATCAGTCGGCTCCGCAAAGCCACTGATCAGTTTGCACTGGATGCGCCGGAAGCATCACTGCATACCAACTTCGAGCAGGCCGTGATCTCGATGAAAGGCTGCACCCAGGCGCTCGAAGCATTGCTGGCAGACGTCGAAGAGTAATTCCGCTCGAGTCGGTTACTCTTCTTTGGTCGCATCCAGTACCGCGAGGAACGCCTTCTGGGGAATCTCGACCTGGCCGAACTGCTTGAGGCGTTTCTTGCCCTCTTTCTGTTTTTCCCACAGCTTGCGCTTACGGGTGATGTCACCACCGTAACACTTGGCGGTCACATTTTTACGGAGGGCTTTGATCGTCTCGCGAGCGATGATCTTTCCGCCAATCGCGGCTTGAATCGGGATTTCAAACTGGTGCTTGGAGATCTCCTCTTTGAGCCGCTTCGCCAGACCGCGTCCACGACGCTCGGACTGTGAGCGGTGCACGATCGTGGAGAGGGCATCAACGCGTTCCCCTTTGACGAGGATGTCCATCTTGACGAGGTCGGCTGCGCGGTAGCCGATGATATCGTAGTCCATCGTACCGTAACCCTTAGTCGCGCTTTTCAGGCGGTCGTACATGTCGTAGACGATTTCCGCCAGCGGCAGTTCGTAAACCAGCTGTGCCCGGTTGGTTCCCAGGTACTCGGTATTCTTGTAGATCCCGCGGCGGTCGGAACAGAGCTGCATGATGGTGCCGATGTTCTCTGCAGGCAGGATGAAATTCACCAGCGCGATCGGTTCGCGGAATTCTTCGATGCGGCTTGCATCGGGAACATCCTGCGGGTTATCGAGGTGTAAAACTTCGCCGCTGCGCTCCAGGATTTCGTAAGTTACGTTGGGCGCGGTCTGCAACAGGTCGATATTGAATTCCTGTTCCAGACGCTGCTGGATGATTTCCATGTGCAGCATGCCCAGGAAGCCGCAACGGAAGCCGAAGCCCAGAGCGTCACTGGTTTCTGGTACGAAACTGAAACTGGCGTCATTGAGGCTCAGCTTCTGCAGCTCTTCACGCAACTTTTCAAAGTCGGTGGCTTCGATAGGATACATTCCGCAGAACACCATCTGTTGTGGAGTCTGGTAACCGGGCAGGGGGGCAGCCGGCAGTTTTTTGGGGTCGGCGATGGTATCCCCCACGTGAACCTGGCTGAGTTCCTTCGCACCACTGACCAGGTAACCTACCTGTCCGGGCCCCAGCGACTTGACGGCTTTCATGTGCGGAGTGAACTGGCCGATCTCGATAATATCCAGCTTGGTACCGCCTCGCATCAGGACGACCGTCTGGCCTTTTTCTACCGTTCCCTGGACCACACGGACGTAGGTAACGACACCGCGGTAATGATCGTACTTGCTGTCGAACACCAGTGCCTGCAGTGGCGCACTGGGATCTCCGCTCGGAGGGGGGATGCGTTCGACGATGGCATCGAGCACATCTTCAATGCCGATTCCGCTCTTGGCACTGACTTTGAGTGCTTCTTCGGGGTCGAGGCCGACGACCGATTCAACTTCCTCCAGCACTTCGTCGATACGAGTCACGGGCAGGTCGATTTTGTTGACGACCGGAATGATCGACAGGTCGGCGTTGATACAGGCGTAGGCGTTCGCGACGGTCTGGGCCTGCACACCCTGAAAGGCGTCGACGAGCAGCAGCGCGCCTTCACAGGCAGCTAGGCTGCGGGAGACTTCGTAGTGGAAGTCGACGTGACCGGGGGTGTCGATCAGGTTCAGCTCGTATGTTTCACCTTTGTATTTGTGGTGAATCACCACCGTGCGGGCTTTGACCGTAATTCCGCGTTCCTGTTCAATCTGCAGGTCATCCAGAATCTGGTTTTTGAATTCCCGCTCCGTGATGGCGCCGGTTTTCAGGAGCAGCTGGTCGGCCAGCGTACTTTTCCCGTGGTCAATATGTGCTACGATCGAAAAGTTTCGGATCAGACGGGGCTCAGTTGCCATAAAGGTTTCTCGGTTTCCTGTCGTTCAGACCGCCCGGCGTTTAGTGTACCGGGCACGTTTTAATTTTATTCTGCTTTGAGGCAGGCCAGTCGCGCACAGCCGGCGACGCCAATGTATCCGGCGTCTGCTCCGAGTTCTGCGTAGTCGATGATCGTGTTCTCGTAGGGAACCGAGAACGCGCGTTGTTGGACCTCTTCCCGGATGCGCTGTAGGAAACGGTCTCCCTGGGCTGTACCCTTGCCTCCGAATGTCACTGCACCGCCGAACAGAACCATGTCCGGATCGATAGTGTGCATCAGGTTTGTCGTGCCGACTCCCAGGCAGCGGGCGGATTCCATAATCAGCTCGGTTGCCAGTTCGTCGTTTTGTTCTCCGGCCTCGGAGATCAGCAGGGGAGTCAGTTCCTGGCCCTGCTGCAGCATGTCATTCAGGACGGACTCGCGACCGGCGTCCAGCTGTTCCTGGCAGCGCTTCACCAGGGACGTGCCACCCGCATAAGCTTCGAGTGTACCATATTGTCCTGAATCACATAACCGTCCGTCATCCATCTGGATGACGATGTGTCCGCATTCGCCCCCGTGTGAGTGACGACCTTCAATGATCATTTCATCTATAATAATACCACATCCAATGCCCGTGCCCAGTGTCCAGAACACCAGACTATGTGCCTCACGGGCACCGCCGATCCAGTATTCTCCATAGGCGGCCGCGTTCGCATCGTTCTGGTAGATCGTCGGTTTGCCGCCGTAATGATCACAGACGGTCTGGCGGATCGGAAAACCTTTCCAGGTCGGAAGATTCGGCGGATCGACCAGTTTGCCCCCGGGAATATCCATCGTACCGGGAGTGGCGATACCGATGGCTTTGATGTCGTCCATTGTCAGCCGACAGTCAGCCAGGGCATCGTCGATGGCCTGGTAGATGTTTTTCAGGCCCGCCTCAACGCCTGAAGGGACATCGGTGCTCGTTTTACAGAAGGCAAGTGTCTGGCCGGCATCATCAACGATACCGACCTTGACGTTCGTACCACCGATATCAATGCCGACAAAATAAGGTTCTTGAGGCTTTGTCGGTTTCATGTTGCCTGGGGTTCCTCTGTTTTTCTCTGGAATTCTGGAACGACTCTCAAACGTGCCCCGAATGAGGCTGGGGCAGTCTCAATCATTGCCTTGAAGACGTAAGTTGATTGTGGCAGGGGAAAACAGCAATCGACGTCAGTTCAGAGGGAGGTCCGGATACACGTGAGAAGTATAGCCGAGCAGGCAGGGGGGATGCAATCATCAGCACGGCATTTCAGGCATGAGAGCGGGCTCAGAAGAACTTTGCAGAAAATCAGTGCCGGCCCGGGAAAGAACCTTGGCGCCCTGTCTGATTTGGGACAGGATGAAATATCGACTCGCTTACCTGCCTCCCCGATTCAACCTTGAGGTCACAATATGCTACGCCGCTTCGTCTGCTCCGCTTTGCTCCTTCTCTGTGGATTCTGTTTCTCCAGTACCCTTGTCAGCCTGCACGCCGCTGAAAAAACAGCGCGGCCGAATATCGTGCTCTGCATGACCGACGACCAGGGCTGGGGCGAAACATCCTTTAATGGGCACCCCGTAATCAAGACGCCGCACCTGGATGATATGGCGGCCTCTGGTCTGCGGCTGGACCGCTTTTATGCAGCAGCGCCCGTCTGTTCGCCTACTCGAGGCAGTTTTCTGACTGGACGACACCCGAACCGCTTCGCCTGCTTCAGCTGGGGACATACCTTACGTCCGCAGGAAGTCACAGTCGCTGAGGCGGTCAAGTCTGCTGGTTACACGACCGGTCACTTCGGGAAATGGCACCTCGGTTCGGTGCAGGCTAACAGTCCTGTCTCTCCGGGGAACAGCGGCTTTGACGAATGGGTTTCGAGTCCGAACTTCTACGAAAACGATCCTTACATGAGCCATAACGGAATGGTCGAGCAGCTCAAGGGAGAAAGTTCTCGCGTCACCGTCGATGCGGCACTCGACTTCATGAAGGGGGCTCAGAAAAAAGAACAGCCCTTCCTGGCGGTCATCTGGTTTGGTAATCCGCATCTGCCCCACGAGGCGGTGGACGAACTCAAAGCCCTGTATCCCAATCAGGATCCTGCTTTCCAGAACTATTTTGGTGAAATCAGCGGCGTCGACCGCGCGATGGGACATCTGAGAAGGCAGCTCCGCGATCTGGGACTCGCAGAGAATACACTGCTCTGGTTCACCAGTGATAACGGTCCCCGACCTCCCCAGTTCAAAAAAGACGGACCCCGCTCTCAGGCGACCGGCGGTCTGGCAGGATATAAAGGAAACCTCTGGGAAGGGGGCATTCGCGTGCCGTCGCTGATCGAGTGGCCAGCGGTCATCAAGAAACCGGAAACCTCAGACATGCCCTGCGGCACCATCGACATCTACCCGACAGTGTTAGCCGTAACCGGTGCGAAGGTCTCACATCAGCCCACGCTGGATGGTGAAAGTCTGCTGCCCCTCATCGAAGGACACAAAATGTCCCGCGACAAACCAATGGGCTTCTGGACCTACCCCATCAAAGGGCACCCTAAACGCAGCACGGATATTCTACTGGCGCTACAGAAACAGCAGTCTCCCGGAAAACCCAATCCGCCCGGACCAGTTCCGGATGCCGATGCCGGCAGCCTGAAAACACTGTATTCCCAGGATAAACTTCCGGGTTCTGCTGCACTGATCGACGGCGATTATAAAGTCCTGAAAATGGAAAACAAAAAGGGAACGCCGAAATTCACCCTGTATAACCTCAAACAGGATCCGTCCGAACAGCATGATCTGTCGAAACAGGATCCGCAGCGGTTCAAGAAGATGAAAGCCGCCCTGGAAGGCTGGCAGCATTCGGTGGTCGACAGCCTGAATGGCAAAGACTACGCCGATTGAGTTGCGTCACCTTGCGGAGGAAACGCTGAAAATTCCGACTCCCAGCCGCCGTGCGATTGCATTTGGTACACTGGATTGACCATAATCGATTTTATAAACATTCATAAGGAAATCGAAGGCGGCACCGTCTTTGCAGACGCAGTCGCTTTACCTGCCTGTTTCCGTATCAGCTTACCTGTCATCCACGATAGAGGAACATTATGAACTCTGGACTTTTTAAACGTCTTTTCTGTCAGGCCTGTTGCGCCCTGCTGCTGTTGACAGTCGCCCTGGGCAGCTCCGTCTCCGCTGAAGATGCCAAGAAGGTACTCAAAGCCGGGATTATCGGCCTGGATACTTCGCACGCGATTGCCTTTACCAAGATGCTGAATACCGGCAACCCGGAAGGGGATCTGGCTGGCTGTCGAATCGTCGCCGCTTATCCCAAGGGAAGCCCGGACATTGAATCCAGTGTCTCTCGCGTTCCCGGCTACACGAAGCAGGTGAAGGAAATGGGCGTGGAAATCGTCGATTCCATTCCCGCACTGCTGGAGAAAGTCGATGTGGTCTTCCTCGAAACAAACGATGGTCGCCCGCACCTGAAACAGGCACTGCCAGTTCTCCAGTCAGGCAAGCCGGTCTTCATCGACAAGCCGATTGCTGCTTCGCTGACCGATGCCGTCGCTCTGTTCGAACTCTCCAAAAAATACAATACTCCGATGTTCTCCTCCTCATCACTGCGGTTTGCCAAGGGCGCACAGCGTCTGCGGAACGGCGAAGAGGGAAAGATCATGAAGGCCAGCACCCACAGCCCCTGTTCGCTGGAAAGCACGCATCCCGACCTCTACTGGTACGGGATCCACGGTGTCGAAACTCTGTTTACCGTCATGGGACCTGGTTGTGAGTCTGTCACCCGTACAGTCAGCAACGCTGATCGGGATGAAGTCGCCGGCAAATGGGCCGGTGGTCGTGAAGGGCATTTCGCTGGTGTCCGTAAGGGAACCCCTAAAGGTTATGGCGGAACCGCAGTCGGTAAAAACGGTGAAGTCGCCGTGGGTGGTTACGACGGTTACAAGCCACTGCTGGTGGAGATCGTAAAGTTCTTCCGCACCGGCAAGCCGCCTGTGAGCCCTGAAGAGACGCTGGAAATCTACGCATTCATGGAAGCTGCTGACGAAAGTAAACGTCAGGGGGGTAAAGAAGTCACCCTGGCAAGCGTCATGGAAAAAGCTGAAAAGCAGGCTGCGAAGAAGCTGGCCAGGCTCGATGTGGCTGACTCCGGTGCTTCAGAATCAGATAACAAGCTGACTGCAGCTGAAAAAGCTGAAGGCTGGAAACTGCTGTTCAACGGCGAGAACTACAAGGGCTGGATGTGCAGCAACGGTAAGAAGATCGCTGCCCCGATCGAAAACGGCGCTCTGGTGCCTTACAAGTCGGGTGGTTACCTGATCGTCTACAACAAAGAATTTGGTGATTTCAAATTCAAGTGCGATGTCAAGATGCCTGAAGAGTGCAACTCCGGAATCTTTTTCCGCGTGGGTGATCTGAAGAACCCCGTGCAGACCGGCTTCGAAGCGCAGGTCTTAAGTGGCGACGGCACCGGTATGCACGATTTCGGTGCGATCTATGACCTCGTATCACCTGCAAAGAATCTGGCCAGTGCACCTGGCGAATGGACTCATTTTGAGATTACCTGCAAAGGTCCGCACATCAGCGTCGCCGTGAATGGAGAAGTGGTTGCCAAACTGAATGCAGATGAATGGACTGAGCCGGGCAAGCGTCTGGATGGTTCTGCGCACAAGTTCAAGGCGGCCGTCAAAGACTTCCCGCGGAAAGGTTACATCGGTTTTCAGGACCACGGACACAAAGTCTGGTATAAGAATGTAAAGTTGCTGGAACTGTAAGCCGAAACTAAACTCTAAACCATCAAAGTAAAATCCCGCCACCTGAGAGCGTGTTGTTCTCAGGTGGTTTTTTTTTGAGTATTCAAAAGCGTTGAAATCGGATTGAGACATCAGGAAACAGGCTGGGAGATTCTGCTGAAAAGACCTGATGCGCGGTGCAATTAGATGCATTACGCGTCGGTTCTCAGCATTGAGAATCGCGGAAAAGGTGCTGAATGAACTACGAATCGAGCTTTTCTGATACAGAATGGAAAATGATCCAATTTGTTCCCTGCTTTCACTACAAAACGGGGGGGATCTGTGTAAAATAGCCGCGAATTATTGGGCACTAGAGATCTTGCGCCTATAAAACCAGCAAGCACATTGCAGAAATGCCCTTAATCGGATTTGTACAGCATTCAGGTGGTGATTGATACCACATCAGGCGAGTCAGTCAGAAACACTCGTTGCATTCAGGTTCATAATTCAATGATTACAATTAAAAAAGGTCTGGATCTGCCCATCGCAGGTGAGCCTTCCGCTTTGATCGAAAACGGGCCACAAGTTCGATCAGTTGCTTTGATCGGCCCGGACTATATCGGTATGAAACCGACGCTGGCTGTTGAAGTCGGTGATACCGTTAAAAAAGGTCAGTTGCTGTTCAGCGACAAAAAGATCGAAGGCGTCATCTACACCGCTCCCGCCGCCGGGAAAGTGACTGAAATCAACCGCGGTGCTAAACGCGTTTTTCAATCCCTGGTGATTGAACTCGCCGGCGAAGAAGAAGAGACCTTCACTTCTTATGAAGAAGGTCAACTCGCCAGTCTGACTCGCGAGCAGGTCACCGAGAACCTGCTGCAGTCTGGACTCTGGACCAGTCTGCGGACCCGTCCTTACAGCAAAGTGCCTTCGCCCGAATCGACACCGCATTCGATCTTTGTGACCGCTATCGACACCAGCCCTCTCGCTCCGCCACCGGAAGTGGTCTTGAGTGAAGAGCCCCGCGCATTCTCTCAGGGGCTGCAGGTCCTGAAGGCATTGACCGAAGGCAAGCTCTATCTCTGTAAAGCACCGGGAACCAATCTGCCAGGCTGCGAGCTGGATTTTGTGACGGTTGAAGAATTCGGCGGCCCGCACCCCGCAGGTCTCCCCGGCACACACATTCATTACCTCGATCCGGTCAGCGATAAGAAAACCGTCTGGTACATCAATTACCAGGACGTGATCGCGATTGGCAAACTCTTTAGCACCGGTCAGCTTTACAACGAACGCGTGATTTCCATCGCGGGTCCTGTGGTTAAGAATCCGAAACTGGTGAAAACCATCATGGGAGCCAGTCTGGCTGACCTGACAGACGGCAACCTCGAAGAAGGCGTTGATCGGGTGATTTCCGGTTCCGCTCTCGCCGGCCGAACAGCCGAAGGCCCGTTTGCTTACCTGGGCCGCTATGCATTGCAGGTTACCGCGCTCAAAGAGGGAACACACCGTGACTTCCTGGGCTGGATGGGCCCCGGATTCAATAAGTTCTCGGTCGTGCCTGTATTTGCTTCTTCCTGGACCGGTAAAGGCAAGAAAGTGCCTTTCACTACATCCACCGAAGGCAGTAAGCGAGCCATGATTCCCATCGGCACTTATGAAAAAGTGATGCCGCTGGATATCCTGCCGACCTTCCTGTTGCGGGCACTGATTACGGAAGACACCGAACAGGCAAAACTGCTGGGATGCCTGGAACTGGATGAAGAAGACCTGTCGTTGTGCACGTTTGTCTGCCCGGGCAAATACAACTACGGATCACTGCTGCGAGACAATTTGACCAAAATTGAAATCGAGGGCTGATACAGTGTTGGCCCGGGAAGGGCTTTGACTGTGAAACTCGCCAAGCCTTCACTGAGTGTGATTGTAAGCCGGATAACTCAATTTGTTTTGAAAGATGTCAGCCTGACTGATCGCTCTGAAACGTATTCGTTTCGGCTCGCAGTCAGAGACAGTCAAAGTTGCTGATGGCCCGCCTGAGCCTGATTCAGGGGCTGTCAAACAGGAAAGATAAACCTCGAAATGAAGCCGTTACGAAATCTTCTTGATAAGATGCACCCTCTCTTCGATAAAGGGGGTAAGTTCGAGAAGCTTTACCCACTTTACGAAGCGCAGGATACCTTCCTGTATACGCCGGGTGAAGTGACCAGTGAAGCCTCTCATGTGCGCGACTCCATCGACTTGAAGCGCATGATGAGTATGGTCATTGTGGCTCTGTTGCCCTGTGTGTTTATGGCACTTTATAACACCGGGTATCAGGCCAATGCGGCGATGAGTACCATGGGCATCGAATCGGTACCGGGCTGGCGGGGTGCGATCATGTCCTCGCTGGGCGTAGTTCCCGATGCGAACAGCCTGCTCTCCAACCTGGTGCATGGGGCACTTTACTTCCTGCCCGTTTATATCGTCTGTATGGCGGTAGGGGGGGCCTGGGAAGGTCTGTTCTGTATCGTGCGGCGTCACGAAATCAACGAAGGCTTCCTGGTGACCGGGATGCTTTTCCCGTTAACGCTGCCTCCCACAATTCCCCTCTGGCAGGTTGCACTGGGCATCAGCTTCGGGGTGGTCGTCGGTAAAGAAATCTTCGGTGGTACAGGGAAAAACTTCCTCAACCCCGCATTAACAGCACGTGCGTTTCTATACTTTGCCTATCCGGCACAGATCGTGGGTGACACAGTCTGGACTGCCGTTGATGGCTTCAGTGGTGCTACTTCACTGGGGCAGATGGCCACCGCTGCTCCCGAAGTCGGCATGAAAGCAGTCACCAATCCCATCTCTGAGGGAGGCCTTGGTATCTCCTGGTCGCAGGCGTTCCTGGGAACCATTCAGGGGTCCATGGGTGAAACTTCAACTCTGGCCTGTCTCCTCGGAGCGATCTTCCTGATCCTGATCGGCGTTGGTTCCTGGCGTGTGATGGCGGGTGTGCTTGCCGGATCGATGGGCTTAGCCACACTGCTCTGGATGATTGGCAGCAATACCAACGCGATGTTCGCCATGCCTCCGCAGTGGCACCTGGTTGTCGGTGGTCTGGCCTTCGGTCTGGTCTTCATGGCGACCGACCCGGTCTCCGCAGCGATGACCGACACCGGTCGCTGGTTATATGGAATTTTGATTGGGGGAATGACAATCCTGATTCGGGTCGTCAATCCTGCGTATCCAGAGGGGATCATGCTGGCGATTCTGTTCGGCAACGTCTTCGCTCCTCTGATTGATTATTACGTGGTTCAAGCAAACATTAAAAGAAGGTTGGCGCGAAATGTCGCGTGATTCAATAGGTTTCACATTTATCGTATCGGCCACGTTGTGTGTGGTCTGCTCGATTCTGGTTTCCGGGGCTGCGGTCGGATTGCGCAGCAAGCAGGAACTGAATAAAGAGATCGAACGTAAAAAGAACATCCTCTCCGTGGCGGGCCTGATCCAACCAGGTGATGACGCGAAGAACGTCATGAAGATTTATGACGAGCGGGTTGAGGGGATTATCGTTGATCTCGACTCAGGTAAAGTCGTAACCGACGACAAGGAACTGTTCCCCAATCCTGCGGAATACGACCAGAAGGCGGCAATCGACAATCCCAAGCTGAGCACGGCAATCGAGCCCAGCAAGGACATCGCCGGGATCAAACGTCGCGAAAACTATTCCTGGGTCTACCTGATCAACGATGAGAACGGTCAGCTGACTCAGTATGTTCTGCCCGTCCGCGGCAAAGGTCTCTGGTCTACCATGTGGGGCTTCCTGGCTCTGCAGACCGACCTGACCACCGTGCAGGGTTTGACCTTCTACGAACAGGGGGAAACACCCGGGCTGGGTGGTGAAGTTGATAACCCCAAGTGGAAGGCACAGTGGAAAGGCAAAGAAGTCTACAACAAAGACTTCCAGCCCGATATCGAAGTCATTAAGGGGAGCGTCAATCCGGAGTCCCCCAATGCGGAACATGAAGTGGACGGCCTCTCGGGAGCCACCATTACCTCTCGCGGCGTAACCCACCTGCTGGATTTCTGGCTGGGTGACCTAGGATTTAAGCCTTATCTCGAACAGGTTCGGGAAAAGGAGGGAAAGTAATATGAATTCACGACAAAAAGAGGTTCTGACCGGACCGATTTTTAATAACAACCCGATTGCGTTGCAGATCCTTGGAATCTGTTCCGCTCTGGCGGTAACAACCAAGATGGAGACCGCACTCGTGATGAGTATCGCGGTAACCCTGGTGACTGCCTGCTCGAACGCCGCAGTCGCTTCGATTCGTCTGCAGATTCCCGGCAGTATCCGCATTATCGTGCAGATGACGATCATCGCCTCACTGGTGATTCTGGTCGATCAGTTCCTCAAGGCATTCGCCTTCGGAATCAGCAAGCAGCTGTCCGTGTTTGTGGGACTGATTATTACCAACTGTATCGTGATGGGGCGTGCCGAAGGGTTCGCGATGAAAAACGAGCCAGGCATCAGCTTCCTGGACGGGATTGGAAACGGGCTGGGTTACAGTGCAGTCCTGATGCTGGTTGCCTTCTTCCGGGAACTGTTCGGATCCGGCAGCCTGTTTGGAGTTACCATTTTGAAACTGAGTCGCGAGGGTGGCTGGTATGACGCCAATGGCCTGATGTTATTACCTCCCAGCGCGTTCTTTATTATCGGTTTCACCATCTGGGCCTTAAGAGCCTGGAAGACCGATCAGGTGGAGGAAGCATAACATGTTAGAGCATTATCTGAGCCTGTTTATCAAGTGTCTGTTCGTTGAAAACCTGGCACTGGCCTTCTTCCTGGGAATGTGTACCTTTCTGGCCGTTTCCAAGAATGTGAAGACCGCCTTCGGTCTGGGGATCGCTGTGGTTGTCATTCAGACGATTACTGTTCCCGTCAATAACATCATCTATCAGCACCTGTTGAAGAAGGGCGCACTGGCCTGGGCCGGTTATCCCAATGTCGACCTGACCTTCGTCGGTCTGATCTGTTACATCGGCGTGATTGCGGCGATGGTGCAGATCCTGGAAATGACCCTCGACCGGTTCGTTCCCGCTCTCTACAACTCGCTGGGGATCTTCCTGCCGCTGATTACCGTGAACTGCGCGATCCTGGGGGGAACCCTGTTTATGGTAGAACGAGACTACAACTTCCCCGAAAGCTGCGTCTTCGGTTTCGGTTCCGGTGTCGGCTGGGCACTGGCGATTCTGGCGCTGGCAGGTGTGCGGGAGAAAATGAAATACAGTGATGTTCCACCGGGATTACGCGGTCTGGGCATCACCTTTATTACCGTTGGACTGATGGCGATGGCCTTCATGGCTTTCTCCGGTATCCAGCTCTGAGACTTAACATTTTCCTAATTTATTGAGCGGTTAAAGTTTAATCATGGGTATAGAAATTCTGTTAGGCGTGGTGATGTTCACGGGCATTGTGCTGGCCCTGGTCGCCATCATTCTGGTCGCGAAATCAAAACTGGTTGCCTCCGGTAACGTCACAATTACTGTGAACGAGCAGAAGAAAATCGAAGTTCCCGTGGGTGGGAAACTGCTGAGCGCTCTCGCCGAGAATCAGATTTTCGTCTCATCTGCCTGTGGTGGTGGGGGAACCTGTGCTCAATGTGAGGTTCGCGTGCTGCAGGGCGGCGGCGATATCCTGCCGACCGAACGCTCTCACTTTAACAACCGCGAAGTCCGCGAAGGTTGCCGACTTTCCTGTCAGGTGCCGGTCAAGGCTGACATGGATATCGAAGTACCACCTGAAGTCTTCGAAACCAAGAAATGGCAGTGTAAGGTTAAGTCCAACGACAACGTGGCGACCTTCATTAAAGAGCTCGTTCTGGAACTGCCTGTCGGTGAAGACGTAAACTTCAAGCCAGGTGGTTATATTCAGATTGAAGCTCCGCCGCACCATATCAAATACAGCGAATTTGATATTCCCGATGAGTATAAAGAAGACTGGGACAAGTTCGATCTCTGGCGGTTTGAGTCCAAGGTCGAAGAGCCGGTCATCCGTGCTTACTCCATGGCCAACTATCCGGGTGAAAAAGGCATTATCATGCTTAACGTGCGTGTGGCTTCACCTCCGCCCCGCGCACCGGATGGCACTCCTCCCGGGAAGATGTCCTCATACATCTTTAACCTGAAGCCTGGTGATGAAGTTACTATCTCCGGTCCTTACGGTGAGTTCTTTATCCAGGAAACCGATGCCGAAATGATCTACATCGGTGGTGGTGCTGGTATGGCCCCCCTGCGATCTCACATCTACGAACTCTTCAAAGAACGCAAAACCAACCGGAAGGTCTCCTACTGGTACGGTGCCCGCAGTATGCGTGAAATGTTCTACGAAGATGAATTCCGGGCGATCGAACAGGACTTCCCGAACTTCAAGATGCATATCGCGCTTTCAGATCCGATGCCGGAAGATAACTGGAGCGGTCTGCAGGGCTTCATCCACCAGGTGCTGTTGGACGAATACCTGAGCAAGCATCCTGCTCCCGAAGATTGTGAGTACTACATCTGTGGTCCGCCAATGATGTTGTCAGCCGTACGTAACATGCTGGATGATCTGGGAGTTGAACCTGAGAACGTCCGCTACGATGACTTCGGTTAACAGACAATCCGCGTGGTTCTGGACGCTCGGCCTGCTGCTGTGTTGCCTGCAGGTCACGGGATGCCGGAACGATGAATCAGGCCCCGATTCTGCTGCATTACAGAAGCAGCAGATCGAGGGGCCGACGATGGGAACGACCTATCACATTACGGTCTGTTCCCCTGCGGCAGATAAGGTTGATACCGGGCAGCTGAAACAGGACATCGATCAGCTGCTCGTGGAAATCAACCAGGAGATGTCGACCTACATCAAAGATTCGGAACTATCCCTGTTCAACCAGGCGGAACCCGATCAATGGTTACCCGTCGCACCTGCTGTGGTCAAAGTCGTCGCAGCCGGTCTCAATTTGAGTGAAGACAGCGACGGGGCCTTCGATATGACCGTCGGCCCACTGGTCAACCTGTGGCACTTCGGTCCGGATCCCGGCAAGAAGACGCTGCCTGCAGACGAGAAGATAGAAGCGGCCCGCAAGAAGGTGGGTTATCATCATATCCAGGTGCAGGAGTCACCTGCGGCACTGAAGAAACTGATTCCCGACGTGTACGTCGATCTGTCGGCTATCGCAAAAGGCTACGGTGTCGATGCGGTTGCCGAACTCATCGAGTCTCGTGGTATCGAAAATTACCTGGTGGAAATCGGTGGCGAGATGCGGGCCCGGGGCATCAATCAGCGCGGCGAAGCCTGGAAGGTTGGCATCGAAAAGCCGGTGAGTGAAACCCGGGTGGTGCAGAAGATCGTACCACTGTCCAACCTGTCGATGGCGACTTCGGGCAATTATCGTAATTTTTTTGAGGTGGATGGCGTCAGCTATTCACACACCATTGATCCCCGTACCGGGCGACCAGCGACTCATGGGCTCGCTTCGGTGACCGTGGTGGGGGAAACCTGCATGAATTGCGACGCGATCGCGACATGCCTGATGGTATTAGGCCCCGATGAGGGGTATAATTGGGTACAAAAGCGGGACATCGCCGCTTATTTTATCGTGAAAACAGACGCCGGTTTTACAGAACGCTTCTCGCCTGCCTGGCAGAAGCAGTTCGGTGAGGAGCAGTAATTATGTCAACAGTCCTGTTTGCTCTGGCAATCTTTGCCCTGGCCTTCGCGGGGATGGCCGTTGGTGTGATCTTCAGTAACCGGTGTATCAAAGGCTCGTGTGGCGGTCTGAACAACATCGAAGGAGCCGAAGGCTGCTCCCAGTGTGGTGGTTGCTCAGTCGGCGACAAGATGAAAGAGCACGATCACGCGACGGCCGCTGGCTCCTGTGCTGTCGAGGAAGAAGACACCAGTCTGACCTCCGGCGCGAAATAGTCTGACCGCTTCATTCGGCTTACTATAGTCAGTCAATGACAGCTCCCTCATAAAATCCGCCGGTAATTTTCAAGAATTTTACTGGCAGTTCGAATCAGATGTGAGACAATACAGTCAAAAGTGGATTCCACCCGCAGGGGAAGCGCTTTTGTGGAACATCACATTTGAAATGAGCGCGACGTCAGTCGCACTCGGAAGAGGAGTTTAGCATGTCATCAGCCGATCAACCGGGCCAGCCGGATCCCGTTTATATTCATACCGAAGAAGCATCCACGGAACAGACCCAGGCCGAACAGGCTGGTTCTACTTATTCAGAATCAGCACAGTCCGAATCCAGCCAGTCGGAATCGCAGGAATCAACCGAAGGTAAGCGATCTGACTCTACGGGCATTCCGAATTCCATCGAACGGCTGCGCACCGAATTCGATAAGCTGCTGGGTGTCGCTGTCGAGCAGGGAGAACGGGCCCTGGATCGACTGGGCCTGTTTGGCAACGATCCTGTCTGGGTTCCCCGTGTCGATCTGATGGAGCTGGAAGAGCAGGTTCAGGTCTATATTGATCTGCCCGGTGTGACTGCCGAAGAGATCAATATCACACTGGCCGGCAATATGCTGACCGTGACCGGTACCCGCAGCACCGGGACGACAACCACCGCCGGTCAGACCGTGCGGATGAGTGAGCGTCCTTCCGGTCAATTCCGTCGTTCGGTACCCATGCCTGTTGCCGTCGATCCGGATAAGGTCTCCGCCTCCGTGCAAAACGGAATTCTGAGTATCCAGCTGGATAAGGCTTCGACAGAAAAGCCGCGACAGATTCCGATCAACAGTGCATCCGGCACCAGCTTTTAAACAGGTCAGTCGGCCGGGGACCGCTCCAGGTTCTTAATCAGGTGCGGTTCCACAGACTGTCCCGAAGTCAGATTCATGCTGGGGGCGACGATCAGTCGATCGCCGGCTTTAATTCCCGCTTTGATCTCCGCTTCGAAATCATTCATCACCCCCGGTTCAACATCGACGAGCACCGTACGGTTATTCCGAACCACGTAGGCCTGCCACTGTCCTGATCCGTTACGAAACAGTGTCGAGCGGGAAACCTTGACCACATCCGGTTTGATGTCCGTATAGATTTTAACCCGCACCCGAAAGTCGGTGCCCAGAGTCCGCTGCTGCTGTTGCAGCTGTTTGAAGATGTTCCGGTCAAAGCCGATGATGACCTTCACGCGCTGCTGCTCGACGCCCAGCGAAGAAATCTTGGTAAAGCCCTTGGGGTAGATCCGTTTGACCTTTCCCTGCACGGGCTCAGGACCGATGGCGGGACCTTCGATATCGACGGGCGAACCGACGTGGATGTTGCCCACGTATTGAGAGAGAACATCGGCTTCGACTTCGAGATCATCCAGCTGACCGAGCTCGAGCAGGATTTCGCCAGCGGGCAGCGTACGCTCGTTGGAGAAGTGTTTCGCCAGCACGGTTCCATCAATGGGGCTCCGCATCGTGGCCCGATTACGGTCGCGCTGTAACTGCTCAAGCTGAGACTCTGCTTCTTTCTTCTCTTCCTGCAGGACTGCTTCGGAGAGGACTTTCTTCTCTTTGTATTTCTGAATCGAAATTTTGCCAATCTGCATCGCACTTTGAATGGCCTGCAGGGCCCGCCAGGTGAGAATGTCTTTCTGGTAATCGATTTCGCTCTGTTTTTTGAAGAGGTCTGCTTCACTGAGTTCACTGGCCGACAGTGCGTTCTTTTGAAACAGCTGATACTTGCGATCGTACTCGTCCCGCGCGTAGGTCCATTTGGCTTTACTGGCATCCTGCTGTTTGCTGGCGGCTTCGACGGTGAGATTCATTGATTTGAGGAACTCATCGAATTGGTCGAGCGAGTTATCTTCCAGGCGATTGTCGGACTGTTCGATGATTTTGCGGGCATACTGTTCCACGCGGTAGCGGGCTTTGGCGACTTCGGCATCCAGGTCGGACGTATCCATCTCCGCGATGACCTGTCCCTGGGTGACCTTTTCATCTTCCTGCACGGTGATGGGCATCACCCGCCCGTTGAGCGGCATGGCGATGCGGTAGATGCGAGGCAGGCTGGTCTTGGCGCGTTCTTCGATGAACGCCTTGACGGTGCCTGTCTCCGCGGCTGTAACATCCACCGGCTGCGGCGCTTCGCTGAAAAGATAATACAACCCCAGCACCGCCAGCAGGCCGACTGTGATCAGGATGGATTTTCGGGACATGGTTATTCCTTTACATTCAACGCCTGGAGCCAGTCCATTTTCTGAATGGTTTTCTGGACCGGCCAGTGTGAGATCAGTGTAAACAGGATGCCCAGGACGACCGTCATCACCCAGCTCAGCATGTAGATGGTAAATGGCATGCGGAACAGTTCGGTATCGTAGGCAATGTTAATGCCTTTGGAAGCCCAGTAACCGGCGGGCAAACCCAGCAGGATGCCGGGCAGATTAACAGAGAAACTTTCGCGGAGGAAGATCGAGCCGACTTCGCCGGGAGTGTATCCCAGTACCCGCAGCGTGGCGATTTCCTGTTGACGTTCGGATAGCGAAATCAGCGACGCATTGAGAATGCTGCCGAAAAAAATCAGGCAGGAGAAGACGATCACTACGACAATCATCACGATCATCTGGTCGACGAGGACTTCCTGCAGTTTGTCTTTCTGATCGCGGATGGAATTTACCGTCTGAATCGCCGGGACCTGTTTCAGTTGCCGATAGATTTTCCGCGTCACTTCCGGTCGGGGATTTGTTTTGAGCTGCACACTGGTCAGCGAATCGGCTTCGCCCATCAAACGGTTCAGGTAATGGAAGTCAGCGTAAACGGTCAGCCCCAGGTAACTGTCGATGATTTTCATGACGGGGACCTGGCGGGGAATGCGATCGCCGGAAACGGGAACCATGCGGATCGAGTCTCCCGCCTGGATGTGCAGAATGTCGGCCAGTTTGCGTGTGACCAGTAAACCGGTAGGGGGGACTTCGACCCGGTTCCCCTCGGTGTCGCGGGGAATGGTCAGTCGCGCGTCTCGCAGAATCCCGGTGATACCGGTTTTCTTTTCGTGGATGCCGTTCTGCAGGGTACAGCCAACCTGGAACAGCGGCTCTGCATAATCGACTCCCTGGATCTGTTGGGCTTCGAAATACGCGGAGTAGTCGTGGTCGTCTTTGAAAGTCAGGTCGATATCACTGAGCAGCAGCTTATCGTATTGAAAGTTGAGCAAGGCGAAGGCGGAGTCGTACATGGAAAAGGTGACCAGCAGCAGCATCGCCCCGACTGTCGCGGAGAGTAATCCACCAATGGTGCGGGTTCGATTGCGGAAGATGTCGCGGAGCACCATCTGCCAGCGGAAGTCGAGTGCCTGCCAGAAGACTTGAATCCGCTCCAATAGAATCCGCCGGGCCCGTAGCGGCGGTTTGGGACGCATCGCTTCCGCCGGTGAGAGACGCACGACAGTACGGACCCCGCGGAAGGTTCCCAGCACCGCAAAGAAGACGCTGATCAGCATGCCCAGCAGAATTACACGGGGATACATCTGATTGGTCAGCGAGGGGAATTCGAAAAAATTACGGTATTGGGCCGTCATGGCTCCGGCCAGGGAGTAGCCCAGCAGGGTTCCCAGGATGCCTCCTGCCACCCCGATCAGCAGACCAAACTGAATGAAGTGCCGAAACATCTCCTGATTGGAATAGCCCAGGGCTTTGAGGGTTCCGACCACGGTTCGCTGCTGTTCCGCCATCCGTGACATGAGCAGATTCAAAGCCAGGGCCGCGACAATCAAAAAGATGGATGGCAGAATGGTGGCACTGATTTTGAGACCGTCGATCTCATTTTTCAGGAACCAGTGCGAGGACTGCTGCGAGAGCGGGGTCGTGGAAAAGACGCCGTAGTCTTCCAGTTCGAGTTCCAGCTGATCCAGAATCTGGCGGACGCGGTTAGGGCTCTGGTACTGCGGGGCGAGGTGTCCTAGGATCTGGTTGGCCGCCCCTTCAAAACCGAAGACATCTTCCGCGTAGTCATGCTTCAGGTAGAACACGCCGTAGCTTTCCGGTTCCGGCACGAGTCCACCGGGACCGATCAGGTAGACGAATTCGGAGCTGATGGCGGTACCGACGATCAGCAGGTCCTGAAGTCGGTTGTTGAGAATCAGCTGAATGTGATCGCCGGGCCGCAGATTATGTGCACGGGCGAACGCATCATTGACGATGACCTCTTCCTGTCGCTGATCGGTGAAGTAACTGCCCTGCTTGATGACGATGCTGTTGATCGGCGCGTTTTCATGTTCGGGTAGCGAGACCGCTTTTCCAGAGAGAGGTTTTTCAACGTCTTCGAGTGAGGCGGTAACTTCAAAAACAATCCGCGGCAGGATATTGGTTACTCCCGGCGTTTGCGCGATCGCCTCAAGGTCACCCAGGGGGACCTTCTTGAGTTCGATGGAGAAGTCAGCCATGTGACAGAGCCGGTAATAGTTCTGCCGGGAATACTCGAGATTATCATAGGTCGAAAACATGGCGATGAAACAGCCGATGCCGACCGCGATAATACTGATGATGGCGATCAGAACCCCGCGGGCCGCCAGCAGTTCTCGCAGTAATTTCCGGTGCAGCACTTTCATTACCAGGTAACCTGCTCAGCGGAAATGGGATGCGGATTCGGTCGAGCTTCAGCGATGGTGCCTGATCCGATGCGGACTACGCGGCGGGCCATCTGTCCGATGGCCGAGTTATGGGTGATGATCACAACGGTCTTGCCCAACTCACGATTCAGGTCAGCCAGGACTCCCAGAATTTTGCGTCCGGTGGTTAAGTCGAGGGCGCCCGTCGGTTCATCGCAGAGCAACAGCTCCGGCTGTTTGACCAGAGCCCGCGCGATGGCGACTCTTTGCTGTTCGCCTCCCGAAAGCTGCGCTGGGAAATGCTCGGCGCGGTCTGAGAGTCCCACCAGTTCCAGCGCTTCATCGGGGGACATGGGTTCGGCACTGATGTCGGCAGCGACAATGACGTTCTCCCGCGCGGTCAATGTCTGCACCAGGTTGTAGAACTGAAAGACGAAGCCGATGTTTTCGCGACGGTAACGTGTGAGTTGCTGCTCGTTAAAACGGGAGACATTCTGTTCCTGAAAGTAGACTTCGCCCTCAGTTGGCGTGTCGATGCCTCCTACGATATTCAGCAGGGTGCTCTTCCCCGAACCGGAGGGACCGACAATGACCAGAAACTCCCGCGCATAAATCTCCAGATCCACATGGTGCAGCACCGGTACTTTCACATCGCCCGTCGTGTACGTTTTCGAAATCGATTGCAGCGAGAGCAGGACTTCCTGTTCTGCGGCAGAAGCGGGAACTGAATTCGTTTCAGAAGCGGGCATGACTGTGATCTCGGAACAGGTAAGAATTCAAGAGGTCATCTGGCAGGGGGCGTCCCTTTGCCACTCTGGATGTACTGATCCCGCTGCTCGGCGTATTCTTCAGCGGTGATGGTGTCTTCTTCCAGATCCGTGATCTTCCCGGAATCTTCGGCGGCCGCTTTTTCGTATTCGGCGAAATAGCGTTTCAGGTAAGGAACACACCAGCCACAGCCCGTGCCTGCCCCGCCGCATTCACTCAATTGACTGGCCCGGCGGGGGCGATGAATGCGAAGATGGTTGATGATTTTGCGTTTACTGATATGAAAACAGTAACAGACTTTGTCGTCGAGTTTCACGTGCAGAGCTAACTTTGGTTAAGCCCGCTGACGGGCAGACTGGTTCGCGACAAGGCGAACTTGATTTACGGCGCGGGAGAACTTCAGGAGCCTTCCGCTCTCTCAATGTGAATCTTATTTGATTTGACAGAGAATGTCAGTGCCGCTTCGCTCAATATTTGCGTCAGCAGGCGGGAGAGGTTTGTGTTCTTCTGCGAGAACGAGACCGGAGTTTCGAGTAACCGCGGATCGTTTTTGACATTGTCGGCAATCAGAAATTTGGTATCGAGCATCTCTTCGAACTGCGAGATCAGTGTGCTCAGCGGTATTTCTTCGGATTGACGGAACTCGAGGATCGGGATTTGCAGGGCGAGCGTTACATCGGTTGCAGGAACTGCTGGTTCTTCCTGGGGATCGGGTTTACGTGCCACCAGCGGCGGGATCTGGTTCGGTTTGACGGCGATCAGGGGCTGATGTGCAAACTGATCGGGCGCTGGTACTGCTGGAATCTCAGGAGCTGCTGGCTCTGGTATACCGGGCTCTGGTTCAGCTGCGACTTCGGGGAGCAGTGGCTGATCTGCTGCTGGTTCCTGGTTATCGTCTGCTTTGACACTTGCATCGATTTCAGGTTGAGGGATCGTGGGTGATTCATCGAACAGAATCATCAGCAGGATCGCCAGCCCTCCGGTGCCGGCCACGATCCAGGACAGCAATACGGGACTGGCTGCCAGATATTTGAGACCCTGTCGTATTGACGTCAGTGCGGCAGTCGTTTTCAGAGTCAGCGGTGACGGGCCCTGGGGGACGGGCTCTGATTCAACGGGAGAAAGTGAGAGCGTTCCTTCTTCCGCAGCCGTGATTTGCAGCGGTTGTTCACAGTCGGGACAGTGGAAGCGGGTGCCAGCGGTCTGTCTGCCGCGCATGCGGAGCGCAGCACGACAGTGTGGACAATGAAAGGTGGTGACATCCATGGGTAATCACCCCGACTACGAATCCGATAGGGAACTTATGGCTTCGGTGGAAACGCGAAGATCGTCAGGTTGTTGTTCTTCGCATAGGGTTTACTGGTGATCGTGGCAGTTTTTTTACCTTCATCAATCACCAGGCATAACTGATCCTGATCTTTCACATTGAAAATCGCCTGAATGGCATCCAGCCCGGAAACCATTCCCAAGTTCATGGTCTGGGGCATGTTTTTCGTATAACCAACCAGCTTGAGGGCTTCCCCATCGAGTTCGATATTGGTTTTGGTTTCTTCGCCGATATAAGCAAATGCTTCCTGTAGTGGAGTACGACGGAAGTCGACATCAACCTTCATCTTCAGACGGTCGACCACCTTATCCGGCAGTTTGGGACCGGTGGGCCGTGGTTTCACTTCGACGTCGAAGTTGGTTCGCGTCGATTCATCCCAGGTGAGCAGGCTGGCGAGTGCCAGGTTGGGGGCGGCCCGTTCGGGCAGACTGCTGACAAGCTGTGCGTAGCGTTCGCCTGTTTTTTCGTTATTGGCCATACTGAAGGCTTTGAGCATGGCAGGATAGCGACCAATTACTTTCCGGCTGCCGACGGTACCCGGATTCATTTTTCGGACCCCTTCCAGCATGTCGTGGGGCAGCTGATCGAGTTTGTTCTTGAGATTGTTCGCCAGTTCTGGGGGACGGATCATCGTGGTATTACGGAAAGTGAATTCCGAATAGAAGTCATCGGGATTCAGATGCATGCTCCAGGAGATGGTTTCCACGTCATCCCCGACCCAGTCCAGAAACTCATTGAGGAAGGGGTGTGCTTTTTCGGGGACGAGGACATCCTGTTGACGGCGGACTTCATCGGGATCGAAGACCAGTGTCAGGTGACGGTCCCGGTCGGACTGTTTCAGGATCGATTCAATGCCCGGGGAAGTGCTGCTTTCAAACTCGCGGGCATCTGCCATCTCGGCGGCGCGATCTGCACCCGGCGGGCCAATCACGTAAGTGTTTTCGTCGACGATCATGTAAGAGTTCTTGCCGCCCGAGTATACGGGAAAGCTGTAGTCATCCAGACGCTGTCCATCAAACTGGGCGATCAGAGCCGAACGTTTGATAGGTTCGACGGGACGAATCACCGCTGCATATTCGGGTGGAGCACCGGGGGAGCCCAAGATCAGACAGATAGTGAGTTCCTTGATCTGTTCCGGTTCCAGCATGCAGATGTCTTTGATTTTCTGTCCGGCCCAGATGCCCAGCGGCCCGAGGCAGGCACGGAATTCTTCTCCCTGCGAACCAGGTTCCCAGAGGGCAGCGGGGTGCATGTGAATCAGCACACGGGTGCCTGCGGGGACGTAGAGCAATCGAATCGGCTCGCCGGATGTCGGGCTGGCCGCGACTTCCTGTTTCTGGCTGACAGCGGGAGTGACGGGAGCCGCGGGCGTGGCATTGTTCGTCTGTGGTTGTACGGGGACCGCCGGTTTAGCGGTCATGGACTGCTCAACTTGAGGCCAGGCGAAGTAACCGCCGACGCCGACGACAAGGAGCAAGCCGATTACCGAGACGATGGTGATGTTACGACGCTTGGCGTTTTTGCGGCGCAACTCACGCATGCGGGCAACGCCGGCATTCTCGGAAGATTCGACGGCGATGTTCGGGAAGCCACCACTGCCGGCACCAGTATCGATTTGTGGTGTTCCTGTTGAAGCAGCTGTCGAGCCCGAGGTATCAATCTGCGGAAACTGATTCTGCGGTTGCGGCGTGGGAGCCACGGGTGCAACTGGCTCGATCGGTTCATCGGGAACCCATTTAGCGGAAGTGCCGACGACGGGAGCCTTGGGTTGCGCGAGATCTATTTTGACTTCTTCAATTTCCGCAGAAGAGGGCGGAGGTGCTATTTCTTCAGGTCGTTGTTGGACGGGAGGGGGCGTCGGCTCCGTGGAAGGAGCTGCAGACGAAGAGCTGGAACTCTGGACCGCCGCCGTTTCGGGCAGCTGCAGGACAAATGCGTGCTTGCAGTTCGGACAACGGGCTTTTTTGCCGAGCAGACTTTTATCGCGGAGTTTGAGTTTTTTTTTGCATTGCGGACAAGGAACAGCGATGCTGGTCATGAATCGGCCTGTAAATTCGTATTTGCGTAAAGTGAATCTGAATAAGGGTTAAGGGTGTGCCATAACGCCGCAGAGGGAGCAGCTCTCTCCTTTATCATACGTTTTGTCACGGAGTGCTGCCAAGTCTTTTTGAAGCTTGTTTTCGATTAACCCGGGTTTCGTGAATTGCGGACTTGGATCGTTATCCTGTCACGAGAGGGGGCAGGAAAAGTCGGGTACAGCCGAGGATACTGTTTGAGGAGTGTTGGGTAGAGGCTCAGCCGAACAAGCCTTTGATCACAGCGCCGCCATCGACGAGGCGGACGGGACGTCCAATGGGGGTGTGCAGTTCCATGTCGGCGTTGATGCCCATCGCTTTACACATGGACTGGAAGAGGTCTTCGACCTGTACCGGATGGTCGGTGATTTCCTGGCCGTTCTCATCGGTTTTGCCGATGGCCTGTCCCCCTTTGATGCCGGCACCCGCCATCAGGAGATTGAAATTACGAACCCAGTGATCGCGTCCGGGAGCAGGGGGCCGGGCATTGATTTTCGGAGTCCGGCCGAATTCTCCCATGCAGAGGACGAGTGTTTTTTCCAAAAGGCCCCGTGACTTGAGGTCGGTGAGGAGCTGAGACAGTCCCTGATCAACATCAGCCGCACGGCGCTCCATATTGCGGAAGATGCTGCTGTGCATGTCCCAGCCGGTGCTGCGGACTTCGACAAAGGGGACACCGGCTTCCACCAGACGGCGGGCGACCAGCAGTCCCTGACCCAGTTGATTTTTACCGTAAGCGTTCTGCATGTCTTCGGATTCTCCGTCGAACTCAAACGCCTTGAGGCGGGGGGAAGTCATCATCAGGCTCGCTTTCTGATAGAGCTTACTCTGCTCCTGCACGAGTGCTTCGGCGCCGGACTGGGCGAAATCACGCTCCTGCTGGCTGAGCAAAGCGAGCCGTCGCCTCTGGCGGGCAGCGGAGGCATCACTGGTGACGTTATCAGGCAGCTGACCGGGACGGTCGATGATGAATGGAGCAACCTGCACGCCCAGAAAACCCGAGCTCAGCGTCTGTCCGATGCTGACGAAATTGGGGATGTCGGAATTGGGATCTCCCAGTTCGCGGGCGACAACGGAGCCGAAGTGCGGGAACTTCTCGATCCCCAGCATGCGATGTCCGGTATGCAGATGATAGGTGCCCCGTTCGTGGGCCGCTTCTTTACCTGTCATCGAGCGAATGAGGGCGACGTCATTCATGACGGACGCGATCTTGGGCCAGTAGTGGGCGATTTCGATACCCGGGGTCTGCGTCTGGATTTTCTTTGTCTCGCCTCCATTGGGAGATCCTGGTTTGGGGTCCCAGGTTTCCAGCTGACTGGGGGCACCTGCCAGCCAGAGTAGAATGCAGGCGCGGCCCTGCTTTTTCATTTCGGCAGCATTGAGTTGAATCTGACTGAGTAACGGTGAGCCGGCGACACCGAGAGCGGCGGCCTGCAGAAAATTCCGACGGGTGAACTGCCCGCGGCGATTTAAATTCAGATGGAGGAGCGCATCGGATTGCATGGGGTGATTCCCGTGTTTGAGCTGTCAGCGTTTGGTACGAAATTCGGTGCAGTTAACGAGAACCCAGAGCAGGTCTTCTACCGCTTCGTCCCGTTTTTCAGAGCCTTGCAGGTAGCTGACGTTGCGCTGAAGTTCATCCGGCGTAGGATTACGGGCCAGCACATTCAGGTAAAGTGACTGCACCAGTTCTTCGTTCGATGTGATACCCAGTAACTTCTGTTTGAGTTCACTCTGTGATAAAGCCTGCTGGAGTTCGCGCTGGTTCATGAGCAGTAGAGCCTGCTGAATCGAGCCTTCCAGGGTGCTTTGGGGCAGAGAGGGATTCATGTCGAAGACGGTGTCGATCTCTTTCCGCAACTGGGGATTTTCGCCGATCACATGCGATACCGAATTGGCGACCACATCCGGTCGCAGCCGGGAAGGACGGATGGCTGTAAAGAGTTCGGAGGGGGAGTCCACGGTCCGCATTTCCCTCTGATAGACCTGGGAATTCATGATCAGCCGAAAGACCCATTTCGGGTCAAAATCCTTGTAGCGGAAGTTAGCCGCGATGCGATTGACGATCGGCTTGTGCACGACATCGCCGTCCGGTCCCAGACTGTCTACGTCGTAAAAGCCATCGCCAATCAGCTCACTCCAGATACGGTTTACATAAGAGCGGGCGAACCAGTAGTTCTGAGGATTGTAAGCGAGGTAAGCGGCAATCGAGACGCGACGGGCATCGGACTTCATGTTTTCATAAGGTTTTTCACCGAGCAGGAAGCGGGGTTTCACTACGGTGCTGACAGTGGGGTCCTCCTGAGAGGGCATCTTGTAGGTGTAGGGGTGAAAGAAAGCGGCGAGTTCGTGGAACTGAATTCGCTTCCAGTTGTCGAAGGGATGATCGTGACATTCAGCGCACTGAATGCTGATGCCCATGAAGATGCGGGCCGTTTCGGAAGCCAGTTCAGTCGATTTGTTTTCGCAGGCGAGGACGAAGTTGTTGGGCCCGTAATCCTGACCGTAATCGTTCTTTTTCTTCTTGTTTCGTTCGGGAGTCGCTGAGATCAGCATGACCGTGATGTAATCCCAGGGGGCGCCTTTACGGAATTGCTCTGCGAGCCAGTCTTCGAGCGCTTCGGGATTAACCCGCCGCTTGTTGGCTTCACTTTCGTAGAAAATGACCGAGGTCCAGTAGCGGGCCCATTTACGCGCGTATGCTTCTGTTTCAAGCAATTCATCAATGTAGTCAGACCGTTTATTTGAATTCTGATCAGCAACGAACGTTTTGATTTTCTCGGCGGAGGGCAAGGTGCCGGTCAGATCCAGCGAGGCACGACGGATAAAGGTTTCATCGTCGATCAGCGGTGCCGCCTGGGAAATAGTGTCTCCCAACTCCAATGCGAGTGCTTTGTCGAGGTCCTGGGAGCTGAAGCTCACGCGACTTCCCTGCCGAAGCGTGGGCATATTCTGTCGAATGTAGCCGAGCAGCTGCATCTTCTGTTCCTGGGTTTTCAGGGGAGGCAGATTCAGTGGGGGGAGCTTCTTTTTGGTGTTCTTGCGGGGGGCTGCTGAAGAAGTTGCCAAAAGCGTCAAACAAATCAATGTAACCAGAATGATCCATTGATGAGGACGCTTGCGGAGAGAACTGGAACCACGCTGCAACATGAGATTACCCGCTATTCAGAGAGAATATGCTGAAGTTTCCAACGGAGATACTTCAAATGCAGAACGCACGAAATACGTACTAATGTTAGACAGGGATACCGGTAACAGAGCACCCCAGGCTCAGAGACTGCTGAAACCAGCATCTTTCATCGTATCTGTCTGTGAGCAAAGGTAAAGAGATCTTGATGGATTCACGGTAGCTGGTGGTAAGAAATTTATTCATTTCGATCCTTATGTACACTGGGGATGCTTCGGGAGTTTTCTGCAACAGGGTGGTGTACAAGATGGTTGACAATCGGCCAAATCATATGTATACTATTTTTAAAGGCAGGGTGTCGACTTTGAAATGTGAGATATTTCACACATTTTTGTGATTTCGGGGAGCCCCTGGGAATGCAAATCGTATTGTTTTTAAGGGGGAAGGGGCTCTTGTCGGTATGGAGGTAAATTACGCGTCACTTTTGTAAGTGTATGATAATAAACAGGATATCGTTTGTTATGGTTGATGGTTTCGGGTTTAAAGGGCAATCTGCAGGTGAATTCCAACTTTCTTTGGCTAAAATAATTTATGTGTGAACTTTTTACTCTCAAATTCGTCTTTTCATACGTAGAAGAGATGAAAACCCGGAGACAACATTGTGACGGACACGCTGGGTTTCCCGGAACATTCATAAAAGAGGGTGGGGAATAATGATCAGTTCAAAATATAACAATCCGGCCATGAAGCAGCTGGCAGATCAACAGGTGAAGTATGCACCTCACGATGTCAAGTTGGCGCAAATGGACCGTGCAGAAGCTCTGCTCACAGAGATTGATCTGGAGCAGGAGTATCAGTACCCGGAAATCTGCAAACAGATCACCACATATCGCTCCGAGATCTACCCGGACCTGATGATCAACGGCAGCGACGTCATGCATGATGTGCGGTGCTTCATTGAGGACCTGTCCGAGAGCGCTGAGATTGACGTCGAAGACGTGGAAGAAGACGTTTTCACTGTCCAGGATCTGAGTAAGAAGTTCAACATTTCTACCAAGACTGTCGACCGTTGGCGCGATAAAGGGCTGGTCAGCCGCCGCTTCCGGTTTAATGGTCGGATGCGTGTCGGTTTTCTGAAATCGTCCGTGGATCGTTATCTGCAAAACAATAAAGGCCACGTCGCCCGCAGCATGAATTTCAGTCAGTTGAGTGACGAAGATCGCGAAGAAATTTTACGTCGCGCCAGACGACTTGCCCGGTATGGGGGCTGCCCCGCCGAGATCAGTCGTCGTATCGCACGGCACATGAATCGTTCACCTGAAACGATTCGCTATACCCTGAAAAATTTTGATCGGGAGAATCCAGAATTGGCGATATTTCCGAACGCACCCGAAAAGATCACGGATCAGCAGAAACGTGATATCTACAACAGCTTCCGGCGGGGCATTCCCGTAGATAAGCTGGCGCGGCGTTACTGCCGGACCAAGGCCAGCATCTATCGGATTATCTCCGAAGCACGGGCAGCACGTCTGCATGCCCAGACCATTGATTACATGCACAGCGACGAATTCGATCAGTCCGGTGCGGAAAAGGTCATTCTGGGACCGGCTCCGGAAGTCGATAAGTCGAACGAAAAAGTACGTACGCCTCCCGGGCTGCCTCCGTACCTGGCCAGCCTGTATTCCATTCCGCTGCTCACGCGGGAAGAAGAGGCGTATTACTTCAGAAAATTGAACTTCCTGAAATACAAGGCAGCACAGATTCAGGAAAAACTGGATCCGAATCGTCCGAAAGCCAGGGACATGGATCAGATTGAGAAGCTGCTCGATGAGAGCACGGACGTGAAGAACTTCCTGATCCGCAGTAACCTGCGACTGGTGGTTTCGATTGCCAAGCGGCACATTCGTCCGGGCGGCAACTTCTTCGAAATGGTCAGTGACGGCAACATGTCTCTGATTCGTGCCATCGAGAAATTTGATTATACCAAAGGTAATAAATTCTCGACCTACGCCAGCTGGGCAATTATGAAAAACTACGCCCGGTCAATTCCTGCGGAATACAAGGTCCTCGACCGGTTCCGTACCGGGAACGACGAACTGTTCTTTCAGTCGACTGATGAACGGGAAAGTCAGTACCGGGAAGAGTTAATTAACCAGAAGCAACATGCAGTCATCATGAGTATTCTGGACCAGCTGGATGGTCGGGAAAAGGATATTCTAATCTATCGTTATGGTTTGAATGCCCGCAATGAACCTCAGACACTTGAACAGGTAGGCGATCGCTTCGGAGTCACGAAAGAACGGATTCGTCAATTGGAATCCCGTGCTCTGAAAAAACTGCGACGGATTACCCAGGTGGAGCGGGTGGAAATCCCGGGAATATAAAAGCAGGCTCATCAGCTCCGGTTAACTGGATCTGTTAGTGAGTTCTCCCCTTGAGCAGGCATGATTCTGTGAAATCATGCCTGCTTTTTGTATGCGCTGTGAACCTGTGCGCCGGTTTTCTGTCTGGATTGCAGGCCTTTCGAGCTTTGTTTATTGAACTTGAAGGGGTAAGTCAGTAGGCTGTGAAACCCATGGACGAAGCGGCGTTTTCTGCCGATCTGAAATCAGATTCCAATGAGTTGGAAAATCTTAGACCGCATAGGCATAGAGCATTAAGAAAAGATAACAATTTTTTCTAATCAGCCTGTCGTTCACACTTGCAAGCAGGTCCCTGATTGCTATATTGAGCTGCTTACTGAGTTTCGGCGGGGAAAGTACCTCTTTAGCCAGGCGAGTTGTTCAGGTTCATGAGGCTTGAAGCCTGCTAGTTTAGTCTCAGTTTGACAGGCTAGCGTAGCTCAATCGGCAGAGCATCGGTTTTGTAAACCGAAGGTTGTGGGTTCGATTCCCACCGCTAGCTCTTTTAGTTGCGATTTGAGGCAGTTTTATTATTTAAATTGTTGCCAGATTACAACTTGTGACTTCCAGCTTCGGCTGGTTGGGAGGGGGAATTCCCGAGCGGCCAAAGGGGCCAGACTGTAAATCTGGTGGCTACGCCTTCGCAGGTTCGAATCCTGCTTCCCCCATTCAAAAGAATTGGAAGTGACTGAGTCACGTAAAATTAGACGCGGGTGTAGCTCAATGGTAGAGCCCCAGCCTTCCAAGCTGGTCGTGAGGGTTCGATTCCCTTCACCCGCTTTTGAATAGAAACGCGTTTCGGTTTAATTCTCAAAATTGCTGCTGTGGCTCAGTTGGTAGAGCGCGTCCTTGGTAAGGACGAGGTCATGGGTTCAAGTCCCATCAGCAGCTTTTTGATTATCGTTAAATGTGGTTCTCAGGAGGTGTGTGCCTCTTGCGTGCGAGGGGTGACTCCTGTTTTTACCTCGCTAATTGTTTTGTTGGTTTTATTGTTCAGGTCCTCGAGTGCGGGCCTGAAAAAGGGGTTTTAAAGAGAGATGGCTAAGGAAGTCTTTGAGCGAACAAAGCCGCACGTAAACGTTGGTACGATTGGACACATCGACCATGGTAAGACCACTCTGACTGCGTCACTGCTCGCAGTTCAGGCTCACAAGGGTCTTGCTGAACTCAAGAGTTATGCTGATGTTGCGAAGGGCGGAACCGTTCGTGACGAAACCAAGACTGTGACGATCGCTGTGAGTCACGTGGAATATGAAAGCGAAACTCGCCACTACGCTCATATTGACTGTCCCGGTCACGCGGATTACATCAAGAACATGATCACCGGTGCTGCCCAGATGGATGGTGCGATCCTGGTTGTGTCTGCTGCTGATGGTCCCATGCCCCAGACTCGTGAGCACATCCTGCTGGCCCGTCAGGTTGACGTGCCTGCTCTGGTTGTCTTCCTCAACAAGTGTGACCTGGTTGATGACGAAGAACTGCTCGAGCTGGTTGAAATGGAAATTCGTGAGCTGCTGACCAAGTACGGTTTCCCCGGCGATGACATTACCATCGTTCGTGGTAACGCCAAAGGTGCTCTGGATAACCCCGGCGACGAAAAATTCAACGCCTGCATTGGCGAGCTGATGGATGCTCTCGATGCTGACATTCCTGCTCCAGAGCGTGAAGCAGACAAGCCGTTCCTGATGGCGATCGAAGACGTGTTCTCTATCGCTGGTCGTGGTACCGTGGTAACCGGTCGTATCGAAGCTGGTAAGATCAACGTTGGTGACAAGGTTGAAATCGTCGGTCTGCGTGACACTCAGGAAACAACCTGTACCGGTGTTGAAATGTTCCAGAAGACTCTGGATCAGGGTCTGGCCGGTGACAACGTTGGTATCCTGCTGCGTGGTACCAAGAAGGAAGACGTCGAGCGTGGTCAGGTTCTGGCTGCTCCCGGTTCCATTCCTCCGCACACCAAGTTCGAAGGTCAGGTATACGTACTGAGCAAAGAAGAAGGTGGTCGTCATACTCCGTTCTTCAACGGGTATCGTCCTCAGTTCTACTTCCGTACTACTGACGTAACCGGTTCAACCACGCTGCTGGGTGGCGCAGAAATGTGTATGCCTGGTGATAACGTTGAAGTTGAAGTTGAACTCGGTAAGCCAATTGCTATGTCCGAAGGTAGCCGTTTCGCGATTCGCGAAGGTGGTCGTACCGTCGGTTCTGGTGTGGTTACCAAGATCGTCGAGTAGTCGAACGATCGCTTCGGTTTGAAGATAAGTGGTGTCCACCCTGTTTTGGCAGGGTGGACATCTTCAAGTTACAGTTGATTTGTGAAATTGATGTCCGTGGGGACTGAGGGCTGTTATGGCACGTGAATATGTTTGGTTAGAGTGTACTGAGACTGGTATGAGAAACTATCGGGTCAGTAAGGAGACTCGCGGCACTGAGCGGCTTTCATTGATGAAATACTGCCCCAAGCTGCGGCGTCACACATTGCACAAAGAGTCGCGCAAGAAATAAGGCTTGCTGACCGGGATTTTGTGAGCTGGTGTGCGTTGTTTCGAGTTACTTCCGGTGGTCAAATCTGTTTGGTCAGTTCAATGTTGTGGACGGGTGTAGCTCAATTGGCAGAGCACTGGATTCCAAATCCAGCGGTTGGGGGTTCAAGTCCCTCCGCCCGTGTTTATTGAAGTTTTACTGTTGATGTTGGCGCTGGCTGATTCGGTTCAGTCGAGTGTTGGCTCAGGAAAACAGGTTTGCGGTTCCAGTGGTTCACACCATAGGTATCTGGTAGTTAGTAAGTCGGTCTCATGGCTAAATCCAAATCGGAACAAGCATTTTCTGCCACTCTGGTTAGTGGTGGTTTATATAAAAGGAATCAGGGGCGCCTGGTGCGTCAGTTAACTGCGATCGGCCTGGTGGCCGTGGCGATTTTTGGCGCCTATTCGCTGTATAACGTGTTGCCCCTGGGAATGTCTGCAGGGCTGCAGAAAGGGATTGCGGTCGGAGTGGTCGTGATTTCCGCATGGTTGGCATACCGTCTGGTGAATTTTCCCCGGTTTGCTGACTTCCTGATTTCGGTGGAAGCCGAGGTGAGCAAGGTGACTTGGGCAACCAAGGAGCAGCTGTGGCGTTCAACGACAGTCGTGATTGTGGTCATGTTTCTGCTGGCGTTTCTGCTACTGGCATTCGATCTGTTCTGGCAGGCCCTCTTCCAGTTGATCGGCTTTCTCAGGATTTGAAGCAGGATGTGGCCGGCATTCAGCGAATAACAGAGATTTTTTGATCTCTGCTTCTTGAATAAAATGGTCTTCCTGCTCATTATGGGCGATTCCGGTTTTGGCGGTCTCTTTGTTTGTCGCATTCGAGTAAAATCAGGGCTTTTATTGTCGTCAAAGGTCTGATTGAAGGTGTCTCATGAGTAATGATTCGGATTCTGAACCAACCTCTGAAAATGCAGAGGGATCAGAGAAGCGGCAGTGGTACGTACTGAAGGTACAAAGCAACCGCGAAAAATCGATTCGTGATGCCCTGTTGCGGGGAATTAAGCGGGACGGCCTGGAAGAGTACTTTGGGGAGATTATTATCCCCACGGAAAAAGTAGTTGAAACAAAAGGTGGTAAGAAGCGCGTTTATGAACGCAAACTTTACCCTGGTTATCTGATGATCCAGGTGGAGTTGAATGATGACAGCTGGTATCTGGTGCGATCAACGAATGGCGTTGGTGACTTTACCGGGGCCGCTGGTCAGCCAATTCCGATGCAGGAACATGAAATTTCCCGTATGCTGGGTCGTGAAGAGACCAAGGAAGAAACACCTGTCAAAATCAAACTGGATTTCCAGACAGGCGATGTAGTCAAAATTAAAGATGGTGCGTTTGAAGGCTTTGAAGGCACGATTGATGCTATTGATGAAGCCAGTGGTAAAGTGACGGTCCTGATTGAGATCTTCAGCCGTCCGACACCTTCAGAGCTGGAATACTGGCAAATTGAAAAAGTGTGACGGGTCACCCGGCTCGGCATTGAAAAGATATATTTGATTCACCTGTTTATAAAGTGTTTTGAAAGTCGGTCAAAATGGCTAAGCAGCTTGTTACAGAAGTAAAAGTTCAGATTCCCGGTGGTCAGGCTACCCCGGCTCCTCCAGTTGGTACAGCCCTCGGTCCACATGGTGTCAACATTGGCCAGTTTGTGCAGCAGTTCAACGAGCGTACCAAGGATATGGCAGGGACGACTATTCCTGTTGTAATCAGTATCTTTAACGATCGTTCTTTCGACTTTGTCCTGAAAAGTCCTCCAGCTGCAGTTCTGCTCAAGCAGGCTGCTCAGGTTGCTAAGGGGGCAGGGAATCCTAAGAAGAACAAGGTCGGCAAAGTGACCGTTGATCAGCTGAAGGAAATCGCCAAGACCAAATTCGAAGACCTGAATGCACCGAACATCGATCAGGCTGCCAAGATTATTGCCGGAACTGCCCGCAGCATGGGCATTGAAGTCGAAAAATAATCTGAAACGGGCAGCAGGCTGCCCTCAAGTACTATCAGATTTCATCAATACAAACAGCACGTTTACCGGATAAAAGAGTCATGGGAAAACAATCCAAGCGGACAAAGCATTACAATGAAAAGCTGTCAGGCCTCGGCACTGTCAGTCTGGAAGAGGCTGTAGGGGCGCTGAAATCGCTGGACAGCGATCTGCCAGCTGCTATCAAGCCGGTCAAAATGGACCAGACTGTAGAACTGGCTGTGCGTCTGGGTGTTGATCCCCGCCAGGCAGACCAGCTGGTGCGTGGTTCGATCATTCTTCCACACGGGATTGGTAAGGCACAGCGGGTTGTTGTATTCGCCCAGGGCGCCAATCTGGAGGCTGCCGAAGCCGCTGGTGCAGATGCCGCTGGTGGTAAGGATCTGGCTGACAAGATTAAAGGTGGCTGGCTCGACTTTGACGTCGCGATCGCAACTCCCGACATGATGGGTGTGGTTGGTCCGCTCGGTCGTGTGCTTGGTCCCCGCGGTCTGATGCCTTCACCTCGTGCTGGTACAGTTACCCAGGATGTGGAGACTGCAGTCAAAGATTACAAAGCTGGTAAAGTCGAATTTCGTGTCGACGCTGGTGGAAACGTGCATTGCCGGGTTGGCAAAATGTCGTTTGAACCAACTCAGTTAATCGAAAATATCCAGGCGATGCTGAAGTATCTGGACAGCTTGCGTCCTTCTTCAGTCAAAGGTGCTTATGTGAGAAACGTCGCCGTTTCGGCAACCATGAGCCCGGGGATTTCTGTTGCCCTGTAATGGGGAGCGTCGAATCCTGACAGATTTTATATAACATCACATATTGCTGTTTTCGGCGTTTAACAAGCTGGAAGAGATCCAATGAGTAAATTTGTAAAAGAAATGATCATCTCGGAGATTGAATCCCAGATCGGCGATGTCCGCGACTTCGTCGTGATAGATTCTGCAAAAGTGGATGCGATTACTGATAACAGTTTTCGTATCAAGCTGCAGGAAAAGGGGCTCACTGCTCTGACAGTCAAGAACTCACTCGCTCGACGGGCATTTGCCAATAAAGGCATTGAAGGGTTGGAAGAGGTTCTGAAGGGGCCTTCAACTCTGGTCTGGGGTGGTGAAGATATCGTTGAGCTCTCTAAAGAGATGAGCAAATGGGCAAAGGAAATCCAGGAGCTCGACATCAAGGGTGGCCTGACAGAGGGAACCTCGCTGTCCACTGATGATGTGACCAAGCTGAGTAAGAGCCCGGGTCGTGTGGAATTGATCGCAGACATTGTCGGTCGAATCCTTGGTCCTGGTTCACAGCTCGCAGCGACAATCAAAGGGCCCGGTGGAACCGTGGTCGGGCAGATCAAGTCGATCGCCGAAGGCGAAGAAGGATAGACGGCCGGTCTGTCTCTCCCTGAGGCGGATATTCATAAATTTGTAGCAACGACCGTAGTGACGTAGCGGCGTTGATTTGATTTACACTATTGAGAGATTTTTTTTACGCATTCGTGCGAAAGGAAAGAGAAGATGGCGACAGCCGAAGCAACAACTGAATTTGGTGAAGAAACCAAAGAACTGGGCGACAAAATTGCTGGTTTGACTCTGCTCCAGGCTAAAGAACTGGCTGATTACCTCGAAGAAGTTCATGGAATTAAAGCTGCAGCCGGTGGCGCCGTAATGGTGGCTCCTAGTGGTGGTGGAGATGCTGGCGGTGATGCTCCTGAAGAAAAGACTGAATTCGACGTCATTCTGACCGGATTCGGTGACAACAAGATTCCTGTGATTAAAGTCGTTCGTGGCGCCACAGGCCTCGGTCTGAAGGAAGCCAAAGAACTGGTAGAAGGTGCTCCTAAACCACTGAAAGAAGGTGTCTCCAAGGAAGATGCTGAAGCTCTGGTTAAGGAAGTCGAAGAAGCAGGCGGTACTGCTGAAGTTAAGTAAATCGTCGCTGAGAAAAAAGCCATCTGGATTTAACCTGTGCTGAAGCTTGCTTTGGCACAGGTTAGTCTTGTGTTGCTATGTACATTTATATGGTTTTTTTCTGCGTGCAATTGAAGTGTGCTGTTTAACAGTCTAGAATAAGTGCCTGCAGGTTGCGCTGCGATAGTATGTTGTTGCGCAGGCTGGCTTTTTTGTTTATTGTTATTCAGGACTACTTCACTTGGTTGCATGTCCTTGTTGCTGATAGATTTGTTTCCTTTAGTTATCTGCTTCGATCAGTCATCGTGTCAGTCCCATATGGTCTAAGCAATCGACTCATTGTACTCTCTTTTGAATAGCAAAGTAGTATTGAGCGATTTACCAGGCTTTAATTTCGTCGAGCGATTCGCTTTTCATGCAGCAGTCGGGGCTGTATTCTCTCGAGGTACGCGCTGCGGTTCCTCGCTATCCATGGCAAGTGCTCCTTTTCAGCCGCGTGAGCGGTCTGCGCGGAGTAATTCCACATCTGGCACCAGGTAAGTAGAAAAGATCATCTTAATGCCGATTCCAGCACAGCGAACGATTCCTACTCAAACTGTTAAGAATTTTGGTACCATTGAGCATAGTTTTGAATTGTCTGATCTGACACAGATTCAGACGGATTCCTATGCAAACTTCCTTCAGGCCGATAAGTCTCCCCGTGAGCGCAAGAGCCAGGGCCTGGAAGAAATCCTTCGTGAAGTCTTCCCGATTGAGAGTTATCAGGGACAGTACCAGTTGGAATACGTGAAGTATGAACTGGGAAAACCTCGTTACACTCCGACCGAGTGTCGTCAGCTGCGTCTGACCTACGGACGTCCTTTCCGCGTCTGGTTGCGTCTGGTGAAAGAGCAGCCGATCGAAGAAGAAGTTTACCTGGGTGATCTGCCTGTCATGATCGGTGGTGGTGAATTCATCATCAATGGTGCCGAGCGTGCGATCGTCAGCCAGCTGCACCGTTCTCCCGGTGTTGACTTCGTACTCAGCTCAGAGCCTGGTGAGAAGAAAGAATATTCCTGCCGCGTGATTCCAGAGCGTGGAAGCTGGATCGAGCTGGTGGTCGGTAAGAAAGATACACTGGGTGTGCGGATCGACCAGAGTGGTAAGTTCTCTGCGATGACTCTGCTGCGGGCGATGTCGAAAGATTACTCTTCTGACACCGACTTGGTGAAGCTGTTCTATGAAACCAAATCAGAAAAGATCAACAAAGACGCAGCCGAAAAGCTGGTCGGTAAGATCGTTGCTGAGGATGTGATTTATCCTGCCGGTCATGATCGGTGTGGTGAGATCATTCTGGACTGCTGTGGTACCATTACTGAAGAGCTGGCCGAAGAGATTACGGAATCATCTCTGAAAACGGTTGAAGTCGTCGATGAAGTCAATGACCTGCTGGTTCTGCAGAGCATTGCCGAAGATCCGACTGTCACTCACGAAGAGGCCCTGCTGCGAATCTATTCTCGTCTGCGTCCAGGTAACCCTCCTCAGCTGGAGCGTGCGATTGACCTGTTCAAAGAAAAATTCTTTGACGTCAACCGTTACCGTCTGGGCCGTGTCGGTCGTTTCCGTATCAACCGGAAATTCAAGCAGGATGTCCCCGACACCGAAATGACTCTGCGTCCGGAAGACTTCATTAACTCGATCCGCTACCTCGTCCGTCTGCGGGTCGGTGATTCTTCAGCGTATGTCGATGACATCGACAACCTGGGTAACCGTCGTCTGCGAACCATCGATGAGCTGGCTTCGGATGAAATCCGGAAAGGGTTCCTGAAGCTGCGTCGAACCGTGCAGGAGCGTATGACTCAGAAGGACGTGGAAGAAATGTCTCCACGAACCCTGATCAATCCCAAGAGTGTTTCCGCTGCGATCGATTTCTTCTTCGGTCGAAGTGAACTCTCGCAGGTGGTTGACCAGACGAACCCGCTGTCCATGCTGACTCACGAACGTCGTTTGAGTGCATTGGGGCCTGGTGGTTTGAACCGGAAGCGTGCCGGCTTCGAAGTGCGTGACGTTCACATTTCTCACTACGGTCGTATCTGTCCGATTGAGACTCCTGAAGGTACCAACATTGGTCTGATCTCCAGTTTGAGTATCTTCTCAAAGGTCGATGATTACGGCTTCCTTGTGACGCCTTATCGATATGTGAAAGACGGTAAGCTGACCGACGAAGTGCACTGGATGCGAGCCGATGAAGAAGCAGAAGTGCACGTGGCTCCCGCCGATACTCCCGTGGAGAAAGGTCGCTTCACTGAAGATCGCGTGATGGCCCGTTTCCGGGATGACGTGGTCTGGATTGCCGCCGGTGCCGTGGATTACATTGACGTTGACCCCGCACAGATGGTAGGGATTTCCGCCGGTTTGATTCCGTTCCTCGAGCACGACGACGCGAACCGGGCACTCATGGGTTCTAACATGCAACGGCAGGCTGTGCCGCTGTTGATTGCCGAGCCTCCCCTGGTGGGAACCGGCATGGAAGCAGCTGTCGCACAGAACTCCGGGATGGTCGTCCGGGCTGAGAAAGCCGGCAAGGTGACCTATGTGGACGGAAACCGTGTGGAAGTAGACGGAAAGAAATATCGTCTGCGAAAATACGAAGGCCTCAACGAGCGGACCTGTCTGAACCAGACTCCCTGTGTGAGTGTGGGTGACCAGGTCAAGAAAGGTCAGATTCTCTGTGACAGTGCTGCGACTGCAGACGGGCTGCTCTCTCTGGGGCGGAACGTGCTGGTCGGGTTCATGTCATGGGATGGATACAACTTCGAGGACGCGATCATTCTTTCTGAGCGTCTGGTGAAAGAAGATGTCTACACCTCGATTCACATCGATGAATTTGATGTGGAAATTCGTGAAACCAAGCTGGGGCGTGAAGAGTTCACGCGCGACATTCCCAACGTCAGCGAAAAGGCACTGCGTCACATCGGAGAAGACGGGATTATCAAAGTTGGTACCCGCGTCCGCCAGGGTGATATCCTGGTTGGTAAAGTCTCTCCGAAAGCCAAAGCTGAACTGACACCGGAAGAAAAACTGCTGCACGCGATCTTCGGTCGTGCGGGTGAAGACGTGAAGAACGAATCACTCGAAGCCTCCAGTGGTGTCGAAGGGATTGTGATCCACACCGAGAAATTTGCCCGTCGGATGAGTCTGACTGACTTTGAACGGAAGCAGTACGACGAAGATCTGAAGAAGGTCGAAGAAGAAGGACACGAACAGGTGGCCGCTGAATTCCGCGAGTTTCTCAAGGAATTCGAATCTGCTCTGGGACAGCCTCTGGTAGACGATGATGGTCGTAAGATTCGTGAAATTACAGAAGACAAGTTTGTCTCTCAGTATGCTCACGACTTCCTGTCACATCTGGATAACCTGGATATTCGCAGCCCGCAGAAGAAAGCCGACTGTCGTGCTGTGATCGAAAATCTGTGGTCCAATGTCGAAGATGTGATCGATACCTGCGACCAGAAGGTTAACAGCATGAAGCGTGGCGAAGAACTGCCAAACGGCGTGCTGCAGATGGTCAAAGTCTACGTGGCATCCAAGCGTCAGATTTCCGTGGGTGACAAGATGGCTGGTCGTCACGGTAACAAAGGGGTGATCTCCAAAGTTCTGCCGATTGAAGATATGCCTTTCACCGAAGACGGAACTCCGATCGACATCATGCTGAACCCGCTGGGGGTTCCGAGTCGTATGAACGTGGGACAGATTCTGGAGACCCACCTGGGTTGGGCTGCCGAGAAGCACGGCTTCCGTGCTGTCTGTCCGGTATTCGATGGTGCCCTGGAAACTTCGATTCAGGAATACCTGGATACCGCTGGTCTGCCTGCTGACGGGAAGGCCCAGTTGTACGATGGTCGTACCGGTGAAGCATACGAGCAGAAAACCACCGTCGGTCAGATTTACATGCTGAAACTGCACCACCTGGTGGATGACAAAGTGCATGCCCGTTCTACCGGTCCTTACTCTCTGATTACGCAGCAGCCTCTGGGTGGTAAAGCCCGCTTCGGTGGTCAGCGATTCGGGGAAATGGAAGTCTGGGCTCTGGAAGCTTACGGTGCAGCTTATATTCTGCAGGAACTGCTCACTGTTAAGAGTGACGATGTGGAAGGCCGGACCAAGATTTATGAATCGATGGTCAATGGAGAAAACACACTCGAAGCCGGTACGCCCGCCAGCTTCGACGTGCTTAACAACGAAATTCGTGGACTTGGTTTGAATCTACAACTGGAAAAGAACCCTACCTGATGCGTGCTCAGTGATGAGACGTGTTGCCCGGGTGAAGTTTCTTTTCATGATCAAACTCTGATCATACATAGTTCAGAAAATAAGGAGCGTGCACAGTGAGTGTTGCACAAACAGCTTACGAGCGAATTAACGATTATGGTTCCGTGAAAATCGGCCTGGCCAGTCCACACGATATTCGAAGTTGGTCCTTCGGAGAAGTCAAGAAGCCGGAAACGATTAACTATCGAACCTACCGTCCCGAACGGGATGGTCTGTTCTGCGAACGGATTTTCGGGCCGGAAAAAGACTGGGAGTGTGCCTGCGGTAAATACCGGGGAATGAAGTACAAGGGCATGATCTGCGACCGTTGTGGTGTTAAAGTGACCCACAGTCGTGTACGTAGAAAGCGTATGGGACACATTGAACTGGCAGCACCGATCGTGCATATCTGGTTCTTCAAGTCCATGCCCAGCCGCCTGGGTGCTCTGCTGAATATGAAGACCACCGCCCTGGAAAAAGTGATTTACTTCCAGGATTACGTGGTAACTGATCCGGGCGACACACCGCTCGAAATGTGTCAGACGATGACCGAAGAGGAAGCCCGGCAGAATCAGGCCAAGTACGGCCCCGGTTCCTTCGAAATCGAAATGGGTGCCGAAGCGATCAAGAAACTGCTGATGAGCCTGAACCTGGTTGAGCTCTCCGAACAGCTCCGCAAGGATCTGTTTGAAACCAACAGCCAGCAGAAACGCAAGGACTACATCAAACGTCTGAAGATTGTGGAATCGCTGCGTGACAGTGACAACCGTCCCGAGTGGATGGTGCTGGAAGTGATTCCCGTGATTCCTCCGGATCTGCGTCCGCTGGTCCTGCTGGATTCCGGTAACTTCGCCACCAGCGACCTGAACGACCTGTATCGCCGCATTATCAACCGGAACAACCGGTTGAAAAAGCTGGTCGATCTCAACGCACCGGAAGTGATTGTGCGTAACGAAAAGCGTATGCTGCAGCAGTCGGTCGACGCTCTGTTCGACAACAACCGCTGTAAGCGGCCCGTGCTTGGTTCTTCCAATCGCCCGCTGAAATCTTTGACCGACATGATCAAAGGTAAGCAGGGACGTTTCCGTGAAAACCTGCTGGGGAAACGTGTTGACTACTCTGCCCGTAGTGTGATCGTGGTAGGGCCGGAACTGAAACTGCATCAGTGTGGTCTGCCCAAGAAGATCGCACTCGAACTGTTCCAGCCGTTCATTATCCGTCGTCTGAAAGACAGCGGACATGCCGATACGATCAAGTCCGCCAAGCGGATGCTGGAGCGTAAAGACGAGGACGTGTGGGACATCCTGGATGAAGTCATTCAGAACCATCCGGTGCTGTTGAACCGTGCTCCCACGCTGCACCGTATGGGGATTCAGGCCTTCGAGCCGATTCTGGTGGAAGGGAACGCGATCCGCGTCCATCCGCTGGTGTGTGGTGGATTCAACGCTGACTTTGACGGCGACCAGATGGCGGTTCACCTGCCTCTGTCCATCGAAGCTCAGGTGGAAGCCACAACCCTGATGCTGTCAACCAACAACATCTTCAGTCCTTCCGACGGGGCACCGATCATTCGTCCTTCACAGGATATCGTGATGGGTTGCTACTACCTGACGCTCAAGAAAACAGAGCGGGTCGGAGAAGGAATGGTCTTCTCCAATGTGGGTGAAGTGCACGCCGCCTTCCAGCAGAAGAAGCTGGATCGCCATGCCATCATCAAGGTCCGGATGCCTTCCTACAAACGGATCAAAGGGGAAGGGGCCGACGACTTCAAGATGGGCGGTCTGATTGAAACGACCACCGGTCGTGTGATCTTCAACGACATTCTGCCCAAGAAGATGGCTTACTACAACCTGACGATGAAGGGGCGTGACCTCTCGAACGTGATTTCCGACTGTTATCTGGAGCTGGGTCGTCGCGAAACGATCAACCTGCTCGACAAGATGAAGGAAACCGGTTTCCGGGAATCAACGCTCAGTGGTCTGTCATTCGCAACCAGCGACCTGAAAACCGCACCGAATAAGGCGAAGGTAATCGGGGATTCGGAAAAGACCGTGCTGCAGAAAAACAAGCTGTACGATCGTGGTCTGATTACCGCTGAAGAGCGTTACAACCAGGTTCTTGATACCTGGACTCACGCTCGTGAGCAGATTACCGAATCGATGATGCACGAGCTGGAAAACGACTATCGTGAAAACGGGAAGTATGTGAACCCGATCTATCTGATGTCGAATTCTGGTGCTCGTGGTGGTATCGAACAGATGCGTCAGCTCGGTGGTATGCGTGGTCTGATGGCCAAGCCGAGTGGTGAGATCATCGAAACGCCGATTAAGGCGAACTTCCGTGAAGGTCTGACCGTACTGGAATACTTCAGTTCGACCCACGGTGCCCGTAAAGGTCTGGCTGACACCGCTCTGAAAACGGCGGACTCAGGTTACCTGACACGTAAGCTGGCAGACATCTGTCAGAACGTGGTTGTCACCGAGCACGACTGTGGTACGACCCAGGGTATGACCCGTGGTGTAGTTTACCGTGGTGAAAAGGTCGAAATGAGTCTGACCGATGCGATCCGTGGTCGCGTCAGCCGGACGAACATCGTCGATCCGATTACCGACGAAGTGATCGTGCGTGAAAACGAGATGATCACCGTGGACATCGCCCGTCGGATTGAAAACATGGGTCTGGAAAAGATCCAGGTACGCAGCCCGATGACTTGCGAATCTTCGCTGGGGATCTGTCGTCTGTGTTACGGGATGGACCTTTCCACCGGTTCGCTGGTCGAAGAAGGTCTGGCCGTGGGTATCATCGCTGCCCAGAGTGTGGGTGAGCCTGGTACTCAGCTGACGATGCGTACGTTCCACATTGGTGGTACAGCCTCCCGTGAAGTGGAAGAAAGCGAAATTCGGACCCGTCGTGCCGGTAAAGTTACATTTGCCCGTATCCGGACCGTGGTCAATAACGAAGGTATGAGCGTTGTACTGACCCGAAACGGTGAAGTTGTGGTCAACGATGTGAAAGGCCGTGAGCTCGAACGTTACACCATTCCCAACGGTGCAACCCTGCGTGTTGCTGAAGGGGATGAAGTTGCTGAAGGCCAGGTTATCTGTCAGTGGGACCCGCACTCGATTTCGATCCTGGCGGAAGTGGGCGGTCGCGTCCGCTTCGAAGAGTGTGTGGAAGGCAAGACCATCCGCACCGACAAGGACCCCAGTGGTCACATTCGCCGTTCGATCATCGAACACAAAGGGGAACTGCATCCGCAGATCATCATCGAAGACGGCACCGGCAAGATTCTGGACTTCTACTACCTGCCTGAAAAAGCAAGTATCGAAGTGGAAGAAGGTCAGCAGATCACCGCTGGTACGGTGGTCGCGAAGAACCCCCGTGAATCTTCCGGTACGCAGGACATCACCGGTGGTCTGCCGCGTGTGACCGAACTGTTCGAAGCCCGTCGTCCGAAGGATCCTTCGGTTCTCGCGGAAATCGACGGTGAAGTCGAGTTCGTACCTGAGAAGAAACGTGGTAAGCGAATCGTGATTGTCCGCGGGGAAGACGGCACTGAAGTTGAGCATGTCATTCCTCACGGTAAGCACCTGCTGGTACACGCCGGCGACCTGGTGAAGGCGGGAGACGCACTGGTGCGTGGTCCGCTGGTTCCGCACGACATTCTGCGTGTGAGTGGTACCGAGGCCGTTCAGCAGTACCTGCTGCATGAAATTCAGAACGTGTATCGTGCACAGCGTGTGACGATTGACGATAAGCATCTGGAAATCATTATTTCCCGGATGTTGAGCAAGGTGCTGGTAGAAGATGTGGGTGATACCAATCTGCTGCCGGGCATCGTGCTGGATAAACTGGCCTTCCAGAAGATCAACGAAGAAACCAGTGCCTGCGTGAAGGTCGTCGATTCCGGCGATACTGACTTCCAGCCAGGCGACCTGGTACCTCTGGCGACGATCGAAGAAGTGAATGCCCAGGTAGAACTGGCCGGTCAGGGACCTGCCAGCTTCTCCAAACCGCGTCCGGCTTCGGCCAGCTCGCAGTTGTTGGGGATTACCAAGGCTTCGGTTCAGAGTGAAAGTTTCATCTCTGCAGCCAGCTTCCAGGAAACCACCAAGGTGCTCACCGAAGCGGCTCTGGCCGGTCGGGTCGACTACCTGGTTGGTCTGAAGGAAAACGTGATTCTGGGTCACCTGGTTCCTGCCGGTACCGGGTTCTATCAGCACCAGACTGCCGAAGTTCGGATTCGTCCCGAGGCTCTGGAAGAGCTGAAGGCCGAGAAAGAGCGGATTCTGGCAGCACGGATGAGTCTGTTGAACGAAGTTCAGCCCGACAAGCCGGTTCCGCTGGGCGGTGGACAGGATTCGGAAGAGTATGGACAGGGGGGCTCTGATTCTTCCCTGGACAGTACCCCGCCGAGCCCCAGTCCGAACCCTTTTGACGAGTAAAGGCATAAAGGAAGCGTATCTGGTCTGCGAGCAGAATTCACTTTGTCTCAGATCCCGAATTGGGTGATTCGTGAGACTTGACGGATGCCTGCAGGCTGGATACATTGTCCCGTTCCTAACTCTGGCAACAGGGAATTAATTGCATATAATAGTGGTCATTTGTTACAATGACTGCCTGTAAATAGAAGTTATTATTGAAGTTCAAGCATTGAACGAAGATGGGTTATCTCGATGCCAACAATTAATCAATTGATTCGTAAGCCAAGAAAGAAGCAGATCTCTAAGAGTAAGACTCCGCTGCTGGAAGGTTGCCCTCAGAAGCGTGGGGTTTGTCTGCAGGTCAAGACTGTGACCCCGAAGAAGCCGAACTCCGCTCTGCGTAAAGTGGCCCGTGTTCGTCTTTCGAACGGCAAGGAACTGACGGCTTACATCCCCGGTGAAGGTCATAACCTGCAGGAGCACTCGATCGTGCTGGTGCGTGGTGGTCGTGTTCGCGACCTTCCTGGTGTGCGTTACAAAGTGATTCGTGGCGTTCTGGATACCCTGGGCGTCAATGATCGTCGTCAGGCACGTAGCCGTTACGGAACCAAGCGCCCCAAATAGTCGCCTGGTTTATCAAGCATATAAAATTCACACAGTTTGATTACATTCATCAGTACCCCGTGAGGTGCTGAGGCAAATGTCAGAGGAAAAGATGGAATGAGCAAGAAGTTTACAGCCAGTGCGACTCAGCTGAAGCCAGATCCGCGGTTCAATTCACTGCTGGCTTCCAAGTTTGTTAACTGTCTGATGCATGATGGCAAAAAGAGCATTGCTCAAAACGTGTTCTACTCAGCTCTGGATCGCATCAAAGAGCGTATTCCCGATGTTGAGCCGATCGAAGTTTTCACACAGGCTGTCGAAAATGTTAAGCCCAGTGTTGAAGTTCGTTCGAAGCGTGTTGGTGGTGCTACTTACCAGGTGCCGACCCCTGTGAATCCGAAGCGTCAGCAGACTCTGGCGATTCGCTGGATTCTGGCTGCGATTCGCGGCAAGAAAGGTCGTCCGATGGAAGTTCGTCTGGCTGACGAAATTCTGTCTGCACACAAAAAAGAAGGTACTGCCATCACTACCCGTGAGAATATTCATCGTATGGCTGAAGCGAACAAGGCATTTGCTCACTTCGCCTTCTCGCGCTAAGGCAAAGTAACGATCAATTAGACGCACTGGCGATGGTTTTACACCATTGCCTGCTGCGTCTTTTTTTTTGTAGATTGAAAAGTCTGAAGCCAGCTGGCCGGTTGAAGTCCAATGGAGGATTCGCGGCAGTTGGGTTTTGTTTTTGTGATTCAATTTCAGTTGGAATGGCAGGACCAGGATGTCAACTTCAATAGATCAGATCAGAAACATTGGGATTATCGCTCATATTGACGCCGGTAAGACGACGACCACCGAGCGGATTCTCTACTACGCCAAGTTCCTGCACCGCCCGGGCGGGGTGGATGAAGGTACGACTACAACCGACTTCGACGAAGAGGAAGCGAAGCGGGGAATCACGATCTACTCTGCGGCGATTACCTGCAAGTGGAACGGGCACACGATCAATATTATCGACACTCCCGGGCACGTCGACTTCACGGCTGAAGTCGAGCGCAGTCTGCGCGTGCTCGATGGTGCGGTCGTGGTCTTCAGTGCGATGGAGGGGGTTGAGGCGCAGAGTGAAACGGTCTGGCGGCAGGCGGATAAATACAATGTGCCCCGCATCTGTTTCATTAACAAGATGGACCGTATCGGCGCCAGCTTCGAGCGGACGTTTGAAGAGATTAAAAAACGCTTGCGGGGCAATCCCGTGGCGTTGCAGATTCCCATTGGTGAAGGCACAACATCGACCGGCGATTCCTTCAGTGGTGTGATTGATCTGATTAAGATGCGGGCCCTGTTCTATGACCAAGAGTCGATGGGGGATCAGTTCGAGGTGCAGGAGATTCCGGACGCCTATCTGGAAAAGGCACAGGAATGGCGCGCCAAATTGCTGGAGTCGGTAGCTGAGCTGGATGAAGCGGTTCTGGAGCAGTATTACGAGACTGAAGACATTGCAGAGGATGTCATTGTCAGGTTGCTCCGTGAGGCGACTCTCAAGGGTGATCTGCAGCCGACTTTCTGTGGTTCCTCTCTGAATTATATCGGTGTCCAGCCTGTGTTGGATGGTGTGACGAGCTTCCTGCCCAGTCCGCTGGATCGGCCGCCGGTTGAGGGGATTAATCCGCAGCCCAAAAAGCGGGGCGGCGAGGCGGGTGGTCACGAAACGCGCGGTCCAAGTGTGGATGAGCCGATGTGTGGGCTGGTCTTTAAGATTCAGGCGGACAAGCACGGCGATTTGTGTTTCATGCGGGTTTACTCGGGGCAGTTGAAGAGTGGCAGTCGTCTGTTGAATCCGCGGACCGGTAAGAAAGAGCTGGTCAGTCAATTGTGGCGTGTGCAGGCCGGGGCGCGTGAGAAGGTTGAGACGGACAGTATTGATGCCGGCGATATCATCGGAGTGATCGGACCGAAAGAGGCTGTGACTGGTGATACGTTGTGTGAAATTCAGCATCCCATTTTGCTGGAAACCATTTCGTTTCCTGAGACTGTGATCTCAATGGCGGTCGAGCCGGAATCGAGTGCGGACCGGAAGAAGCTTGAGGATACACTGCAGAAGTTGTCTCGTCAGGATCCCACGTTCAAGGCTGTGGCCAATGAGGAGACGGGGCAGACTATTGTTTCCGGGATGGGCGAATTGCACCTGGAAGTTTTGCGGAACCGGATGCAGAAAGAGTTCAACTTGAGTGTGCGGGTGCATAAGCCGCGCGTGAGTTATCGAGAAACTGTTTCCGCCGCGGTCGAGAAAGAGGTCGAGTTCAATCGTCCTTCGGCCAACGGGAATATGTATTTCAAGGTCAAGCTGCGGCTGGAGCCCTTCAAGGGGGATAAGCCGATTTCCATCAAGAGTCAGCTAAAGCCGAATGAGTTGAATCCGGAGTTAGAAAAAGAGTTGATGGAAACGCTGCGGTTGGGTGTCGACGGGGGAGGCCAGGTTGGGTTTCCTTTGATGAATGTGCAGTTTGTGGTGTTGGATGCACAGTCGCGCGAAGGTGAGACCAGCGATGTGGCGGTCGAGGCGGCAACGTCCGAAGCACTGCATGGTTGCATTATGGATGCGAAGATTCAGTTGCTTGAGCCAATCATGAAAATGGAAGTGGTGACGCCTGATGAATTTCGTGGAAACATCCAGGCGGATCTCAGTTCGCGGAATGCGAATGTGCTCAACAGCGAATGGCGCGGAGATTTGTGTGTAATGGAGGTCGAGGCGCCTTTGTCGCAATTGTTTGGCTATTCTACCCAGATTCGCAGTCTCTCGCAGGGGCGGGCATCGTTTTCGATGGAGCCTTTGAAGTATGCTGCGGCTCCGCAAAGCGTTTTAAAAGAGATGATTGGATAATTTTTAAAATTTTGAGACGTGGCAGCCTTGGTATCCAAGGTGTGAATGTGTAACTTGTCACGTCTACGATTTTGAAAGTTGCCTGGCAGGTTTCAAATGAACAGTTGCTGGGTCGCTGATTGAGCTGGAGTGTCGGAATTTCAAAAAAAGCATTTTCTGCTTTGTTGGGGTTGTTGACAACCGGTGAGGCTCTCAGTAATATTGCTCGCTTCCCTGTGCGAGAAAATTGTCTAAACAGGGTCTGAGTCATATTTTAATGAAGGAATTTATTGGTGGCCGTTGCGAGTCAAGAGCGAATTAGAATTCGCATGGAAGCTTATGATCACTCCGTGTTGGATCAGTCGGCAGCAGATATTGTTGATACGGCGAAGCGAACCGGTGCGATTGTGCATGGCCCCATTCCTCTGCCGACGCGGGTTGAGCGATATACGGTTCTGAAAGGACCTCACATCGACAAGAAATCTCGTGAGCAGTTTGAAATTCGGACTCATAAGCGTTTGGTTGATATTTTGTCTCCAACCGGTAAGACGATTGATGCTTTGAATAAATTGTCTCTGCCTGCTGGAGTTGATATTAAAATTAAGGCGTCCGCTGGCGGAAACTAGTTCTTTTAAAGTTTTCGTTATGATGCTCGCGGGTCTGGTATTGCGCCGGGTCTGCTTGATTGGTTAGGGATCCGGCGATTCGATCGCTGGTGGTGCTATGCTTCTTGCTTTCGCCTGCGGGCGGATTTCGTAGAAGCTCTGTTCCCGTTGTTTAAGGGTGATGAGTATGCCTGTCGGTCTGCTGGGTAAAAAGGTCGGAATGACCCAAGTTTACGACGATGGAGTCCTGGTTCCTGTTACGGTGATTCAGGCTGGCCCCTGCCATGTATTGCAGGTGCGCACGTTAGACACCGATGGCTACGAAGCGGTTCAGGTCGGTTTCGAAGATAAGCCTCGTCGTCTCTCTGCTCGCAGTGAGCGTGGTCATGTTGCCGCCCTGGACAGTAAGCGTCAGAAAAAACGTACAGAAGCGGGTGTGGCCGTTGCCGACAAGGCAGGTTGTGAGCCCAAGCGGTTTATTAAAGAGTTTCGCGTTGATGGTGAAGATCATGGCTGTGAAGTGGGTAACGAGCTTACCGTTTCGCTGTTCAATGAAGTGTCTCACATTGACGTGATTGGAACCAGCAAAGGTCGTGGTTTTGCCGGGGTTATGAAGCGTCATAACTTCTCCGGGCAGCGTGCGACACACGGTGTAAAGCGTGTGCACCGTCATGGTGGTTCGATTGGTATGAGTGCAGATCCTTCTCGTGTTCTTAAGGGTACACGGATGGGTGGTCGGTATGGTGGTAAGCAGATTACTGTCAGACACTTGAAAGTTGTCCGCGTTGACGAAGAGAACGGTGTGCTTCTGGTGAGAGGTGCAGTCCCCGGTCCTAACGGTGGTGATCTCGTCATTCGTCATACTAACAAATATTGATTCGGGTGTTTGAAGTAGTTACCTGATTCTGCCTTAATAAATGGTGTCGAAATGATTTCAGTTGCAATTCAAGATAAAGCTGGCAAAGAAGTGGGCAAGTATGAGTTCGAGTCCACCGAACTGGCCAGTGGTATCAACCGCCAGTTGCTCCACGATGTGGTTGTGATGTACCAGGCGAATAAGCGGATTGGTTCTGCAAAGTCCAAAAGCCGCGGTATGGTGGCTGGTAGTACCAGAAAACTGTTTCGTCAGAAAGGTACTGGTCGGGCCCGTGCTGGTGCGATCCGGACTCCTGTTCGTCGGGGCGGTGGTCACACATTTGCCAAGTCTCCGAAAGACTGGAGCTACCGTCTTCCCAAGAAGGCTGTTAAGCTCGCAACCCGGATGGCGATTCTAAGTAAGTTTGAAGATGAGCAGGTGACTCTACTGGATGAGTTGGCTCTCGAAGTGCCAAAAACAAAAGAAGTCGCCGGCGTGCTGAAGGCACTCGGTCTGACCGGCACCAGTTGTCTGTTGACGGTTGATGGTCACGATCCTGTGGTCTGGAAGTCTGCCCGCAATATTGCCGGGGTTCAGGTTTCTCCTGCCAGTGATCTGAATGCATACGATGTTCTGCATAAGCGGCAGATGGTGTTGACTAAGTCGGCCCTGGATGTGCTGCTCGGTCGGAATGAAGGTTAATTTGACGAAGTGCCTGGTTTAAAAGTCCAGTCTGGATATTGAGGTTAACAGTTATGTCAGATGGTTCAAAAAAAGGCGTTCAGCTGGAACCGTATCAGGTCGTCATCCGGCCGTTGGTGACAGAAAAAGGGACTCATCAGTCTGAGTCTTACAATACATACACGTTTGTCGTTGATAAGTCGGCGACAAAAACGGATATCAAAAAAGCGGTATCTGATTTATGGAATGTGCGTGTGGTTTCCGTGCGAACCCAGAACCGGGGCGGAAAGCCGCGTCGCCATCGATATAAAGTTGGTTATACAAAATCCTGGAAGAAGGCAATTGTCGAACTGCACGAGGATGATCGTATTTCATTCTTCTAAGCCGCAGGTTGAGTTGCATCGAAGACAGATTGTGAACCGGTTTTTGAAACCAGCAGATCATTGAGGAAATAAATTATGGGAATCCGATTCTACAAGCCAACGACACCAGGTCGGCGTGGTGCATCGGTGAGCGATTTCGCAGCGATCACTGATCGTAAGAAGGCTCCTGAGAAATCCCTGCTCGTACGATACAAGAAAAAAGGTGGACGAAACAACCAGGGTGTGATCACCGCACGGCATCGTGGCGGCGGACACAAGCGGATGTATCGTCTGATCGACTTCCGTCGGAATAAAGATGGTGTTCCAGCCAAGGTCAACGGGATTGAATACGATCCCAACCGTTCGGCCCGGATCGCGCTGCTGCACTATGTTGATGGTGAAAAGCGTTACATTCTGGCACCGGAAGGTTTGACTGCTGGCGATACCGTAGTAAGTGGCGAAAAGGTTGAGCCGAACGTCGGCAACTGTATGCCTCTGGCAAACATTCCGCTGGGTTCGATGGTACACAATGTAGAAATGCAGCCAGGTCGTGGCGGACAGTTGTGCCGGAGTGCCGGTACAGGTGCTGTTCTGAATGCTCGCGAAGATAACTGGGCTCAGATCACTCTGCCTTCTGGCGAAGTGCGTCGTGTTCCCAGTTCCTGCCGGGCAACGATCGGTGAAATTGGCAACTCTGAACATACAAAAGTTGTACTGGGTAAAGCTGGTCGTAAACGCTGGATGGGGCGTCGTCCTCACGTGCGTGGTACCTGTATGAACCCTGTTGCACACCCGATGGGTGGTGGTGAAGGTCGTAACTCCGGGGGGCGTCATCCCTGTAGCCCGACTGGTAAGCTTGCGAAAGGTGGAAAGACCCGCAAGAAGAAAAAAGCTTCATCAAAGGCTATCATTCGGCGGCGTAAGTCTCGTCGTTATGGCCAGCTGAAACTCTGACGTAGTGTGTTGAACTGAATAAAAAATAACTATCTGTTTTCGATAATTGAGGACAAGTTTTATGGGTCGCTCTCTGAAAAAAGGGCCTTATGTTGACGTTAAACTTCTGAAGAAGATTGAGAAGTTGAACGAATCGGGAAAAAAGACGCCGATCAAGACATGGGCTCGGGCTTCAACTATTGCTCCGGAATTTGTAGGTCACACTTTCCTGGTGCATAACGGGCGCGCTCACTTAAACGTGTATGTCACCGAAGAAATGGTGGGTCACAAGCTGGGAGAGTTCTCCCTGACCCGCAACTTCCGCGGCCATACCGTTAAGAAGAAATAAACTGTTTGTGTTGGTGGTGATTACGGCCTGACAGGCCGATAACCGATAGAAATTAAGCAATAGTGAAGTGGAGTAATTGTCATGGGGCAAGTTCGAGCAATGCATCGATTTGCACGAATCTCAGCAACTAAGGTGCGTCCTTTTGCAGACATGGTTCGGGGAATGACTGCTTCGGAAGGTCTGGATTCTTTGAAATACATTCCGAACCGGGGTGCCCGTTTCCTGGAAAAGGTTATCAAGAGTGCGATGGCCAATGCTGAAGACAAAGGTGCCCGCAATGTGGAAGGCCTGAAGATCACCGAAGCACGAGTTGATGGCGGTCCGATGTTTAAACGGATTCAGCCCCGTGCCCGCGGTATGGCTTACACGATTCGTCGCCGGATGTCTCACATTCATGTATCGATTGATGCTCCCGAATTGCCTTAGGTAATCGGATTACTGTTGCCAGACACTTATTATTCTCAACCAGAAATACTTAAAGGATAACCTGTATCATGGGGCAAAAAGTTCGACCAACCGGATTTCGAGTCGGAGTCGTTGAAGACTGGAGAAGTCGTTGGTATGCCTCCAAGAAAGATTTTGGGGCATTGCTGGTTGAAGATCAGAAAGTACGTAAGTTTATTCAAACCAAATATAAGTTTGCCGGCATCCCGAAAGTGGAGATCGAAAGAACTCGCGATCAGGTAGTGGTGCACTTATTTACGGCCCGTCCCGGGATCATCATTGGTCGTAAGGGACAGGAAGTAGACCGGTTGAAAGCCGAGCTGGAAGATCTCACCGGTCGTCGGATGGAATTGAAGATTATTGAAGTCGACAATGCACTGCAGAGTGCAGCGTTGGTAGCGGAAGATATCGCTCAGCAGCTTTCCAAGCGTGGTAGCTTCCGAAGAACTATTAAGCGTGCCCTGGACCAGGTAATGGAAACGGGCGTTCATGGAATTAAGATCGAGCTTTCCGGTCGTCTGGGTGGAGCGGAGATGTCACGGCGTGAAAAAGCCAGCCGTGGTTCAATCCCCCTGTCGACTCTGCAGCGTCACGTTGACTACGGATTCCGCGAGGCACACACCACCTTCGGAGTCATCGGAGTGAAAGTTTGGATTGACCTTGGTGATTATTCAGATGAGGAGAATCGCGATGGCGTTAATGCCAAAGCGGGTCAAGCACCGCAAAAGCCAAAGAGGGCGCATAAAAGGTAATGCGACACGTGGTAACACTGTTGCCTTTGGTGAATGGGGCTTACAATCTCTGGACCCGGGGCATATCACAGCTCAAACCATCGAAGCGTGCCGAATTGCAGCCACACAATATGTTCGAGGTGAAGGTAAGCTCTATATCCGGATCTTCCCGCAGAAGTCGGTAACATCCCGTCCTCTGGAAACCCGTATGGGTAAGGGTAAAGGTGAACCGGATCACTGGGTTGCCGTCGTCAAGCCAGGTACGGTTCTGTTCGAACTGGCAGGTGTCTCGCACGAGGCAGCAAAACGCTGTTTCGCTCGTGTGGCACACAAGTTACCAGTTAACGTCCGGCTGGTAGAACGTCGTCCGTCCGTTTAGGGCTGGTGACCAGATAACTGATTTTTAAAACACTTTAGTCCTGTCTGCATCTTACAGCGAGACTGATAAACAATCATTGGGTTTGACTGATGACCAAAGCAAGTGAATTACGCGAGATGAATGATGAGCAATTGTCATTTGCTCTGCAGGAAACACAGAAAGAACTGTTTCAGTTGCGCTTCCAGGCGGCAACGGAGCGGCTCGATGCACCGAGTAACATTAAGCGGCTCAGACGGGAAATTGCCCGGATTCAGACAATCCGTCGTGAACGCGAATTAAGTCAGCAGAATAATGCTTAATCAGGCTCGTTAGGGTAAGTAGAAGAAATGCGAAAAAAACTGACAGGCTTAGTGGCCAGTGCCAAAATGGACAAAACGTTGCGGGTTGAAATTCAGCGACGATACCGTCATCCGTTGTACGGGAAAACCGTTCGCGGTCGGACTGTCTGCCACGTGCACGATGAACAGAATGAAGCACAGGAAGGGGATACGGTAGAAATTATCGAAAGCCGTCCCCGTTCCAAGACAAAGCGTTGGGATTTAATCCGAGTTGTAGAGAAGAAACAGGACTGAAGTCGCTTCTGACCGGCTACAGGTTCGGTTTAGTTATATAGTACAAAGATCAGGATATTCCTCATCTTTTTGGTTGATAAGGAACAGGCAAAGCCATGATTCAGATGCAAACCGATCTGGATGTATGTGATAACTCCGGAGCCAAAGTCGCTCGGTGCATTAAAGTACTGGGTGGTACAGGCCGTCGGACTGCTGAAGTCGGCGATGTGATTGTCGTAAGTATCCAGAAGACACTGGCTGGCAGTAACATTAAAAAAGGCCAGGTACTGCGGGGCGTAATCGTACGCACCAAGTATCCCTGCCGCCGCGATGATGGCAGCTATGTGAAGTTCGATCGGAATGCCATCGTGCTGATCGACGGTGATGGGAACCCTCGTGGGACCCGTATCTTCGGCGCTGTAGCACGTGAACTCCGCGAACGCCGTTATCTGAAAATTATTAGCCTGGCAAACGAGGTGGTCTGAGATGAAGATACGACGTGGCGATTCAGTGATTGTGGTCACCGGAGCCGATGCAGGCGATACTCCCCGGCGTGTATTGTCGGTCGTCGCTGGCGGTAAAAAGCTGACAGTAGAAAATGTAAACCGTGCCCTGAAGCACGTGAAACGCGGACATCCCAAGAGCCCTCAGGGGGGACGTCTGGAAATTGAGATGCCGATCGATGCTTCCAACGTCAAGTTTTACTGCGAAGCCTGCAGTAAAGGGACCCGCATCGGATATCGTTACACCGCTGATGGCAGCAAAGAACGGTTCTGCAAATCGTGCGATGCCTCACTGGGAACGATCAGTCCAGCGAATGCAAAATACCAAAAACAGTAATCAGCATCAGTAGTTTTCAGTAAGGAAGACTGTTCCGAAGTTCGGCCGGTCTGAAACAGAAACATGGCAATACCAACATTATTAAAACAATATCGTGAAGAGATTGTTCCCGTCCTGAAGGAAAAACTGGGACGCACCAACGTGCACTCACTGCCTCAGATTGAAAAGGTCGTGATCAGCATGGGGATTGGTGCTGCCAACCAGGATCGGAAGCGTCTGACTGAAGCAGCTGACCACCTGACAATTCTGGCAGGCCAGAAATCGCAGATCACCCGGGCCCGTAAGTCTGTGGCTGGTTTCAAACTGCGTGAAGGTCAGGAAATCGGCTGTCGCGTGACCCTGCGTGGCACCCGGATGTACGAATTTCTGGAACGTCTGATCTCCCTGGCTCTGCCGCGTGTACGCGACTTCCGGGGTGTGAATCCCAAAGCGTTCGACGGTGCAGGCAACTACAGCCTGGGCCTCAACGAACAGGTCGTGTTCCTGGAAATCGATCCCGATTCCGTGCATCATGCCCAGGGGATGAATATTACTATCGTGACTACTGCCAAGGATAACGACGAAGGTCGGCTGTTGCTGACCGAGCTCGGTATGCCTTTCCGCAAATAATCGCGTTTCAAAGATTTCAATAAGATACAAAACATTTTTTTTGGTAGATCGTCGGAGATTAAAGTGAGGGTAGCCAGCTAATGATGACAGACCCCATTGCAGACATGCTGACACGAATTCGTAATGCACTGCAGATTGAACGGCCGTTTGTAGATATTCCTGCTTCCAAAATCAAGACCGCCATCGCTGGCGCCTTGCAGCGGGAAGGTTACATCTGGGACTTTGAAGTCATTGAAGACACTCCACAGAACGTGCTGCGTGTCAATTTGAAATATGGTCCCAACGGGGAACGCGTCATTCAGCGAATCGTCCGTGAAAGTAAACCCGGACGTCGCCACTACCAGGACCTGCGGTCCATGCCGGAAGTCCTGCAGGGGCTGGGTGTCAGCATCCTGTCTACCAGCAAGGGCGTGCTGAGCAATCGTGAAGCGAAAAAAGAAGGTGTGGGCGGCGAGCTGCTGTGCACCATCTGGTAATCCAAACGTGCCGCAAGGCTGGCCGATCTGTATCTGCCACGATTTAATTTAACTGGAAATTGAAGTTATGTCTCGAATCGGTAAAAAACCAGTTGCCGTTCCCACCGGAGTCGAAATTAAGGTGGATGGCGGAACCATCACCGTCAAAGGTAAGCAGGGTGAATTGAAGTTTACCTACCATCCGGCGATGAGTGTGGAATTTGATTCGGAAGCCAACGAGGTCAACGTGATTCGTCCTGACGATGAACGTAAGAATCGTGCTTTGCACGGTCTGACCCGGGCACTGATTGCCAACATGGTTCAGGGTGTGGAAACACCATTCGTCAAAAAGCTGGAAATTCAGGGCGTGGGTTACCAGGCATCACTGAATGGTCAGAAACTGAGCCTGCAGGTCGGGTTTGCCAATACAATCGTGTTGGATGTGCCTCAGGGAGTCAATTGCGAACTTCCTAACGCTACCAACATTGTTGTCAGCGGACCGGACAAGCATATGGTAGGTCAGTTTGCAGCGAACATTCGCAGCGTACGTCCTCCTGAACCTTACAAAGGTAAAGGGATTCGTTACGAAGGCGAATACGTACGGCGGAAAGCCGGTAAGGCCTTTGCTAACTAACGGTTTTCAACTGCTGGTGATCCAGGTATTCTGACGGTCAGGCCGATGGCCACTGTTTAAGAGAAGATGACGGTAAAATGAAACTAGAAAAAACGCTGAAAAAACAGAAGTCACGACGTTCGTTCCGGATTCGTAACACAGTCCGCAAAACGGGCCGTTACCGTCTGTCTGTTTATCGTAGCAACAATCATATTTATGCCCAGATCATTGACGACACTGCAGGGGCAACCCTGGTTTCAGCCAGTACCAAAGACAAGTCTCTGGCCGGCGAAATCAAAGTGGGTGGCAACATTGCTGCCGCTGAAAAGGTTGGCAAACTGCTGGGTGAGCGGGCCGCTGAAAAAGGGATCAAAGAGGTCGCCTTCGATCGCGGACCTTACCGCTACCATGGTCGGGTAGCAGCCCTGGCAGATGCTGCCCGTCAGGCAGGACTGGATTTTTAATCGAGACAACACTCTATACGGGTTGGAGAAGATACCGTGTCAAAAGAAGCGACAAAACAAACGCCAGAAACCGTCATCCAGATCCGCCGTTGTGCCTGCGTGGTCAAGGGGGGGCGTCGGTTCAGCTTTACTGCTCTGGTCGTCGTAGGCGATAAAGAAGGCCGGGTAGGCTGGGGTTATGGCAAAGCGATCGAAGTGCCGCTGGCTGTGGATAAAGCCGTCAAGCAGGCCAATCGCAACATGGTCAAAGTACCGATCGTTGAGCACACCGTGCCTCACGAAGTCGTCGGTCGCTTCGGTTCTTCCCGCGTTCTGCTGTTACCCGCTCGTCCTGGTACCGGTATTATTGCCGGAACTGGTGTGCGTTCTGTGGTAGAAGCCGTCGGAATTACCGACATTTACACAAAGAGTCGTGGATCCAACAATCCAATCAATGTAGTGAAAGCCACAATTGATGGGCTCTCAAAACTGCGAACCCGTGACGATATTGCACGCTTGAGAGGAGTAGAAGTCTAATGATTATTGATGACGTACATCGCGGAATTCAAAAGAATAAAAAACGCAAGCGTGTTGGTCGTGGTCCCGGTTCGGGTCATGGTAAAACATCGTCTCGCGGTCACAAAGGTTATGGCAGCCGTGCGGGTGCATCCCGTCGTACCAGCTTCGAAGGGGGACAGACCCCGCTGGCAATGCGTGTTGCTAAACGTGGCTTCAATAATAAACAGTTCGCCAAGAAGGTTGCTGTTGTTAACGTAGCTGCTCTCGAGCAGGCCTTCGACAACGGTGCCGAAATTACTCCGGAAATTCTGGCTGCGAAAGGACTGGCTAAAGGTCGGTTCGATCAGGTCAAAATCCTGGGTAACGGCGATCTCAGCAAAAAGCTGAGTGTGACTGCTCACCTGTTCTCCGCATCTGCAGAATCCAAGATTCAGGCAGCCGGTGGTTCAGTCAGTCGGATTTTGTCATAAGTAATTGATTCAAGGACTTGATTTCAGCAGACAGGAATACGATTCCCCTTTTCTTCTCTATTCGTTAAGATCTGAAGCACAAAGATTATCCATTTTTCTTCTGCTGAGTTATGACACAAAGGACCGCTATCCATGCTCGGTAAATTAACTGTACTCTTCAAGATTCCCGAGCTTCGTCGAAAAATTCTGCTGACACTCATTCTGCTGGCAGTTTACCGGATGGGGTTCTGGATTGCGCTGCCGTTCATCGATCAGGCACAGCTTTCCGAGACATTACAGGATCTGCAAAACCAACAGGGTGGCCTGGGTCAGGTGATGCAGGTGATCTCACTGTTCTCGGCTTCAAATATTGGTCAGAGTACTATCTTCGGTCTGGGCATTATGCCTTACATCTCTGCTTCGATTATCTTCCAGCTGATGGGGACAGTCTATCCACCGCTGGAACGTCTGCAGAAAGAGGGTGAAGCCGGGCGCAAGAAGATTAATGAATATACACGTTATGCAACGGTCGTGATCTGTCTGGCACAGAGTTACTTCTGGATCCATACCCTGGCGGGTGGTCTGGGCTCGGGTAAGAGTCTGATCCTCGACGGGTACGGCGGCCTTTACTACCAGATGGTGGCGACCATCACCATGACCACCGGGACGATCTTCCTGATGTGGATTGGTGAGCAGATCGACGCTTACGGAATCGGAAACGGGATCAGTCTGCTGATTATGGCAGGGATCCTGGCCCGGATGCCGCAGGCAGGCTGGAGTCTGATTGAACCGGCTCTGGATAAAGGGATCGCACTGGGAACCGACACCGGGATTGACCGGTTGCTGATTCTGGCTCTCGTGTTTGTCTTCGTGGTGGTCTGGGTGATTGCGATTACCCAGGGACAGCGTCGGATTCCGATTCAGAGTGCCAAGCACGTTCGGGGACGTCGGGTTTCCGGCGGTCAGCGTCAGTCTCTGCCGCTGCGTGTTAACCAGGCAGGTGTGATGCCGATCATCTTCGCTTCCAGTCTGCTGATGTTCCCTTACTTTGTCTTCCACTGGATGAGCTCAGTGTGGACCAGTTCCACCTTCCTGTCCATGCTGGACGGGGCTTTCCAGCCGATGAGTCGTGGTTTTGTATACACAATCTCTTATGTGATATTGATTTACTTCTTCTGCTACTTCTGGACGGCGATTACCTTTAATCCCAAGGATATGGCAGAAAACCTGAAAGATTACGGTTCGTTCATCCCGGGATATCGTCCTGGTGCCCGGACAGCCGCCTATCTGGAAGCAGTCATGGTTCGTATCACATATGTGGGGGCTGCGTTCCTGTCACTGGTCGCGATTATTCCAACGCTGGTTTCAACCTGGCTGGGTGTCGACTTCCTGGTGGCGAGTTTTTACGGTGGAACCGGATTATTGATTGTGGTTTCTGTAGTGCTGGATCTGGTCAACAAGATTGACAGCCATCTGGTTATGCGAAACTACTCTGGATTACTTGAGAGCGATCTGTAAGGCATAAACGGGCGAGTCGCAGCGAAATTCACCAAAAAAGGGGTGTTTCGCTTGTCGATTTACGCATAAGGCGTTTATAATTTCCTGATTCGCTCCGCTTCGGAAATTGTACAGGTTTGATACGAAGCCGGAGTTTGCTCATTTTATGGGCGCAACTATCTGAATTTACACGAGTTACAGTGTTTGAGCCGGAGAGGTTCTCTCTGCTGACTCGCCAAACGTGAACCAAACTAATAGAGAAATCGTAGTACGATGAAAGTCCGAGCCAGTGTTAAGCGGATTTGTGAGAGCTGTAAAGTCATCAGACGGAAGGGCCGTGTTTACGTGATCTGCTCTTCCAACCCTCGTCATAAACAGCGCCAGGGTTAGTCTCGCACTCAGTTTGCATGATTTAATTTCAGTTTTTACAACCAGCGGAGTGAAATAAAATGCCTCGTATTCTCGGTGTTGATATTCCGAACGAAAAACCTGTTTATGTTTCCCTGACTTACCTGTACGGCATCGGTCGGGTGACGGCTCTTGATATCTGCTTCAAGCTGGAAATCAATCCCCAGATGAAGGCCAAAGATCTGACCGACGATGAGCTGAGTCGTATCGTGAACGTACTGGATACCGACTATTCCGTCGAAGGTCAGCTGCGTCGAACCACACAGCAGGACATCGCCCGTCTGCGGGACATTCAGTCATACCGCGGAATTCGTCATCGTCGCGGACTGCCCGTACGTGGCCAGAATACACAGACCAACGCCCGTACCCGCAAAGGTGGTAAGAAAACCGTTGCTGGTAAGAAGGGTGTTAAAGACGCTCGCCACTAAGACCGGTCCCTGGTTCAGGGCATCTGATCAGAGGCGAGTTGAAAGACGATACAATGCCGGCATCATGTTCGGCTTAACGAGAAAACATTCCATCAAAATGAGTTTCAGTTTCTGAGATCCAACAGACAGAAACATCAGGAGTTGCAGAGTGGCTAAAGTCAAACGAAAAAAAGTGAAACGTCACATCACTAAAGCGATTGCTTACATTAAAGCAACGTTTAACAACACCACGGTTACGATTACCGATCTGAACGGTGATGTACTCTGCTGGGCCACAGCAGGTACTTCCGGATTCAAAGGAAGTCGTAAGAGCACTCCTTTTGCTGCTCAGCGGGCTGCAGAAATCTGTGCGGAAAAAGCTTCCAAGTTTGGTGTGAAAGAAATGGAAATTCGCGTCAAGGGACCTGGTTCCGGACGGGAAAGTGCAATCACCGGTCTGCAGACAGCTGGTATCTCGATCAAGGCGATCGAAGACATCACTCCGCTGCCACACAATGGTTGCCGTCCTCCGAAAAAACGTCGCGTCTGATCCGTTACGCAGGTGACGCTGTGAAGACTGTGCGCGAGAGCGTTCAGACTGAAATTAAAATATAACGAGAGTGCCGGTTTCCGAATCGCATTCTGTTTAAATGTGTTCTTGGGAGATTATTTCAATGCGAATCCGTTGGCGAGGACTGGAATTACCAAGCCGTGTCATCCCTGACCGGGACTCAATGACATCCACCTATGGTATGTTTGTAGCCGAACCATTCGAACGTGGATTCGGTGCGACGATCGGCAACAGTCTGCGGCGCATTCTGCTTTCCAGCCTGGAAGGCAGCGCAGTGACACGCGTCAAAATTCAGGGCGTGCAGCACGAGTTCACCACGATTCCCGGTGTTGTCGAAGACATTACCGAAATCTGCCTGAACCTCAAGTCGCTGATCGTCAAGAACTCCAGTTCAACTACCAAGACACTGCGAATTGAAAAACACGAGCGTGGTGTGGTTACCGGTGCTGACGTCATTACCGACGATCAGGTTGAAGTCATCAACAAAGATCTGGTAATCGCCACCATGACCGACGACGTTCCACTTAACATGGAACTGACCATTGATAACGGCCGTGGATATATCCCCGCTTCCGAGCATGCTCAGCATGAAACCGAAGTGGGTGTGATTCCCCTCGATGCCACGTTCTCACCGGTCGTTCGCGTCCGTTACAAAATTGAAGATACCCGTGTTGGTCAGCGGACCAACTACGACAAGCTGATCCTGGAAATCTGGACCAACGGAACCGTGAAACCCGATATGGCCCTGGTAGAAGCTTCCAAGATTCTGCGGAAACACCTCAATCCGTTTATTACTTACCGTGAACCCGGTCCAGAAATGCCACCGGAAGGCGGTCTCAAAGGGATGCTGGACACGACCGGTTATGCACCGATCGACCTGGAACTGGAAGAGAAACTCAACCAGAGTCTGGCCGAGCTGAACCTGTCTGTCCGTGCGACCAACTGCCTGGAATCGGAAGGAATCAACACCGTTCGCGACCTGGTCGGCAAAACGGAAGATCATCTGTTACACGTACGTAATTTCGGGGAAACCACGCTGGTTGAAGTTCGTGAACGACTGAACCAGATTGGTCTGCGTCTGGGGATGAAGATTCCCAGCTCGTCTTCACAACAGCCGCGTTAACTCGGACAGAGCAACGCGATTATTGGTTATCAAACATCGAGTTCTTTACTCTCAGCAATCAGAATAATTCAGAGTTAAGTCATGCGACACCGAATGAGAGGCCGCAAATTAGGCCGCAATGCATCACACCGTAAGGCGATGTTCCGCAACATGGCGGTGAGCCTCATCAAGACCGTCCGGATCGACGAGGAAGCTGAAAACGCTCCCAAGGTTTCCGGTCGGATCACCACCACCGTGCAGAAAGCCAAAGAACTGCGTCCGTTCATCGAAAAGCTGATCACGGTTGCCAAGAAAGCTCAGCCACACATCGAGAACGCTGCCCAGTACGCAACTTCCGCTGAGAAGAACTCCAGCGAATGGAAGACCTGGCGTGAATCTGAGCAGTGGAATCAGTGGAACCAGGCTCTGGCACCTGCTCTGAGCTACCGTCGTCGGGCATTCGCAGAACTGCGTGACAACGAAGCCGTCGATATCCTGTTCAACGAACTGGCAGAACGCTTTGCAGAACGCAATGGTGGATACACCCGCATTGTGCGTCTGGCAACTGTCCGTCTGGGCGATGCCGGTACTCAGGCTATCATCGAATTCGTCGGCGAACGAGATCGTGTTAAGCCGACCCGCCGCAGCGAAACACTGGGTTCTGCAGCAACAGAGGAAGCACCAGCTGACGAAGAAGCTCCCGCGGAAGAAACAGCAGAAACAGAAAGCGAAGCAACCGCTGACGAAGCTCCTGCCACTGAAGCAGAAGCCTCAGAAGGGGAAACTGCTGAAGCTGAAGAAGACAAAAAAGAGGAGTAAGCCGTCGCGAGTCGAATTCGACTTTGCGGAAATCCGGTTTCCCGCTAAAATTTTAAAGCTAAGAGTATCCCTGATATGCTCTTAGCTTTTTTTACGTCCGGAGCAGAAACGCTGAAATGGAATACCCGTATCAATCCGGACGAGAGACAGGCCCCGGCTCGACCTTGTGTCGTTGTGAAGTTGTAGCGGAAAGGATTCTGGCACAGCATGTCAACGCAGCAGCCTTTTAATTTCAGTCACGCGATGTACCGCCTGTGCAGCGACGTCTCGCGTCGGCTGCCTGAGTTTCATCATGTCGATATGGACCGGATCGCGGTCGCCTTTGCCCAGGCCCGCCGCAATGTACCTTACGGCATGCAGGCCAAGTTGACGCCCCTGCGGTTTGAGAACGGGGCTCTACAGACCACGCGCTACGGCCGGAAGTGGACGGTGCAGCGGGTGTACCAGGATCAGCAGGAGATGCTGTATATCCTCACGTTCTATTTGCCGCGGTTCCTGAACCATTCGTTCAAAGAGAAGATGATCACGGTGCTGCACGAACTGTATCACATCAGCCCGGCCTTCGATGGCGACATCCGCCGCCTGGCGGGACATTACCACGTGCACTCGCACAGCCAGAAAGAATACGACGCCCACATGGCGGTACTGGTCGACCAGTACATGAAACTGAACCCGCCTCCCGAACTGTTCGGATTCCTCAAGTGCCGTTTCTCGACGCTGCAGAAAAAGCACGGCGGCGTGGTGGGGTTGCAGATCCCGATTCCGAAACTGATTCCGGTGACTGATACCCAGATTGCGTGATTTCAGTCGAGTGAAATCCCACTAAGAAGTTATTATTAGTTTGGATTAGTAGTCGTATGACGATAGTATATATGTGAACAATAGTTAGGTTTTGGATGCACACAGTGTAGTCTACGACTTAAACTTCTTATTCATTGTTGTTTATCGTTACCTCTGGTGCCCTGTGAGAAGAATAATACTGTCTCTTTTTAAATGGTTAGATTGGCTATCAATCCTTTGTTTGGGCATCGTTGGCTATGTCCTTGATTTAGATTTGAGTCGGCTAGAATCAAATTCTTTTTTTTACAACCCGGTGGATTGGATCCAAGGTAATGCACCGCTTGTGTTGCTCCTATCAGTATCTCTTTTAGCAATTTCCCGTATTCTACGTTGGTGGCTAAGAGGAAAAACAAATGAACAAAAAATAATAGATCGCCACATTTCTGAGTTACTAGATAAGTTTAGGCAGGTTTGTTTTCCTGAACTCCCTCCAAACACACCAATTGATCATAACCGCGTAACTCTTTTTAAGCATGTAGACTTTAAGTTCTGGATGTGGCCATTTAAAGGTCTGTTTAATCCTTGGGGATATTGGCTGGGGCCATGGTCTGGATGGTTGTGTGTAATTTATCGCTCTGGGCATGTGACTCAGGATGGTACCACTGTTTTTTTAGCACCAGACGCAGCACAGAATTCAGAAGGAGTTGCCGGACAGACTTGGAGGAGGGGGGCGTATCGGGTAGGAAGTGAAGGAAGCAAGTTGCCAGATTTAAATGGGGAAGAATACATAAGCTTTGTCGGTCGGCTATGGTTCAAAACAATTAGATGGTTAAATATCTCATCAACAAAAGCTGAGAGATTCGATAAACTAGATAGAAGAGTGAGAGATTATGCAAAAAACACGAACACCTCAGTAGAATCAGTATGGCAGCGATTAAAAAAAAGAAAAACGTGCCCTACGTCTATCCTTGGGGTTACAATTAGAGATGAGAAAAAAGAATGTTGGGGAGTCTTGGTCATGGATAGCTCTAATGAGCATTCATGTATTGATACGACCGAAAAAAAATTTCGTGATGGCTTAAGTTTATTAAACAGAGAACTGCGCCGTTATGGAATCTTTGAAGGGTAAGGATGGTTCTATGACTGATTGGCTTGACTTAGATATTGAGCGATTGAGTAAACCAAAGCACGATACTCGAAATGGCGTTGATATTTCATTTGATCTATCCCCTTTTGATATTCCGGAAGCTATTCGGAGCCGTTTTGATGAGAGTGATGATCGGATTGTGATCGAGTTTAAGTATCTTGATGACTCTGAAGAAGAATCGAATGAATTGTCAACGCCCGATATGTCTATTTTAATTGGTAAAAATAGCGGTTGTATTTACAGAGTTTCATTCAAAAGAAAGACAAAGGTTGATTCTGAGACAGAGAAAAAATGGTTAAAGAATACTTTTGATCTTTACTTGTCAAAAATGCACCTGAATAAGAATGAAGATCACATTAACATCGCTCGTAGGGCTCTTGAAGAGAAAGAAGAAGAGCTGGTCGCTGTTCCCTGATTAAGAAATATATCTTTTCACCTTATTTGCGGTAGATTTCTTTATCAATATATCAATCGTTTATGACAGCGACGCTTTTAATTCCTGCAGGCGGTCGAGCTCATCGAATGTGGCGTGGAGCAGTTCCTGTCCGTTTTCTTCGACCACGAGGGCATGCGCGCTCACTTTTGGTTTCAGTCCGTAGTGCTGCAGATAATGGAAGAGCGCGTTCTTGTGATCTGCAACTTCCATCTGTGCGATAATCTGTGGGAAGTTGGCAGTGATGCGCTGCAGGCTGTGATCGACCGACCAGGGCATTTCCGGTTCGACGATCAGCAATAGAACAGCTCCCTGGGCATGTGGGCCATGGTAATATGCCTGCCCCAGCTTCTGACCAACGGCGATCATACCTAAGGCGTGGCCGTTGACCACCGACAATGAGTGGCGGGCATCGGAAAGTTCGGGGATTCCTTCTCTTTCACCCAGCTGCTTGAGTTCCAATGCTGCCTGCGTGCGTTCCGGAGGCAAGGAGCTCATCTCATTCGCCCAGGACCAGAGCCAGCTGGAATCGCCGTCGGCTTCGGTTCCCAGGATCTCCGCCTGAAATTCATAGCGGTCTCCGAATGTGAGAAGTCCCGTGGAAACGTCGTAGCCCCAGTCCAGGTCTTCCACAAGGTCAGCCAGAAGCAACTGACGATCGAAGGCAAAACAGAGGTGCTGATTCAGGAGCGTGTCATAGTCCATGCGTTTCTTTCCGGGTGAGAGTCAGAAACCGAGAGAGTTTCGTGGCGGTTACAAAGCTGCCTGATTTCCAGTGTAACTGCTGAAGTTGTGAGAGCGAGGAGAAAGTGAGAGATCATGCTGATTTTGGTGGGCGATTTTGTGTTAGCCTTCGTCCAGCCAAGGTTCATTCCACACGGGAGTTTGCTGATCGGGCAGGAAGAAGGCGGGGATGCCGTCGCTGGTGGCGAAGGCGGCCTGGGGGCCGCAGTGTTTGGCGAGTTCGCTGGCGATGCGGACAATCAGCGTGAGATGGCCCTGGAAGCTGAGGGAGGGACTCTGGTCTGGGGGATGGAGCCGGTAAATGTCGGCGGATTCTCTGGGGCTGGTGTGAGGACCGCCGAAGGCCTGGTTCAGCAGCGGGTCGTCGGATTTATATTCCCAGTCGATCATTTCTTCGGAAGCGATGCTGGCAGTGAAGTCCTCTTCTGTGCCACGAACATCGCCGGTGAAACCGGCCAGGGATTCCAGGACCTGTGCGAGATCGCTGCGGGTAACGGTGCGACCGGCGGGCGTTTCCAGCGAAATCGGCACGCCACACTCGCGTCCCCATTCCAGGAGCTGTGGTGTGACAGGCGTGAGGATGTAGCTGATACTCATGTGGTCCTGACTCCTGTTACCGGTTTTGTGATGGAGCTGTCCTGTCTGCTACCTGAGTTGATAATACTTTTTGGGGGCGATCAGCATCAACAGTTTGGGGCCGATGATCAGGTACATGATCAATGTGCCGACCAGGGCGGAGCCGGCGGCGACTGGCAGGCTGCTGTTATTCAGAAAGAGTGGCCCGATAATGGTGCCGGCGATGAGGCCGATCAAGGGGGAGATCCAGAGATACCACCAGGAATAAATCGGGGGAACTTTCGTGCGGAGGCGTCTGCGGTAGTCATCCAGTTGTTCGCCGGTGTCGGCCCAGTGGAAAGTGCGTAATGCGCGGGGGCCGCCACAATGGGCGCAGACGGTTCCCAGGCAGAGATTGAACGGGTTACATAAGCCTTCGAAGTCGCCGCCATTGACCTGAGTGGGCTGTTGGCATTTTTCATGGACATAAACGCGTCCGTTGCGCAGGGTATACGAAGCTTTGGCCATCGGGTGCTCACTAAAAGTGGGTTATCAAAGTGGATGGTCGGTGGGCAGCCCACTCAGCGCTGTAGTTGCCCGTCGTCAGTGTGCCTGCGGACTTTGATTTTAGCGTGATGGGAGTAGGGTGCCAGTGAAAACTGTTGATTTCTGTTTGCGATCCATGTTGAATGGCGATCATCTGCAATCATTCATGAATTCTGCTGCGAGAATCAGAGAGCCTTGTCATGTCACCCCGCATCAAGCACTTCGATGATCTGTTACCCGAGGATTTCTTACCGGATTCGATCTGGGTGGATGCAGAGTATGGCGAATGGTTTCCCGGTGGTCCAGCACTGCCTGCAGGACTGGAAGAGGATGATGCGGTGGAAATTCCGGCAGACTGTTATCGAGGTCAAATTGATCTGTTGCGCGAGGTGGGCCGGTTTTATGTGAAAGGGGGGCTCTGTTTTTCTGATGGTTCAGAGCACTTCGGCCGGGTTGCTGTCCGGGCTTATGATTTGACTCCTTACTGTGTGGATGTGTTTCATGCAGGGGAGTGGCTCTTCATCGCACATGAGGCCAGAGAACTGTGTCGAGTTCAAGAGAGGGTTGCGCTCTGCAGTGCCTTTCAGACCAGCCTGGAGAAGATCTTTCCGTTGCGTGTGCAGATTCAAGTAGAAGGGCTGCCTGCGATCTCTGCTGTTTTTGAACTGACAGAAGACTGAACGACGGGTAGCGAGTTCTCATGAAGTCGACATTGTCAGTCAGCGCGCGTGCAAAGGCCGATGATTCTTTCACCCGGTTAGAATCATCGGCCCTGCTGGTGGGTAGACTTTTTAGTTTGGTTGCGGTTCGCTTCCTGCGAGAAGCCGCATGGAGTTCAGTATTACTCAGATGGTGGTCCGGCACAGCGGATCAGGTGGTCGTGGTCGATGTAAACCACTTCTTTGGTCTGATCAGTGTTGGAGAACGGAATGGGCCAGTCTGAGCGAATGGTTTTGTCGTAGTACACGGTGCACTTGTAGTGACAGTGGTGCTGACGAGCTGGTCCAACCATCGGGTAGAAGCGGCATTCGCCAATCCGGTCTACGATGGGTTCTACCACCATGCGGACATTGTTGCGAGTGGTTTCTGCCAGGAACCAGACTCCGCCGCCGGTTTTATCCGGCAGAGCACGAATGACTTCATCCGGGCTGGGTGGATCGAGACAGAACAGCGGTGCGTGTTCGCCTTCGACCGGATCCAGAATAGGAACTTTGTTGTAGCGTTCTTCTTCCCAGTACGTGTCTTCAACCAACTGTGACCAGTAGGCGGTGACCGGGATGAGAGGAGTGGTCCGCCAGAAGACAGAGCCGGCGTAGGCCACTTCCACAAAGCCTTTCACCAGCGTACAACCACTGGTATTGATCGTTAACAAGCAGGCACAGCCCAAAAGCAAAGCACGGCTGAATTGCTTCCCGATTTTGAACATCCTTCTTCCTCCGGGTGAATTGAACGAAGTGGTTTGATGTGTTTTTGACTTCGTCATCAGTGTTAGTGAGCGGTGAGCTCGATAAGTAGATGTCATGTTCTGTCGTCTGGCCTCTTGCCTGATGGAGACAGACTATGACTCCCTGTTCTTCTTATCGGACTCTGCGTCCGTGAATCTTGTGAAAATTTAACGGTTTTGACGATTTCGTCGGTAAAAACCGTTGTGACGGCCTGGCGGGAGCATGTTCACTGTGTGTTCACACTCTGGTGCCAGAAAAAATGCCTTCCAGAAAGCGAGTTCCGGAAGGCATTTCCACGTTTTGGTCAAACTGGTGAGTGACTTACCAGTTCTTTGGATTCATGAACCACCACCAGCGGTCGGTGCGAGGGCGGAAGTTCAGTTTCCAGGAGCCATCATCCCATTCGAGCTGAGCCTGACGCCATCCCAGTGGAACCTGAGGATAGGGGTAGAAAGGCCCGATGTAAGGGAAGGCACTGGCTGAGTACTGGCTGGGGTAAGCTACCTGAGCGTAGTTCGGGTAGTTTGCATAAGTTGGCCAGGCAGTTTCAGGCAAGTGCGGGCTGTTGTAAACATTGTTGGCAACAGGACCCATGCCAGGCTGGGGGCTCATCATTGGAGGGCCACCAGGACCAGGATTCGGAGCCTGATAGTTCATGTAGTTGGTCGGCTGAATCATGGACGTCTGGGGAGCAGAAGCCTGAACCTGCAGACGGTTATCAACCGCTTTCACACCCGGAACACGTTGGGCAATCTGGGTTGCCATCTGTTTTTCCCGAGGAGATCCAATTGATCCCTGCAGGATAGCTGTTCCGTTTTTGAAGCGGATTTCCACTTCGTGAGCGGATGCCAGGGCTGGTCCCAGTGCTTTGGCCAGTTGTTCTGCCATCTGCTGGTTGCTCACGCCGGCACTGCGAGGAGCAGGAGCCTGATGAGAAACGGTTTGCACATTGGAACGTCGGTTTTCCACGGATTGTTCGAACTGAGCCTGTTGCAGAGACCCTTTCAGGAAGGGATCTGCTGAAGCAGAGGTCTGGACAATGTCGTCCGCTCTACGGAAAGGATTGAGGCTCTTTTGAGGAGTCCCAGGAGCGGTTGAAGCAGTCGGGTTACCGGCAGCTTCACTGACAACCAGTCGGTTGTCGACACGAGTCACACCTTCGACCCGTGAGATCAGCCGGGTGGCCTGTGCTTTTTGTGCGGCAGTCGGAATTTTACCGGAAAGTACTGCAACACCTTTGTTGAATTCGATTTCCATGTTGTAACCGGTTAACCGGGCTTGTCTCAGAGCGTCGGCAATGTCATTGGCGACTTTCTGATTGTTGGAAATCTTGCCCGATACAGCGGTCGAACTAGACTGTTCAGATTTCTTTGTGAAGAAATCCAAGGGTCCGGCCATTGTGATACCGGGAGTCACCGCCATGATCCCCAGCGTCAAGACCCACTTACGATACCGTTTCATGAACAACTCCGTTCCCAATTGTAGAGAGATATTTGATTTCGTCCATTACATCAGAGCTCTATCTATCGTCAGGTTCGCACTGTGAGTCATTCCTGCTGCGCAAACGAAACAATGAGATTGCTATCCTGATTGATCGGTCATTGGGGTCCGGTTAAATAAGTTATTCTGATTATTTCGATGGAATTGGTTAAATGTTCTCGTGATTTTTGCGGTTAAATTCATGTAAGTCTATTTATTTCAATGAGATAAGCCTCGAGGTGCGAATTCGGCTGAATTTGGAATAATGCTGCTCATTCTCTCAGGCAGGCAAATCACCTGCTGAGTGGGGGGAGTTGGGGCGTTGTCTGCAGCCTGTTGAATTGGTGGTCAGGCCTGGTGCGCCGGTTTTCAGGTTTCAAAACGAAAAAAATGCGTTCTTCACCCTCTGAGGGCTTGTCTGTCCATAGTCATTCCAGAATTGAATTGTTATGCTTAGCTTCCAAGGTGTTCCCATTTCAACTTACAAATAGAGTTTAATTTTACCAAAGAAGCGAAAATGGCTCGAAAGTCTCCCAGTCGTCTGGAAATGCGCCGTCAGGCAGAAGCGGCCGAAGCGGAAGAAAAATCATCTCCCAAGAAAAAAGCCACTAAAAAGAAGAAGGCGACCCGTAAGAAGAAGTCGGCTAAAGCTGATGTACGCCGTCGTCTTGTCTGGGGTGTTTTCACAGGGAGTATGAAGGAAGAGTCTCGCTTCCCATACGATCAGCGTGATGCCGCAGAAGAGCGGATTGAACAGCTGCGTGCCAAGAATGCCAAGAAACTGTACTTCATTCAGCCGGTCAAAGAACCCGTCGACGGGGAAGCCGTCGTTGCGAAGATTCCTGTCGACGATACAGCAGATCTCGACGACGACACATTGAACAGCGACGACACCGATGATGAAGATGTCGACGCCACAGATGATTCGGACGACTCAGATGACCTGGACGATGTCGATCTGGATGACAGCGATGATGGAGACGATGTGGAAGAAAGTGATGATGATCTGGAAGAAGATCTCGACTGATTTCCGGTTTCCTGAAGTCCCCTGAACCGACTACAATAATCCCTGCAACTCCAGCGAGAATTGCAGGGATTTTTTTATGCCTGTTTCATCTCCCATCTGACGTCAGCTGTCACTAGCAGACTTTTATCGCTTAGAAAGAACCGGACGATGCAAACCCGATTACGATCCTGGCTGAAAAGTCGAAATGTGACTCTGTCTCTGGGACTGTGGCTCGTAGGGAGCCTGACAGGTTGTGCAGAACAGCCGGTGCCTGCGGTGGAGGCTGCCACACAACAGGCAGGACAGAACGCATCTGTGGAGGAAGCAGACGTCTGGCAGGTGATTTACGTGAATGACCTGCGGATTGGTTATGCCCGTTCACAGACGCACCAGTCAGGTGAAGGAGAGAACCGGGTCGTTCTGCAGCAGAGTGATTCCTATCTGAAGCTGAAGCGGTTTGGGCAGGCTCTGAATCTGGAGACGCATCTGAAAACGAAAGAGACGACCGCTGGTGAGTTGCTGGCGTATACGTTTGAAATGCAGAATCCCCCTGCTGCTTCCACGGTTTCTGAAGGCGAAGTACGCGACGGGACCCTGCACATTAAAACCAGCGTGGCGAATCAGGCAAAACAGTCGCAGTTGAAATGGAAGCCGACATTTCATTCTCCCAGTTATATAGACCAGTTTTTCCAGAAACAGCCGCTCCAGCCGGGCGAGGAGCAGACATTCTCAATGCTGCTGCCCGAATACAACAAAGTAACCGACGTGCAGCTCAAGGCCCTCGATTACGAGAAAACGGAGCTGTATGGCGGGGAAGAAGCCGAATGTCTGCACGTGGAGATGAAACAGTCCCTGTTGCCCGGAATGACGATTGATTTATACGTCACGCGGGAAGGGAAGATTCCGAAAACGGTGGCCGATTTTCTGGGATCGGCGATGATTACTTATACGGTAAGTAAAGAGGTCGCCTTGGAAGAGTTGTCCGGTAAGGAACTGGACCTGGCGGTGCAGACGTTGATTAAGGTCAAGCCGATCCCCGGGGCACATGATACAGAGCGTGTGGTCTACGAGATTACGCTGACCGATGGTGATCCGACGTCGGTCTTGCCGGAGAGCGAGACGCAGAAAGTGGAGAAACTGGATGAACATCGGGCCCGGCTCACCGTGCAGAAGGCGGCAGCGCCCCAGGAGTTTCCCGCAGCGGATGTAGATGCTGAGTATCTGCAACCCTCCCAGTTTCTCCAGTCTGACGATTCACGTGTGGTCGAGCATGCGAAGCAGGCGGTGCAATCTGAAACCAATCCGTGGAAGCAGGCTGTGCAGATGGAAAAATATGTGCACGAGCATCTGCGGAAGAAGAATTTTTCGACGGCACTGGCGTCTGCGGGCGAAGTGGCGAAGAATATGGAAGGGGATTGCACAGAGCACGCGGTCCTGCTGGCGGCGATGCTGCGGGCCATGAAGCTGCCTGCGCGCGTGGCGGTGGGGCTGGTCTACATTCCAAGCCGGGCAAGCTTTGGCGGGCACATGTGGACCGAGGTCTATCTGGATGGCCGTTGGATTCCCCTGGATGCGACTCTGGGAAAAGGGGGGATCGGCGCGGGGCACATTAAACTCGCGGACTCGAGTCTGTCTGAGAATGCCCCGGCACCACTGGCGATCTTCTTACCTATCTTACAGGCGGTGGGAAAACTTTCGATCGATGTGAAAGAGACGACGCCGGGAACGGCGCGTTGAAGGTCTGAATTCCCCTCATTTTGCGTTGTAAGAGTTACATTGCAGAGGAAAAAACGATGGTTTCCCTTTTGCAATTCTTGCAATCTCCCCAAGGCGGAAAATTTCTCAGGAAACGCTGCCTGATTTATATCCCTGTTTTTCAGGCGTTTGCGGAGTGAATACTCAAAATATGAAATGGTCTCTCCCGCTTTGGCACGATTGCTGCATTATGTCTGCTGTGGGTAAAGAGAGAGACCCATGGAATTTTGAAGAGTTGAGAGACTTCAAAGTTCACGAGAGAAGAGAGAGATATTCCCACCGACCCGTGGAGGCGGGTCAGCCCACCCTGGGCCACTCCAAAACATCATCCCCATCTTAGAGCCGAGAGGATTCCCGTGTCCTCTCGGCCCTTTCTATTTACAGGCCGAGAAAACCGGTTGATCGCATCAGATGTCATCGGGCATCGATGGTAGTTCCCAGTCCGACCCGTTTTCATCTTCATTCTGTCTGAGTGCATTCAGAGCGGCCCGCTGTTCGGCTTCTTTTTTGGTGGAGCCCCAGGCCGGCTCATACTGGTTTTCGCCGATGATGGCGGTCACCTTGAAAAACTTCGAATGATCAGGGCCTTTCTCATCGACCAGTTCGTAGACCGGGGTCTGAGAAAACTTCTTCTGCGAATACTGCTGTAACAGGCTCTTGTAATTGAAGCCGTGCACCGAGCGGGAGGCTTTCATGTTTTCACGCTCGATCAGCGGATCCAGGAACTCGTGCACCGGATCCATACCGCCGTCGAGATAGATTCCGGCGATGATCGCTTCGAACATGCCGGCCAAGAGCGATTCAGGGAGCGTTTCGGTCATCGCCAGTCCCTTGCCGACGAAGATGAACCGATCGAGGCCTTTCTCGCGTGCCAGCCGGGTACAGGTATTGCGACTGACGACCGCTGACTTAATGCGGGTCAGTTCTCCCTCGGGAGAGTTGGGGAACTGGTGGAACAGCTTCTCACAGACCAGCGCGCCCAGAATGGCGTCGCCGAGGAACTCGAGCCGCTCGTTGGAGTCCATGCGGGTTTTGGCGGCGGAGGTGTGGGTCAGGCAGCATTTCAGCAGTTCATAGTTGGTGAATGAGTAACCCAGATTGTGTTGACACTCCTCAAGGAGTACATCGATCTCTGCGGGACTGAGATCGTACAGCATGCGCGCCTCCTGTGATTTGTGGCTTTGAGGAATATCAATGAATGAATGATTTCAGAATCTGAAATGGCCCGCGGGAGTCTGAAATGATCTTCCCTAAGTATAGACAAATATTAACATTAGCAAAGATTTGAAGAAAACAGAAAAACTGGGGAATCGTCGAAATGGTTGAAAAATATTCAGGTTTTCAGGTGTTTTCCTGTGTCTGTGTACCGATTCCGGGACCCTGAAAGCGGCCAGATCAGAAATTTTTTTGAAGCAGTCCCAACAGAATTCCCGCTTCGGCTCGTAATAAAGACAGTCCAGCCGCTTGATGAAACGAGTGAAAGCTCGCTGTTGTGCACACAACACGATCACAATGGCCCGTCCGGGCAGGCGTGATCACTGCCATTTTTCCGCCAATTGTATTTTATTGTACTACGGATTTGAGTCAGCTATTTCTCATAGAATCCAGAAAGAGATGGCCCGAGGCATATCTGTCAGCCATTTAATTTTAGGAGGGTAATTTTAATGAAAGCGTTAACAGCAAATCGAAACTGGATGTTCGCTATCATAGGTAGCGCTTGTCTGGTGGGTGCCGCAGTAGGAGTGGCTCAGAAAGATGTGTCTTCTGACGTCCCGGTGGCTGCGAGTGCGACAGAGTTATCAAGTATATTCCGCGATGTCAGCAAACGGGCAATGCCTTCGATCGTATCCATCGAAACAGTGAGCAAAACATCCCAGGTAGCAGATCAGCAGATGCTGCCTTTTGGGGATGACTCCCCGTTCAAAGATCTGTTTCAAAATGATCCGCGTTTCAAGGACATGTTGAAGCAGCACCAGAACCAGCCACGTCGGGCTCCCCGCAAGATGGGAACTGGTTCCGGATTCATTATTAACAAGTCCGGTCTGATCATGACCAACTCTCACGTGGTGAATGGGGCCGATGTGGTCAAAGTCACCCTGAACGATGGTCGCGAATTCACCGCTTCGGACATCAAGACCGACCCGCGGTCGGACGTTGCCGTGATTAAGATCGATGCACCAGATCTGGTAGCCATTCCGCTGGGCGACAGCTCCAAGATGGAAATCGGTGACTGGGTACTGGCGATCGGTAACCCCTTCGGTATCGGTATGAGTGTGACAAACGGGATCATTAGTGCGAAGAGCCGTGGTCCAGGAATTAACGATCGTGAAGACTACCTGCAGACTGACGCAGCCATCAACCCTGGTAACAGTGGTGGTCCGCTGTTGAACCTGCGTGGCGAAGTGATCGGCATCAACACTGCCATCTCCAGCCGCAGTGGTGGCTACGATGGTGTTGGTTTTGCAATTCCGGTCAACATGGCTCGCTGGGTCTCCGGACAGTTAATTGATCATGGTATGGTGAAACGTTCCTTCCTGGGCGTAGGCATCCAGCCGATCAGCAACGATCTGTCCAAGTCCTTCGATATCAAAGTCGGTCAGGGAGCGATCATCACCCAGGTGATGGAAGATTCTCCGGCTGATAAAGCAGAACTCAAGACAGGTGACATCATTCTGAACTTTGCAGGTAAAGATGTTTCCGGTCCGCGGAATCTGCAGGGAATCGTCGAACAGCTGTCTGTCGGCAAATCCTACACGATGGAACTGTTACGGGATGGCAAACGCGTCCACAAGCAGGTCACGATGCAGGAAATGCCTAAGAGCTTCTCAGTCGCTAAGAATGAGTCTCCCCTGGAAGACTCCAGCAAAGGGAAGCAGAAGACCAGCGTCAACGATCTCAAAATTGAAGTTCAGCCTCTGACCAAAGAGCTGGCCAACCAGCTGGGCTACTCAGACGACGTTAACGGGGTGGTCATCACCTCGGTCGAGCCTGGTAGTGCTGCTGAAGAAGCCGGCCTGATGAAAGGCATGATCATTGAAAAGATTGGGACAACTGAAGTGACTACTATGGATCAGTTTAATCTCGGCTTGAAAGAAGCCAAAGAAAAAGACCGCGTCCTGCTGCTGGTTCGGAACCACAGCGGTGCCCGCTTCGTCGTGGTCCAGAAGTAGTTTCAGGATGGTACTCTCCTGAAAGGGGTGCCTGGTACAAGTCTCTGAGAAATGAGGCTTGTGCCGGCACCAGCAGCGGAAAGAGTTGTCCTCATTGAAAATTCCTCACCGCATCGTATGCGGTTCCGCGTTACGTCTCGGTGGTATTCCTGGAATACTGCCGAGGCGTTTTTTTATGCGCGGTCAGTAGAGAGCAGCGCTTTAATCCAGCTCAACTGGTGGGTAGCGGGGCCTTGCTCTCGGAGGGGACTTCTTTCTGAATCTGGTCGCTGTTGAAGACAACGTCAATCAGGGTGGTCACGCCACGGTGTGACTTGGGGTTATAGCCTTTGCGGATCTGCAGTCGCCAGACCAGTTCGCCGGTGAGGGAATCAATGCCTGCTTCATTGGTGGCAACGAAGGTTTCAAAGCTCTGACCCGGTTCCAGCTTCTGAGGTGTAGATTCCTGATTGATGTTCTGGCCTTTGATGTTCCATTCCCAGGAGGGGGGCATGTCGTAGACGAGCACCCGTTCGCCGTCCGGATGCAGTTGATCGACGCGGCTGACGAAATTGTTGGCCCGCATGGGGGAATCGGGATTCTTACCGGGCACGCGGGAGAGGAGCAGTTTCTGATCCAGGGGTTCGAAAGTCTGATCGTCTGACATGTTTTCGAATTTGAGATAGAGCTTGAGAACATCGCTGGACGTCGGTTCGCGGGTCCGGCTGGCATCGCCGGTGTAATGTTCGAACTCCAGCGGTCCACGGGTGACGCGGAGCGGGGTGACCATCACATTACCGAAGCGTCGGCCCGGTCCACCCAGCTGGAGCGTATGGCCGGGAGGCAGTTCAGCATTTTCCGGAACCAGCTGCAGCGCGATTTCATCGTTCTTGATCGGTGGTTTGAGGTCGGGGAGACTTTCCAGCTGATGCGGATCGCCCTGGTACTTCGCATAGAGCAACATCGCGACCATGATCGTTGCGGCGATCGCGTAGGTCAGCGTGAGTGTGAACAGTCGCCTGGAGACCGTCTTAGGTTTGCGATAACTCTGTGGTGCGGGGGAAGCCGCCGGTTCCGGGGCTGCGGTTGTTGATTCGGTGGCCGCCGTTTCCACGGGAGCAGGAGTTTCACTGACCGCTGCTTCACTGGTCTCTTCTGCGTCAGTTGCTGTTTCAGCTGCGTTCGCGGTGGTGTCCTCTGTTGCGGTCTCAGTTTCCGCGGTTGCGGATTCCGTTTCCGCCGTCGCTTCTTCTGTGGTCTGTTCGTCGTTACTGCCGCCTGGCAGGAAGGAGAAGGGGGAAGCGGTTTCGGTTCCGGCCGGCTGTTCTTCTGATTGGCTGTCTGTTGACTCTGCAGCGGTTTCTGATTCGGCGTCGGCCGTGGTTTCTGTTGAAGCGACTTCGGCCTCTGCTTCAATGGCTTCGTCTGTGAATGACTCGGGTTCGGCTACCTCTGCGGTGTCGTTGTCTGCTGAATCATTGGCGCCGCCCGGGAGGAAGTCGAATTTGGGTGTTTCGCGTTTTTCGGTTTTGCGAGCCTGATTGGCACCCGGCAGGAAGGAGAAGGGAGAGGCTGTCTCTTCGTCAGTGGTGGTTTCTTCGCTGGCGGTTTCCTCAGAAGCTGTTTCAGAGTCTGCCTCGGCGACGGGTTCATCCTGGGTTTCTGCTTCCGCGTCTGCGGTTTCTGTCTCGCTGGCTTCCGCAGCTGGTGGATCCGCTTCTTCGTCTGCGTCCAGGGAGACGAGCACGGGTTCACTGGTTTCGGGGTCGACCTGGAGGTGTACCTGGCAGAGTGGGCAGGCAACGACTTCGGCTACTTCTTCGATTTGGATGGAACCCCCACAGGCGGGGCAGGTGACTTCAATACTCATCCATTTCTCCGGTTGATGATAGACGCGTTGATGATATCTCAGGCATGAGCAGGACTGGCGGTAGTGAGGTCATCACCAGAAGTTCTGGCGGGCAGACGAATGTGATCTGGTGATGGGTATGAGCACTCAGAGGAGATCCTGCGACACTTGTCTCCAGTCTATTCTGTCCTGACTCTGGTACCGAAGCAAGTTTGATTGCCAGTCAAAGGGGACAAAAGACAAAACAGGCACGCTTGTCCACAACTGGATCTGTTCGGCGTTGGAGAGCCGGGATTCGTCGCTGAGTTCGGGGTCGACGTCATTCAAGATCAGGCCGGCAATTTTCAGGCCGCGCTGTTGCAGGGCCTCAATCGTCAGCAGGCTATGGTTGATGGTACCCAGACCGGCGCGGGCTACGATCAGCAGGGGATATTTCAGTTTCGCTGCGAAATCCACAATCAGCTGCTGAGAGGAGAGGGGGCAGAGCACGCCTCCCACCCCTTCGACGATCAGGAACTCGGCTTGAGACTCCCACCAGCGAACTCCTTCCAGGAGCAGGGCTTCGTCGATGGGACGGCCCTCTTTTTCTGCGGCCACCGGTGGAGCCAGCGGGGCGTGAAAGGTTTGCGGGCAGATCCGTTCAGGGGGTAGATCGGTACCGCCGATGGCCTGACGCAGGAGTTCGACGTCTTCCCAGTAAGGCTGGCCCGTTGAATCGTCGATGACGCTGCCGCTGCACGCCGGTTTGTAGGCCCCGGTGCGAACCCCTTCTGAGGTCAATTGCCGGGCTATGGCAGCGGAAATGTAGCTTTTGCCGACGCCGGTATCGGTGCCGACGACCATCAATCCGGGGATCTGTAATGGAAAAACGTCCACAAGCGGTGTCCTGCCGAGTCGGGATTCTTATCAGTTTCAGGGGAAGTACTGCCAGTCGCTGCTTGCGATCAGCCCTGCTCCGCTTTTATGATGAGAGGGGTACGAATGCAAACCGCAGGGCCGTTCCGGTCTGAAATTCAGGCCGAATTTTCAGACAGGGCCTGCGGGATCGAAACGAATATTCAGTATAGTAGCAATTCAGATTGTGTCATGAAAAAGAAAAAAGGATCTTCCGGGGGCGCCAGCCTCGACTCATTGCTGGATACGATGACCAATGTAGTCGGAATTCTGGTCATTCTGCTCACCGTGACTCAGCTCGGTGTGGGGCAGGCCGTCGAACGTATTAAAGGCGCGGTCACTGAAGAAGCGATGGAAGAGTCTCAGCAGAACGTCAAAGAGTTGCGTGAGAAACTGGCGCTGGAAAAAGAACAGCTGGAAACCATCAAAGAACTGACACAGAAAAAAGATAACGTCAACGTTGAAGAGCAGCAGGCCCTGGCGGAGAAGCTGAAGAAAGAGCTGGAGAAGCTCAAAGAAATCCGGGTCGATATCGATAAGCTCAAAAAGCAGATCGACGAACGCGATAAGCAGGTACAGACACTGGAGAAAGAGATTGTCACCAGGGAAAAAGAACTGGCAGACATCAAAGCGAAACTGGCGAAAACCCCCGATCCAGGGCCAACGCCAAATGCAAAAATCGTGAATCTGCCCAACCCCCGCGACGCACCTAAAGGGGCGAAGCCCATCGAGTACATCTGCCGCCATGGTCGTGTGATACGTGTGGAAATCCCTGTACTGCAACAGCTGGCCTACCAGGCGATTGCACAGAGCCGACTGGTAACTGCTCCTGAGCAGGCCGTGGACTGTGCGAAGCTGGAAGAGTTATTCGAAAACAAGAATGTGGGGAACCGGGACTGGCGGATTAAGCTTAAAGCTGTCGGGGGCGTTCCTTATCTCTTACTGGAGCTGCGCGAGGGGCGAGGCGATACGACGGAACGGCTGTCGAAGTCGAATGCGCTGTTTCGTCAGGAGATCCGCAAGATCAACCCGCAACTGTTCTATCTGGACTTCCGCGTCTGGGCAGACAGCTATGATACCTATCTTGTGGCGCGAAGTTATGCGGATCAGCGAGACCTGATGGCCGGCTGGACGGCTTTGGATCCCAATTCTGATTTCCGCGTTCCGCTGGGAGGTAACCTGAAGCTGACCTGTGAAGGTTACAAGCCGCCTCCCTCTTCTCCGAAACCGCCGGAACCGGATCTGCCACCGCCTACCAAGCGTGATCTGCCAGGCGGCAAGATCGACTGAGCAGCCCGCTCGAAAAAGGGCGCTGTGCTGAGAATTCCCTCCCGTTACGGGTGAACGGACTGGCGCCTCTAGTCAGATATGCCGTTATTTCGCCTGTCTGACTGCGTTTCAAAATCGGACTGAGGTGTTTCCTTTATTGACAAGGATCTACAAAGCAACTGACTGAAAAAGTCTGCTTTGCTTACCTGTTTTTATGCGGGCTTGCCCGTTCTGTGTTGTTCTATTTTACCTATGATGCGCAGAGTCTGGTTCGGAAAGCTGAGTAAACCATCAATGGAGATTGATCAAAGAGTAACTCCAAGGTTTCCTTATGCTGTCCTCGACTGACGGTCGATTCAGTGTTGTGTAGCCCTGAAAAACAGGGTTCTGAGGAATTATCAAGTTCCTGTCTCAACATGAGGTTGAAAAGTCTGTGGTCTTAGAATCTTCCCCCCAGCATTCTCTGGAAATTGTCAAAGGGAAAACCCGGTTTCCCGTGCGACCTCTCCAGGGAGACCGTCTGACAATCGGCGCGGGCACCTGTTGCGGTCTGCAGCTTTCCGGTCAGTCGATGCCGATTCTGCATTCGGTTCTCCAAATTGCAGAGGGCGAAGTCACCATCGAGGCACTTGCTCCTCAACCCAGACTGTTACTCAACGGGATTCCACATCAGACGTCAGTACTGGCTGACGGTGATGTGATCACCATCGGTCCCATTGAATTTGTGTTTCGACAGGGTCAGCATTCCCAGCCAGCCATGAGCATTTCCCGCGCAGGATTATCTGGCTCGCCTGCTGAGACGAGCGCTCCCATCACCCCAGATAAAAGAGATCACTCAATGACGAATGAAACAATTCTCAAGGACCTGTCCGCATCTGAACTGGTCGACCTGATCGAACAGGACGTACAGATGATCGAGCAGTATGAGTCCCGGAGAGAGCAGGGAGCCGCTGCCCTGCTGTCACAAGTACATCAACTGAAAGACGAACCGGAGCATGACCAGCTGTCTGTTGAGGAACAGTCGGACCTGATGGCTGACCTGGAAACGATGATGGAAGAGCTGACACGGTTCTCGGCAGAACTTCAAATGCGTGCGGATCAGCTGACCAGCCGCGAGCGTCAGTATGAAGCTGCTGCTGCTTCCCTGCTGGAAACACAGGAGAAGCTGGCATCTCAGTTAGATACGACCCTGGATCACGTCGGTTCGCTCCGGGATGATCGGAAAGAAGATGGCGGTTCCCACCGAGCCATCGCTTAAGCAAACAATATTATTGCGATCAATCCTGTGTGCGGTCAGTTATCTGACTCACACAGGATTTTTTTATGCGCAGTACATGACCCCATGCTAAAGCCATAAAAAAAGACCGTGTGGGAACACGGTCTTGGTCGATCTCGATTTCAAGCTTATTCAGCAGCGAAGTTCAGGAAGCTTCGCGGAACCGCAGTGACGGCTTTTCGATGGTGACGATCGTATTGGGTAGCACGCTCTTCATCAGCGAGACGCTGGCGCCAATCACGGAGTCGTGGCCGATCACAGTATCGCCTCCCAGGATGGTGGCGTTCGCATAAATCACAACGCCCCGCTCGATGGTGGGGTGACGCTTCTGTTCGCGAATGATGCGGCCTTCGGAGTCTTTGGGGAAGCTGAGTGCCCCAAGGGTGACCCCCTGGTAGACCTTCACGTTCTCGGCGATTTCACAGGTCTCGCCAATCACGACACCGGTACCGTGGTCGATGAAGAACGAGTGGCCGATGGTGGCACCCGGGTGAATATCAATCCCGGTCTGTGAGTGAGCCCATTCCGAGAGCATACGCGGAATGATGGGTACGTTGAGTCGGTATAACTGATGGGCGAGCCGGTAAACGGTGATGGCTTCCAGTCCGGGGTAGCAGAAGATGATTTCATCGAAGCAGGTCGCTGCGGGGTCTCCGTCGAGAGCCGCCTGGACGTCGGTCGCCAGGGCGCGGCGGATTTCCGGAATGGTTTCCAGAAACTGAATCGTTTTCTTCTGTCCTTCTGCTTCGAAGTCGATCTGCTGCAGTTTCTCGCAGTCGGCTCCGTGTTGCTGAACATGCTGGTGCCGCAGTGCGCGGCCGATTTGTACGGTGAGAATATCGTGCAGGGAGTCAATAATGTTCCCCACATGGTATGTCACGTTGCTCATGTGCAGGTTCTGACGACGACTGTATCCGGGAAAGATGACGTCTTTCAGTTCCTGGGCGGCTTCAATCACGGCGTCCTGGCTGGGAAGCGGACAATGCCCCAGATGATGAATGGTGCCAATCTCGTGGTAGGTTTCCACGATTCGGTCAGTCAGTTCAGGGAGCCGTTCTTTTTGCCGAAAATCCGTAGCCATTTGAATTTTCCTGCCTGTATATGAGTGTCGATAGTGGGTCGGGTGCCTGATTTCAATCCCTGCTGATCAGGACACGCTGTGATCGATAAAAGTTCTTAATTTTGCCTTAGCTGACAGGCACCATTCCTGCAATTCTATGCTCGCCGGCAAAACAACGACAAGTAGACAGAGGAAAAAATGCTGCTTAGTCTCAAATCGGCGTCCTGATCACCGGAAATTGAGTATTTCTTACAATCCCTCTATCCGGATGTGTGGATCGGCTGACAGCGGCGTGTCATAGATTCTCAGCGCAGAAGGGCAACTCTGTCACCTGTGCCCGCGGGTGCAAAAAACGAACTTCGTAAGTTGCTCACACGCAACACGATACAGCATGACTGTGGTCAGCTTACCCAATCTGAACTCAGGCAAACTTTTCAATGCCTGTGGCGCGGGGAGCCGATAAAACAGAGAGAAGGGGGAACCGCCTCCTTCGTATCCGAAGTAGACCCGTGATGAATATGTAATACGAGGGCACCCTGTGAACCATTCCACCAGATCTCTTCGCTGGCTCACGCCGACCATCCGTCGGGAACGGAATGAGTGGGAGGCGTTTTGTGCCCGCGTGAATGATGCAGAACCGCTGCCGCGGAATGCGGCGGTCCTGTCTGCTCTGCAGGATCAGTTTCGCGAGCTGGATCGACAGAACCGGGAACTGAAAATCCCCGCGCTGCAGCAGGAACTGAAACAACTGCAGGCCCGGGTGAATGTGATTCTGCAGCGGTGCCACCTGTATCTGGATGCGACCGCGGTTCGGACACTCTCTGCATCACAGCTCCCACACCTCACACGGATTCTGGACTTCGTTCAGACCGAACTGGTCTATTTGCGACAACAGCTGTTACTTTCACAGACAACGGTCCATTATCTCAAACAGCTGGTACTGGCGGCCGAAGATATCTGGACGCAGTCCTACTGCAACCCGAATTACCTGTTGAATCTGATTCGGAAGATTAAACACGACGATGCGCACCTGGACGATCCGGGGCAGTTGTTGTTTCTGTCACTGCGGGATATGGAAGCGGTGGCCCGAGAGCAGATTGCCCATCCGGATATTCTGATCTATCTGCGTGGGTTGGAAGTCGCGCGGTGCAGTTATTATGTGAGCCGCCAGATTCCGGCGTGGCGCGACAGCTGCGATCTGTTAATGATGGCCGGTATGCTGCACGACCTGGGTTGGCTGATGCTGAATCCCCAGCTGGCGAAGAAAGCAGGCGGCCAGGAGAATCAGAGAAATGACGAACGGGGCGAGCATCCGATTCTGGGAGCTGCTCTGTTGGGTGGCCTGCGGGGCTTTCCGGGAGACTCGTACCTGTCTGAGGTCGTGGCTCAGCATCACGAACGACTGGACGGGACCGGCTATCCACGTCGGCTGCATACGTATCACCTGGGCGAACATTCGCGGCGGATGGGAGTGATCTGCCGCTACCTCGAACTGAAAAACGATCGTCGTGAACTGACGGCTGACGGCATCCGTACCTGCGATGGGGAAGAGCTGGCCTTCGGTGCGGCTCTGCAACTGTATCGCGAAACCCTGCAAGGGGAATGGGATGCGAAGGTCTCGGAGCAACTGTTTCTGGCGCTGGATAAGCAGCTGCCTGAAGAACTGCATGAGGCAGATCGACACAACGATCCCTTTTCACTGAAACGTTTTCAAAGTTATCGACCCGATGCGGCGCATACCGCACTGGCGTCGCCCCATTTTTCGCTGGATCCGGAATCCCGGTTAAAAGATTCTGTTACTGATCACCAGACTGAGATATGACACGTAAAAAGAACGCACCTGCAGAGACCATGACTCTGGAAAGTGACAGCTACTGGTTCGAAGCCAGGCAGCCCCTGGTCTGCCTGGTATTTCTGACGCCGCTGCTGCTGATTTATGAACTGGGAGTCCTCTCGATGGGAGGCAGTCAGCCGGAACTGCTCCGTAATGGCGCGGATTACTGGATGCGGAGCTGGCTTTCACAACTGGGACTGACACAGACCTTTCTGCTGCCCTGCCTGATTGTGGGAACGCTGCTGGTCTGGCATTTGTGCTGCAAACATCCGTGGAAGGTCTCTGCCGAGACGCTGGTGGGGATGTTCGCGGAGAGTCTGTTGTTTGCCTTCTGTCTGATCGTGCTGGGCCAGGTGCAGGATCTGGTCTTTCAGCAGTTACCCTCCCCGGTGATGATGTTTATCAAACAGGAATCGGCTTCACGCGTGGTCAGTTTTGTGGGAGCAGGCGTGTATGAAGAGGTGATGTTCCGGCTGTTGCTGCTGCCGATCTGTTATCTGCTGTTCCGGGGAATGATGCTGCAGGCTCGCTGGTCGGCGGTGCTGGCGATTATTTCCACGAGCCTGATCTTTTCCCTGGCGCATTACATTGGTGCCACCGGGGATCAGTTTTCGGTATTCAGCTTCACTTTCCGCACGCTGGCGGGGCTGTTCTTCGCCGGCCTGTTTTTTCTGCGGGGTTTTGGCATCACCGTGGGGGCGCACGCGACTTACGATATTATCGTCGGAGTGATGATGCTGGAGATTACAGTCGAATAAGACCGCTGCTGGCTGGTTCTACCAGAAGCTGTAGTAGCTGCCCCGTCCATAGCCGACATTGAAGCCGGACTGGAAGACAATGCTCTGATAGAGTGTGGGGCGATAAGGCCAGATTCCGCAGTAGGGACCGTAATACCCGCCGAAGTAGCCGGGATAATAGGACCAGGGGGTTCCGTAGTAGGAGCCCCAGTAGGGCGTGTAACTTCCCCAGAGCGGTCCATAGCTGCCGAGTCCGCCCCAGACGCCGTAGCTGCTGTACGCTGGGTAATACGAACTGGCGATCCCGGAGAAGGGGGAGCAGTAACAGGATGAGTACGAACCCCAGGCGCCGCAGAACGGGCGATAATAGTAGCCCGAGTTAAAGCTGTTCCCGAAATAAGAGTAGCTTGTACGCGGATAGTAGTTATACCCGTAATACGCGGGGCGGTAGTAACGATACCCGTAGGCGAACGATGAGTAAGGCCGATAGCGGTAGGTGTAGCGACGACCGCCGTATCCGTAGAACGTGGAGCGGGCCACGGGAGGATAGGGGCGATACGAAACGGCGTTGTAGCGATAGCCGTTGTAACCATACCTGTTGTAGTGCGTACGGCGGTACTGTGAATAGACGGACGAAGCGTGGGGATTGCGCTGATACGAGTAGCTGCTGTGATGCGCGGCTTCGGCGGAAGTGGCGCTGCAGAGAACGATCAGGCACAGAACGGCGCTGAGTCGTTGCCACACGGGTCGAGAAAACAGTAGATCGCGTATCATGATTTCGGTTCCCCCGTCATCCATGACGTAGATCAGTCTGATCCCTTACGTTGATGTTTCAGAACTCGAACAGCGACTGCGTCTTCACCACGGCCAGTTCATCGGGGAAAGTATGAAAGGCGTGAATCAACAGGCTGTTCTGATTGGCTTCGTAATCGATGATGCTTAACGCACCGGGGGTCAGGCGGCTTTCGGAGATGAAATGATACGCCAGGTCGGCCCGTTGGGCATCCATCAGATATTCTTCGTGTACGTTTTTAAAAATGACGTAATCCAGTTCCTCGAGCTGATAGCTCACCTGGTAATACAGGCCGGACTCCAGTCGTACGGATTCAGAACGGCAGCCGCGTACCGGTTTTTCCAGCAGTCGTTTCTGGCTGGGCAGCGGATTCTGAAATGAAGTCAGAATCTCACAGACCGCGTGGCCCTTGTGCTGAATGCTGGCAATGTGGCCGGTTTCACAGACGCGCAGTGTGGCTGCGAAGTCTTTCTGCAGGATGTCAACCGAGGCGCAGGTGGTGTAGAGCTCCGGGTGAATCGAGCGCCCAATTAAGCGAAAGATCAGGTCGTTTACTTTCGGTCTGGCGGAACGGACACTCATTGTTATGAATCCAGTGATTGGAACTGTCTGTCATATAAACACTTAGTATCAGAGACTGTCGGCGCCCGACAGGACCCGGGTGGTCTGAAACTCTGAATGGATCGATTCTAAGCGATTGGCAGACTAAATCCAAACATGCATTCCCAAGAAATTCAAAGTCGCCCCGAATTTTGATAAAGCCTGCATTGGAATTGACTTTGCTCGCAGGCAGGTTCTTTTCACAGCCCTCTATTAAAGAAGGGGCTTGACTCACGTACAAATGTAATTAAACTGCGTCAATTACACTTGTACTTGAGGAGAGAGGCATGACGGAACGGCCCGCCTTATCGAAAGGCGAAATGGAAGTAGCCCGCGCCTTGTGGGATCTGAAACAGGCGACGGTCCGCGAAGTGTTTGAAACATTTCCCGAGTCGCGGGGCATCGATTTCACCACGGTGCAGACCTATCTGCGCAGACTGGAACAGAAGGGCTACATCAAGGCCCGGCTGGAGGGACGGACCCGCGTCTATTCCCCGCGGATCAAACCCCGTACCGTCATTCGCGAAACGGTTGACGACCTGGTCGACCGTCTGTTTGCCGGCGAGGCGTTCCCGCTGATGCAGCATCTGATCGAAGATCGCCACGTCAGCCGTAAAGATCTGGACGCGTTAAAATCATTGCTGGATGACTTAACGGAGGAGCGGGATGGCGGCAATCAGTCCTGAGTGGATCAATCTCGTCTGGCAACAGGTCTGGCAGTGCACGCTGCTGGCGCTGATCGTCTGGCTGATCTGCAGAGTGGTGCGGATCAGGCGGGATTAACTTACCAGAAACAGGGTAAGCGTTGTTTTCTGCTGGTCACACCGTCCCTGCCCCAGGTTGGTGATAAAAAAGAGTAAGTCTTACTCCTCCGTCCCGCTGACGTTGAAGACGAGGTTTTGTCCGTCGGGGGTGAAGCAGACGTCGCCGATGATGTCGCCTGTGACCTGGATGTCGATCGGGGTGGGGGCTTTGTCTTCCGCGGGATTGAACTGCATGAGTTTTCCCGGCCGGGTTCCCGAGCCGAATACGATGCGGTCTCCCCGCGGATCCCAGGCCATGTCGGCGTAGGGGGCTTTATCGCTGTTGAAGTGCACTTTATAACCGGCGTTTTTGCCGGCGGCGTTGATCGTGGCGATGTCGTAGGTGCCGTTGTCGGACCTGCGGCCTTTGAAGCAGAGCCAGTTGCTGTCAGGCGACCAGGCCATGTTCCAGTAGATACTGTTGTAGGGCGCATCGCCCAGGGAGAAGAGGCTGATCGTTGTGCCTTCGATCAGATCATAGACCTGGATGGTGACGCCCCCAGGGCCGTAAAAGGTGTAGGCGATTTTTCTGCCATCCGGGGACCACTGTGCGCCCCAGCTATCCGGGACGATCAGTTCCCGCTGGGTGCCGTCTGCGTGCATCACAGCTGCACCTCGTGGTGAAATGCTGGAGCAGGCAACGCGGTTTCCGGCGGGTGACCAGCTGGGCATGACGCCTGAACCGATCGCGTTCAACTGGCTGCCATCCGTGTTACAGACCATGACTTTACCGTCCGAGAATGATTCTCCCTGCTGTGATTTACGACCATCAAAGGCGAACTTCGTGCCGTCTGGAGAGAAGACCGGAGAGCCGGCGGTATGGTATTCACCGGGTACAAGGAACAGTTTCGCTGCGCCTCCCTCAGGTGAGACCTGATAAAAACGCACGCGTTTGACGTTCGTTTTTTCGTCGGCGTAACTGGAGAGACCAGCCTGGCAGATCAGGCCGATCGTACAGATGAGTGTTAGCAGTTTGGAATAGGAGTTCATATGATTCTCTCTGTGATTACAGGATTTGGCAGATAAGCAAGCTCTCGTTATTTATCGCGGGCGTTGAATAGCAGCCGCTGACCGTCGGGTGAAAAGGTGACGTCGCCGTTGATGTTTCCGTCCACGGTGATGTCCAGCGGCGTGGGTGGTTTATCCTCCGCGGGATTGAACTGCAGCAGTTGTCGAGGCGAGGTCGGAGAGCCAAAGACGATCTGGTCTCCCCGTGGCGACCAGGCCATGTCCTGGTAAGGAGAGCGTTTACTGTTGAAATGAACTTTATATCCTTCCTTACTGCCGGCGGTGTTGACGGTGAGGACATCGTAACTCCGGTCCTCAGCCCGTCGGCCCAAAATGCAGATCCAGTTGCTGTCGGGGGACCAGGTCATGTTCCAGGTGAAACTGGCGTAAGGATTGTCGTCGTTTGGAAAGAGTTCGGTCGTCGTGTCCTCAATCAGGTTATATATACGGATATTATTGCCGTAGTAGTAGGCGATGCGTGTTCCATCGGGCGACCATTGTCCGCCCCAGCCTCGCTCAGCGATGATTTTCTCATTGGTGCCATCCGCATCCATCACCGCGACACTGTAGGGGGGCTTGGAGAAGGCGATGCGGTTTCCGCCGGGTGACCAGCTGGGCATGGCGCCCGGACGCAGGACCTTAAAGTCAGATCCATCTGCGTTGACGACCATGATGTGGACATTCGAGAAACTTTCCCCCTCCTGCGATTTCCAGCCGTCGAAGGCGAGCTTCTGGCCATCGGGAGAAAACACGGGGGAGCCGGTGTTGTAGTAGTCTTCTGCGAAGAAAAAGACCTGTGGATCTTTGCCCTCGGGGGAGGCGATATAGAAGCGGGTGCGGTTGGTCTGCTTTTTCTCATCCGCGCGGGACTCAGAATCGGGAGTGAGAACGAGTGTGAGACAGATCAGGCAGCCGGTGAGCACGGGCAGTATTGATTTCATCTTGGATCCTTTTCGAAATCACAATAGTCATATTTTCAGGCAGGCGGTGTTCAGCTGTTATAGCATTTCCCGGAAGTGGTTCAACGAAAAAATCACAGATCGGCGCGTATCGTTGTGGGGTGTAGAACGAGTCTGCCTGAAATCACAAGATCAGTTTTTGAACTAAGTGGGGAATTGAGTTAGTTTTGCAGAAAGGGATGAGATCGGCTTGAGGTCTGCCTCAGATGCAAGTAGCCTGATGTAATAAAGACCTGCGAGGGGAAGAGTAGGTCTGATCTTTTTTTAATTCAGGAGTTGCTTGATGAAGAATCCCAGTTTTGTGAATCGCGAGCTGATCTGTACGACGTTGATCGTGTTCATCGTCAGTGGGATCGCCGCGTGGGCCGCCAGTAGCAAGACTGTGCCGGATGTCGAATATGCCAAATCCACCGTTGACTTTGGGATTGTGGTCAGCGACCTGGAGAAATCTCTCGAGTTCTATAAGAACGCTCTGGGCATGCAGGAACGCGAGATGTTCGCAGTGACTCCCGAAATGGGAGGCGACTCGGGTCTGTCCGATTACCAGGCGTTCAAAGTGTATCCCCTGGTACTGGCGAATGATAAAACGGCGACCAATGTCAAACTGATGCAGTTCAAAGAGGCACCGGGTAAGAAGGTCGACAACTCCTTCATCCACTCATCACTGGGTGTGAGCTACCTGACGCTCTACGTCAAAGACATGAATGCCGCCCTTGAACGGGCGAAAGCTTATGGCGTCAAGCCGATTGCCAAAGGACCGATCTCACTGCCGGAAGGTTTCCCTAAAGGGGTTTACCTGGCACTGGTTCGCGATCCCGATGGCAACCTGGTCGAACTGGTCGGTCCGAAGAAATAATCGACCTTCATTCCAGACGAATCAACCATGATGACACTCGATCGAGTGTCATCATTTTTTTGTGCTCATACCGTACTTCTTCATTTTGTTGTACAGCGTGACGCGGCTGATGCCCAGTGTTTTCGCCGTGTTGGTGCGGCTGTAGTTGTTCTTGAACAGAGCCTGCTCGATCAGTTCTTTCTCGGTAACCGCGACCTGATCGCCCAGTCGTTCGGAGTCGCTCTGTCTCTGGTGACCCAGGATGACCGACGGATCGTTGGTTGGTCCGGCCTGTCCCATCAGAATGTGTGTCGGCAGATTCTCTCTGCGTAAGACACCGTCGCGACAGTAAATCACGGCACGGCGAATCACGTTTTCCAGTTCACGCACGTTGCCGGGCCAGGGGTAGGCGTGGAGGGCGTCAAGAAATTCATCGTCGATGCCTTCAATCACGATATTGTGTTTCGTCGACATCTGTTTGACAAAACCGGTTGCCAGCATGATGACGTCCGACTTGCGACGACGCAGCGGAAGGACGTCAAACTTCAGCATGTTAAGACGATAGTAAAGGTCCGGTCGGAATTTACCCTGTTCAACCAGCGGCTGCAGGTCCATGTTGCTGGCCACGACGAGTCGTGCCTGGTTGACGTGTGTCTTATTGGAACCGATCGGTTCGAACTCGCCGGTTTCGATGACCCGTAACAGTTTGACCTGCTGTTCGGGACCGAGCACATCGATTTCGTCCAGCAGAATCGTACCCCGGCCGGCAGCGAGAAACTTACCTTCCTTATCGGCGTGAGCACTGGTAAACGAACCACGGGTGTGGCCGAAGAGTTCACTTTCAATCAGGTCGTTGGGCAGAGCACCACAGGCGACGTTCAGGAAGGGCTCATCCCGTCGGGGTGAGACTTCGTGAATCAGCCGCGAGAGATATGTTTTGCCGGCTCCGGTTTCCCCGATGAGCAGTACGGTGACATCGTGCTGAGCGGCGATTTCCAGTTCGTTGAGCATGATTTTCATCTCATGCGAACTGGTTTCAAAGCGACGGGTAATCCCGTGCAGAATGGATGTGTCCGATTCCAGTGGGATCTCCTCCTGTTGACTGTTGTGCCGGGAACCAGAGGAACGGCCTCGACCAGCACTACCACCGGTTGATGCGACGGGGGTACCGCCCGCGTTCATGGACATGGTTTCGCTGACCAGTACTTTTTCTTCCGGGTTCAACAGTGAGTCGATGTCGAGCAGCAGTTCCGCTTCGCTGGCGAAACCTCTGATGTGTTTCAGAGTGCCGCAGGCAACTCGACGTTCGAGGATTTCCGGACATTCCTCCTCGGTCAGCATGATCAGTTCGGTTTCGGGGGCGTGGCGTTCAATCTGCTCGAGCAGATGGTCTTCCTGGTGTCCGCCTGAAATCAGGAACCGCAGATCGACGAGAATGGAGTCGATCTCCTGTTCCCGGCAGTTGGCCAGGCAGTCTTCCAGAGTACTGCAGATGATCAAATGAAATGTTTTCTTGAAATGTGCCAGGATCTGTTGCTGAAGGACAGTATCGCGTGTGACGAGAATCAGTGTAGGCAGTTCCATAATGACTTTCTCTATTTCCAGATGACCAGGTGGTAACTCAGGATGTTGAACCTCGATCTGGTGTTAACACGGCGAGCGTGTCTGACCGAAGTGCTTCTGTTTTTAAACAAATGCAGTGCCAGACTGTAAAGGAATTCAGACGGACTCTGTTTAAGTGACTGAAGTCAAACAGCTTGAGAAAAGTAAAGCTGTCTGGAATGCCTGGGAAAGGCACCGTGGTCTGTTGTGAAAAGGCATCATGCAGCGCGCGTGTTGTTTTTTGACAACGGTTGTGGGCTGCTGATTGCAGGGATCGTAACGATTTCAACGGGGGACGGTGAAATTGACAGGGGCGCGCTATTGGATGACGATTTACGGCTTGTTAAACTTCAGAAACAGCAAGACGGTTTCATGTCAGTAACATCAGAGAGGATAGTGCAGTGGCAACGTTTGCAGTCATCCTGGCAGCAGCAGGAAAGAGCAGCCGGTTTCAGTCGAAGGGGGCGAAGATCCTGGGATCCGGGCCGCAGAAGAAACCCTTCATGGATCTGAAAGGCCGCGCCGTCTGGGTGCGGTCGGCGGAGATCTTTTCCAACCGCGAAGATGTGAAGCAGCTGATTATCTCGGTCTCCCCGGATGATATTGAATGGTTCAAGCAGAAGTTCCGTCCGAATCTGGCGTTCATGGATATCGAAATCGTTCCCGGGGGAGAAGAGCGGGCGGACTCGGTACAGAATGCGCTGGCCCGTGTGAAAGCCGACATCGATTACGTGGCCATCCACGATGCAGCTCGACCGCTGATTACCGATAAGTGGGTGGGAGAACTGTTTGCTGCGGCGGAGAAGCACCACGCTGTCATACCCGCGGTGCGGGTTTCGAGTACACTCAAACGGGCAGGCAAGGATCGGCAGATTCAGGAAACGGTCGACCGTACCGATCTCTGGGCAGCGCAGACGCCGCAGGTCTTTCAGCGGCAGATCCTGCTCGACGCCTATGCGAAGCGGGGCGATTTCCAGCCTACGGATGAAGCACAACTGGTAGAACATATCGGACAGGCGGTGACGATTGTGGAAGGTTCTCCCCTGAACCAGAAGATCACGACGGCCGCCGACTTTAAAATGGCTGAAGCTCTGGTGAATGCCCTGCCCAAACCCAAGGGAATTCAGGCGCTGCATCCCTTCGCGGATGAGGAGCCGCGGGGGATCCTGTAAGCCGCGGATGTGAGTTTGGTAAAACTTATGTGAAGCCGTGGTTTCTGTTTGAGCTTCTGAAAGGCGCGGGTTAGACTTGAACCGAGTGATCCCCGTTCAATAAAGGAAGAGACCATGAGTTCTACCCCCGATGCTCCCGAAACACCCGATTCCAAACCCGCTTCCACAAAGAAGAAAGTCAGTACCCAGCGGCGGATTATTTCCTGGGTCTTCATTCTGATTCTGCTGGGCGTGGTACTCCTGGAATGGCGGGCCAAGACATCGCAGGCAAAGACGTTCGATAATCTCGACGCTGCCAGGGAAGCCGCGGGAAGATCAGGGGAAGTTCCGTTTGAAGACTTCAAGGCCAGCATGATTCAGGGAAGCCCTTCCGAGGAACTGGATGAATCAGGGGCGATTCTGAAGCTGTACCACTATCGCTGGGGAGGCGTCTTCAAGACGTACCATCTGCGGATGCTGGTGGACAATGATGGCCAGGTGATTGTGTTCGATACCGCTGCCGAAGGAAACGCGGTAAGTGGGATGCCCCGGATTTCGAAGGAGCGAATGGACGCCTTCGTGAAGGGACAGAAGGAACACGTTAAGCAGAAGGCGGCAGAGTCAGCCGAGGCAAAGGCGTCGAGGGACAAACAGGCTGCAGAAGAAGCCGCGGCGGCTGAAACGAAATCGGAGAACTGAGGGCGCATAAAAAAACGCATCCGAAAAGGGATGCGTTTTTTGTGTATTGTCAGATCTCAGTGGTTACTGATTGTTCTGCAGACGGGAGAGACGGGCACGCCGTTCTGCACGTCGTCTGTTTCTTCGGTTTTCATCGCTGGGCTTTTCGTAGTATTCACGGCGACGCATTTCTTTTTTGATACCAGCGTGTTCAACAATCTTGCGGAACCGTTTGACTGCCTCCTGAATAGATTCGTTTTCTCGTAACCGAAGTTTAACCACTCAAATCACCTTTTCTTTTTCCTGATTTCTGTCATTGTCTGGTTCACAGATCCACTCAAATCGGGATCTACTTAAATATCAATCGGTCTCATCTAAGATGAGAATTCAGACGAATTCGACTGTAACGGGTCGCACAAAGGGACCTCGCGCTACAGAGCGGGACCGATAAAGATAACAAACCCATCAGGTTCTGCAAAGCCAACCGCGGAAAATACTCGATGAATTTCCTGCAAGAAGTGTTCGGACGAGCACGTCTATTCGGCTTTGAGGATCCCCATCCGCTCCAGTTTGGACTGACATTCGTCCCGTTCCCGGCTGCGTTTGAGCGATTTCCAGGTCTCATCCTGCACTTCGAGGAAGAGTTCGGACGAGAACGGTGGTGCCAGAGACTTTTCGGCGGCCCGGCTCATCAGGCGTTCGATGACCCCTTTATCGAGACGGGTCAGGAACATGGCCCCCTGGCGGTAGTCTTCAAAGGCTTCCCAGACGACGGGGAACAGAGGTTTGACGATCTGTTCGCCGATGGCCCGCGAGTACTCCTGAATCTCCCACTGTGCATGCGAGTCCATGCGTAAACTCAGGAAGTGAATCAGGTTATGTAAATCGATTTTCCAGTAGGCTTCGGTGTAAGTTGCCAGGGGCAGATCTTTGCGAGCCTGTTCACGGGCGACGCCAGCTTCGAGACGGGCTTCGTAGACGGCGCGGGCCTTTTCCTGAAATTCGGTTTCTTCCGCAGTCAGCTGAGCGCCGACATCCTCGGGGAGAGGGGTATCGCTGCCCTGCCGGTTCGAGGTGGCCTGGGTCCGCCATTCACCGGGAAGCGTGGTCTGGGCGGAGTCGATGGCGACCGAATAACGGGTGCTGTACTCGTTGACGTTCGCGGTCCGGTGCCGGATCCACTGACGCCAGCAGTCCATGGGGACACGCACGAGGAACTTCAATTCGGCCATTTCGAAGGGGGTGCTGTGACGATGACGCATGAGATAGCGGATCAGTGTGCGGTCGTCGGAGACGCGTTTGGTCCCTTCTCCGTAGCTGACGCGGGCTGCCTGAACAATTGAGCTGTCGTCGCCCATCACGTCGACCAGGCAGACAAACCCGTCATTGAGAACAGGAACTTTTTTCCAGCGAAGCTGTTCAACGAGTTCAGACCGCTCCGTCATCGGAAACACTCCCAGCAAGTATCAAAAGAGAATTGAAATATGAGATCAGGGGCAGGCAGAGGCATGCAATCTGCCAACAGCCATTTATAGTCAACCGGGCGTTTAAACGACACCGTACCGGCGGCTGAGTCTGCCAAAATCGGCAAAATCCCGCCGGAATCGGATTGGATCTCAGTAAATCGTGAGTCGGGACTGGATGTCCACCGTCCGGTTTTCCCGCGAGGATTTGAGGGCGGCGAGCAGGATTTCGGTCACATGCCGGGCCGTGGAGGCGTTCGACAGCGGGGGCTGGATTCCCTGGCGGATACAGGCGGCCCAGTGCTGGTGCGAATTCTGTACGGGATAGGTCGAGAGGTCGATCGACTCTTCGACGAGCGGCAGGTCTTCGTCGACGTCCGAACTGGGATAAAAATAACTGAGCAGTTTGGGCTGACGACAGCTGACAATTTTGCCCCGGGTGCCATGCACAGAAAATTCGTATGTCCGGGCGGCATCGCACCAGCCGGTCTGCGCGGTGCCGAGGGCGCCGTTTTCAAATTCGAGGATCATCGACGCCGTGTCTTCCAGGCGGGTCGGCTTGGCGACCGTCGTCAGTTTCGCGGTGATCGATTTCACTGCGCCCACGGTGCCAACCAGATTCGCGATGGCGTAGACGCCCATATCGAACAGGGCGCCGACGTCGGCTTTGTCGGCGTCGAAGAACCAGAGGTCGTCGGATGACTTTTCTTCAAGGATCTGTTGAATGCCGGCGTAATAGACTTCGGGTCCTCCATGGCTGGCGCGGGCCTGGGCCGAAGAGATCGTCCCCAGTTTGTCATCCTGAATGTAATTGCGGGTGGCCAGCACCTGCGGGTTAGACATGTAGGGGAGGGCGAGCACCGTCTGGTTGTGGTTGGCGGTCTCTTCTACAAATGCATCGGCTTCGTCCATCGATGTGCTGAGTGGTTTCTGCATGTAGACATGCTTGCCAGCCTGAATGGCTTTGATGCCCCATTCGACGTGCAGTGGATGAGGCAGAGCGATGGCGACGGCGTTGATGCGTTCGTCGTCGATAATGTCCTGGTAATTGTGGGTCCATTCGGGAACGTTGAATTTGCGACAGAGGACTTCGAGGCGGGACTGTTTGCGGCCGGCGAGCATCAGGACGTCGCAGTTGCTCACGGTCTGCAGTTCCGGCAGATGCATTTTGGCGGCGATGCCACCGGCTCCGATAATGCCGACTTTCAATTGTTCCATCACAGTCTCCTCTTACCACGGTCACGTTGAAAACTCAGAGGATTTCAGTGTCTTCATTTTCGTTGTGGCTGTAAAGGATACACGGTTACTGTGCAGCGGAGAATTTCTCAATCAATGAATGACTCAGGCTTCTGGCCGGCGATGATCAGATTCCAGGTCAGTCTGTTCAAGAGCCAGGCGGGCAGGTGCTCCAGGCAGCCGTCGGTCCAGCAGGCCAGTTTCGCACAGGGTGTGGTGAGCCACTGTGGAGAGAGAGGGACTTCGGCGAAGGGGGTTGAAAACAGTCCCTGAGGGCGCAGACGGATGTCTGTGAGACCGGCGCGGCTGCAGGCCGCCTGCAGTTCAGCTGACGAGAGTTCCCGTTGATCGGAGGAGTAGTTCGCGTCAATGCGTTTGCGGATCATGCGGGCGAAGGAGATCACCGGGTTGGCGGGCTGCGGTTCATTGGCGACGAGCCAGCCTCCCGGTTTCAACAGTTGGACCAGTGCTGCGAGTGTGGCGTCGAGATTGTCGAGGTGGTGCAGCAGGCCGATGGCAAAAATCAGATCGAACGACCGGCCCGGCTGGAACTCCTGAATGTTCTGTGCCACGAATTGAATGCCTGGTCCCGCGTTAAACTCGCGGGCATATTCAATCAGGTTTGTGGAGTAATCGACGCCACAGTAGTCGCCGATGTGTCCTTGCAGGTATTGGGCAGCGAAGCCCGCTCCGCAGCCGACTTCCAGTACTGCCGCGTTTTGGGAGAAGGGGGCGGCCTGCAGGGTTTGCAACAGGCGGTGACGCCGCGCAGCGCGCGAGGCGGGGAGCAGGTCCTTGCGACAATACTCGCCTGCGATGCGGTCGAACAGTTCCCGGTCACGCGTGGCGTGGTCTGTGGGCTGCTCTCCCGTGGGGAGTCGATTCAAATTGTCGGACGGGCTTTGATCATTCATGATTTAGCGTGACGGACCTGCTTTTCTCAGGACGGACGATTCTGGCCGAAGACAAATCTGCCATATACAAAAAACTTCAATACAAACGAGGTCGCCAGGACGGTGATGACGCGGATGTAATAATTTGAAAATCCGATTGCACTCAGCGCCAGCAGGCTCAGATATTCCAAAAGACGAAACGAGCCGTTGGTCAATGCAAAGTGCAGGAGTTGTCTGGTGAGGGGTGTGTCTGTGGAGAGAAACACAAACCAGCGGCAGCCGGCGAAGTTGAGTACGAAGGCGGTCAACAATGCGCTGGCGAACGCGAGTGCTTCGGGAACCCCGGCATAGAACAGTCCGTAGGCGATGCTGAGGTTCGTGGTCAGACTCACGATGGTCAGCAGTGCGAATCGGGTTGCTTTATGGGGAATCCTGTGGGCGATGGACACGGTACTTTTCTCAACAGAAACAGGAAAACGGGTAACTACTTCTGGCAGCGTTTATCGATCATATCTGCGAGCAGGGCGAAAAACGCAGTGTTCATGCCGAACATCAACAGCATGACCGATTTGTCGGTGATGTTCTGTAAGACGAATACGTCGTAACAGATCGAAATCGAAAACGCGATGAGTTGAATGACGGCAAAGGGCCCGAAGACTTTGAGGGGGGCGAAATAGACGCCCAGGCGGATGATCAGCTGCAGGAAACGGAGGGTGTCACGGATCGGTTGTATTTTGGATTTGCCAATGCGGCGGGCGTAGCCGATCGGTTCGTAATGCACGGTGTACTGGTTCGTGAGATGGGCGAGCGTAATCGTTGTGGTGAAACTGAACCCGTCCGGCAGCAGTCCCAGAAACTTTTCTGCGAGGCTGCGGCGAAAGACGCGGAGCCCGGAATTCAGGTCGGGGATGTTTCGGCCGGCGATCCAGGATGCGTAGTGTCTGAGGAAGAATTTCGGCAGTTTTCGCAGCGTGGAATACTCGACGTCATCTGCAGTGCGCGAGCCGACCACCATGTCGTATTGATCCATGTGGGCGAGCAGGTCTTTGATCCGTGCATTGGGGTAGGTTCCGTCCGCGTCGGTAATCACGATCCAGTCATGGCTGGCGTGGCGGATTCCTGTTTTCAACGCAGCGCCGTAGCCCTGGTTCGTTTCATGGTGGAACAGCTTGAGATCGGGGTGTGTTTCGCGGAGGGCCTTGAGGGCTGCGGAAGAACCGTCGGTCGAGCCATCATCGACTACAATCAGTTCATGCGGTCCCGTTTCGGCCAGGATGGCTTCCAGGTCGACGATCGCTGCCGGCAGCGCTGCGGCTTCGTTATACAGGGGAACGATGACGGTGAATTGTTGCAGTGACATAGGCCTGGTTCAGCGCGGTGGCTGTTCTTTCTGTTCCTTGTGGTGCGGGCGGTCGGAGTAATGCTGCAATTCAGGAGAGGCTGCATCGCCGTTTACGATCCAGATGGTGCGATCCTTGAAGTAGTCCAAGAGTTGCTGATTTTTATCAGGTTCGAGGACCCGAGCCCAGACGACTTTGGCGCCGTCGATGTCAGCCCGGTTATAAATCCATTCTTTGTGTACGCTGTGATTCTGGTGATAGTTGACCAGCACCAGGTGCTTTCCGGGTGTCGACTGCAGTCGTTCAAGGATCTGCTGACGTGCGCGAGCCCATTGATGGAATTCCGCGACAGCAGTCGGGAGGGCCCCCGAGGCGGCGCTGGCGGTGGTGGTCAGAGCAGTTAATAAGAGAACAGTTGCGATCAAAGTGCTTCCCACGGGTCGCCAGTGGTGTTTCCAGACAGCCACGTAGCGGAGGCACTGGACCTGCAGCAGAATCAGCAGACAGCCGATGGGGGCGAGGTAGTGCGGGTGTCCGGAGGTGTCCTGGGCCAGAACTCCCGCGATGACCAGCGCGGAGGTGCCGACTGCAAACAGATTCGCCCGGTTGCGGAAGAGTGCTCCTGCCCCCAACAGGCAGATCAGACCGACCATGTAGGAACCCGTATAGACGAGGTCGAATTTCAACAGTTTGACCGGCAGCGAGAAACGGGTGCTGTCGAATTCATGTTGAATCAGCTGGTTCGCAGGCGAGGCGTCGAGATCGTAGCCGTAGATCGAGCGAAACCGTTTTTCCGTGTCGGGTGTTTCCTCGCTGGAGACGAGAATGCCATCGAGGGAATGGGGCCAGTACTGTTCGATCCAGACCTGGTATGGGAATTTCAATGCATTCCCCGTCACGCGGAAGTTGTAATAGCCCATCCAGAGAAAAGCGGGGAGCAGCACGAGGAGCATCGGTAAGACGCAACGCAGCAGGGCGACGCGCCAGCCCGGTGAGTTATGACCGATGAGCCAGATCAGCAGAACGAGGGCCGCGGGAATCGCTGCCAGCAGACCTTCGTAAGGGCGGCTGTTGGCCAGCAGCACAAGACCGATGGCGAGCGCGAGGGATGTGGAACTGCGCGGCGATTGTTTCAGACGGGGGAGCGTCCCGAAGAGCAGGGCCCCGCCGAGCAGAGCGACTTGACCTCCCCAATAAGAGAGTCCCCAGCCGGTGAGGAACGATGCATTCAGCGCGGCGAGAAAGCCGCCATAGACGGCCCAGCGTCGTGGGACCCAGCCGCAGAGCATCCAGAAGATGGCACCGCAGGCGGCAGCCATGCCGAGCCAGGCACCGACAATCGGATAGCCGGTCGTGGCTTGTCCCAGAGCGAGCAACAGTCCTTGTGCGGGTGGATATTTCGCCTGGTACGTAGGCTGGTGAATGATATGGAAGCTTTCGAAGTGTTCCCACTGGGGATGCGTGGGGTTGGTCAGTTTGCCGGATGCGAAGGTATCTGCAGCGAGCAGGTAAGCGAACTCGTCGTGGACCATGGGGGCAGGAATGCGGATACAGAGACCGATGCCGAGTTCCAGCAGCAGCGTCAGGCAGAAGAAGAACAGGACACCCCGGGTGACACTGTCAGAAAAGCAGCGCATGAGCCAGCGGAACGGTTTCAGAATAGAGACCGTCAGGTGCGGGCTGCAGATGGCAATCGCGCTGGCGCAGCAGACAATGATCAGAGGTAAGAGGTTATTCATGGGTGTTGGCTGTGGTCACGGTATCCGGAAGAAGCGTGATTTCGCGGCAGTCTTTTGTTGAGGAGAGGAGAAAATATTGTGCGGGGCAAACACGAGGGATGACAAGAGGGGAACAGGGACTTTTGCGGTAATCGAGCGGATCATGTGTTTCAGGTGCGGGCTGTGATGTTGCCGAAACGCATCATTTCCGCAGCATCCCTTTGATCGGACGCATCGGTGCCGGTAGAATCGATGTCTGCGAACCCGGCTGCCTGAAGCCGGTTCGAAGTCCCCCAGCTTAAGGAGCTGCCATGCGAGAGTTTCATCATGTGGGTGTGATTACCGACGATCCACAGCCGGGCGAAATCTACGTGGAAGAAACAAAGGTGTATGTCACCAACCCGAATGAGCATCCTTATAAAATCGAATATCTCAGGTTCGAGCCCGATACGCCGGTCACCGGACCGGTTCGTTGTCAGCCGCACATCGCCTTTAAGGTGCCTGATATCGATAAAGAAATAGACGGCTTGCACGTTCTGCTGGGGCCGTTCCAGGCGATGGAGAATCTGAAAGTGGTTTTTGTGTTGATCGATGGTGCCGTCTATGAATTCATGGAGTTCTCAGAGGGTACCGAATTTGGAGAACTGACATCATGACGTTGTTACGTGGTTACCTGTGTGTGGCTGTCTGTCTGATCCTTTGTTGCTGTGTGACGCAGGTTTCATTTGCGGAGGAAACGAAACCGCTGAAGATCGGCATCATTGGCCTGGATACTTCGCATTCGAGTAACTTCACGAAAATATTGAACAGCGCGGAGCCGAAGTTTCCCGAGTTCAAAGCCTGTCGCGTGGTCGCCGCTTATCCTCAGGGGAGTCGAGACATCAAGGAGAGCGTGGAATCCGTTCCCCAGATCACCGAGCAGGTGACGGTACAGGGGGTGAAGATTGTACCCAGTATTGAAGCGTTGCTGGATGAGGTCGATGTGGTGCTGCTGGAGAGCAACGATGGTCGCGTGCACCTCGAACAGGCATTACCCGTGCTCAAAGCGGGGAAGCCTCTGTTTGTCGACAAGCCGGTCGCCGGTGATCTGACGGATGTGATTGCCATTTATGAGGCGGCGAAACAGTACAAGACCCCGGTCTTCAGTTCTTCATCACTGCGATACACCGATGGTGCGAAGAAGATTAACAGCGGTGTGGTGGGTGAGATCATTGGCTGTGATGCCTTCAGTCCCTGTCCGATGGAAAGCACCCATCCCGATTTTTACTGGTATGGAATTCACGGCGTTGAAACGCTGTATACGATCATGGGGCCGGGCTGTGAAACGGTGGTCCGCGTCAATACGCCGAATACGGATCTGGCAGTGGGGACCTGGAAAGACGGCCGGATCGGTACGTTCCGCGGACGTCGAAAAGAGAACAACGGCTACCAGGGAGGTTACGGCGGAACGGTCTACGGGAGTAAGGGGATTGCCCCGATTGGCAGTTTCAGCGGATACGAACCGTTGCTGGTGGAAGTGGTGAAATTCTTCCAGACCGGGAAGGCTCCGGTGAGTCCGGCGGAGACGATGGAGATCTATACGTTCATGTCAGCTGCGGATCAGAGTAAAACCAACGGTGGTCAGCCCGTTGCACTTAAGGATGTGTATCAACAGGCGCATCAGGCAGCGTTGAAGAAGCTGGCAGCGCTGAAGGACTAGCAGTTAGCTTGAAACAAGAAAAGCCGGTTCACCCTGCGAGCGATCCAGGGTGACTCGGCTTTTTTATTGAGATCAGCTTCACGCCTTGTCAGGAGAGACAGAGTTCGGAGGACTCAGAGAGTTCGGAAATCATTTCGACGAGTTGCCGACGATCGATGGGTTTGGTGATATGATCGTTACAGCCGACGGCCAGGCATCTCTCCCGGTCGCCTTCCATCGCATTGGCGGTGAGTGAGATGATCGGGCCTGTGTAACCAACGTCGCGGACTTTGCGTGTGGCACTGTAGCCGTCGAGAATGGGCATCTGCATGTCCATGAGGATCACATCGAAGAGGGTGCCTCGTTCCATTTCCTGGATCGCGGCCTGGTAGGCCTCTTCACCATTTGCGGCCAGACACACTTCAGCGCCCGCTTTCTTGAGGATAAAGGAGATCAGCTTCTGGTTATCCGGGCCGTCTTCTGCCAGCAGGACATGTTTACCACGCAGCGGGGATTCTTCTGTAGTGGTTGTTTTATCGTTTACTGCAGCTGTCGATGAATCCCCTTGTGTATCGTGCAGTTCGTGGAGCAGTTCGATTTCAGCCAGGCTGCCAGTCCGCACGGTTGCGGAGAAGCGGGAACCATGGTTGAGTTCACTCTGAACGGAGATGTCACCACCGAGGATGTTGGCCAGTCGTTTGCAGATGGTCAGTCCCAGTCCGGTTCCCCCGTATTTGCGGGACGTGGACGAATCGGCCTGGCTGAAGGGACGGAACAGATTTGTCATCTGCGCTTCCGACATGCCGATACCCTGGTCGACGATCGTGAATTGGATTTGCGGTTCGTCGTAGGGTGCCTGCAGGAGTTCGGTTTCCAGGCGAATCGTGCCGACTTCCGTGAACTTGATCGCATTGCCAATGAGGTTGATCAGAATCTGGCGGATGCGGGTCGGGTCGGAATGGATTTGTGCGGGCAGGGGGAATTTGAAGTCTGCTTCGAGCTTGAGCCCCTTGGCTTCGGCCCGAACCTGCACGAGTTCCATGACTTCTTCCACGATGGTCTGTGGCGAGCAGGCGATGGATTCGACATCGAGTTTGCCTGCTTCAATTTTGGAGAGGTCCAGGATGTCGTTGATGAGTTCCATCAGGTGACCGCCGTTGCGGCGGATGGTATCCAGCGAATCGAGGAACAGTTCCGGCATCTGATGTGTGCGGGCTTCGAGTTCCAGGATTTCGGTGTAGCCGAGAATGGCCGTCATGGGAGTACGGATTTCATGGCTCATGTTGGCCAGGAAGGCGCTCTTGGACTGGTTGGCGGCTTCGGCCTGTTGCCGGAGATGTTTCTGTTCACGCAGGAGGTGAATTGCACGGATGGCGTTGCGGACCCGCGCCTTGATTTCCGATTCGGTGGCCGGTTTGGGGATGTAGTCGAAGGCACCCTCTTCAAAGGCACGGGCAATCCCTTTGCCATCACTCTGTGTGGTGACCATGATGACAGCGATTTCTTCCGCTTTGAAGTTTTCACGGACTTCGCGGAGGACGTCAAATCCGTTGCGGGTCGGCATTTCCACATCGAGCAGCACGATGTCTGGCTGCAAGTCGTTGATCTTTCGCCAGCCATCCTCACCATCGACGGCCGAATAGATTGTGTAACCTTCCGGCGTCAGAGCTTTGGAGAGGATATGCCGTACGACTTCCGAGTCGTCGACAATGAGCACCTTGGATTTATGATAGATCATGTTTCTGTTTTCTTTTGCCTTGGGGACTATTTTACGGCGGGGGTAAAACATGGAGATACACAAAATTAGGACAGGATTATCTCGTAAGAGTAAATAGAGTTTAGAAAACGCCACAAATTCGAGTCTGGCCCGGGGACCGAGTTCTGGTTAAGCAGATTGGAGAAATCGCGCGGGGAAGTACACTGGGTATGGAAGATCAGTCAATATGTGTGGATTCAGTGCAGGTTCAGGTGTCTCAATCGTCGGAGACCCGCAATGCGGGTATTTCCAGTTGTAACGATTCCAGCATTTCGTCCGAGGCGTCGGTGTTACTGAGGCTGAGCTCGACAAGTTGAGGCGTGCCAGAGAGATAGGCGACGCCGGCATCAGTCACATTGGTATGATCCAGAATGAGCACCTCGAGGCGGGGAAGCCGGGCGAGAATTTTGACGCCCTGGTCGCTGATGCGGGTCCCGTCCAGTTCGAGGAAGGCGAGTTGGTTGCAGCCAGCGATCAGTTTCGCGGTCTGATCTGTGACCTGGCAGTTCGACAGAGAGAGCGAGCGCAGCGTTTTCTGTGCGGGCTGTTGATGGAAGATCGCGAGCTCGCTTTCATCAAATTTCGAGTTGGCCAGGCTGACGTGCTGGAGACCGTTCTGTCCCAGCAGCGTGGCGAGGCAGGTTTCGTCAATCGTACAAAACCGCAGTGCGAGATCTTCGAGTTTCGTTAATCGAGCCAGGGCGCGCGCCCGTGGCTGGTTGATGTGGAAACCTTCCAGCGTTAACCATTTGAGCTGTGGAAAATTCGTGAGTTGCTGGAAGAGTTGGTCGATTTCTGAATCGCTGAGCTGCGCGGACCGCGCGAGATGCGCTCCGTCGATGGAGCGTTGATAACGCAGTAACGGTCCGGGGATGAAATGTTTCGCAGGAGCGTTTTCGAAACCACCGCGGATCAATTCGCCCCGGGAATTACGAAATTCGGTTTCCAGGTGGGCCCCGTGTTTCTGAAAGAAGGCGACCCGCTCGTGGAACATGACGATCAGAAACAGCGAGTAGGCCATCAGAGTCCCCAGCAGGAACAGAACGATGAACAGGGGCCGTTTGAAAAGAGTCCGTCTGACTTGGTCGGCCTGCTTGATCGACGGGCTGTCATCCGGGGAACTCATGCTGTCTCCTGTATCTCTAACGTGCGGTCCAGCCACCATCGACGGTGACCATACTGCCGGTCATGTAGCTGGATGCATTGCTGGCGAGGAAGATTGCTGCCCCCTGGATCTCTTCCATTTGTGCCCAGCGGTTCATGGCGACGGCACCGACGATGAATTTCTTGATTTCTTCGGTCTCGGCGAACGGCTGATTCATGGGAGTGAGAAACGGACCGGGACAGATCGCGTTGCAGGTGATGCCATGCTCGCAGAACTCCAGGCCCATGGCCCGCGTCATCTGGACCATGGCGCCTTTGCTGGCGGTATAGGGTGTGCGGTTGGAGAGCCCGACCAGACCGAGTGTGCTGGCCATGTTGATGATGCGACCGTAGCCGGCTTTTTTCATATGGGGGACGACCGACCGGACACAGAGCCAGGGACCGGTGACATTCACTTTCTGGACTTCCTCGAATTCTTCCAGTGTGAGTTCATCGATGGGACCACGGATGTTGATGCCCGCGTTGTTGATCAGAATGTCGATCCTGCCGAACTCCGAGATGGCCCGTTCGGTCATCGCGGCGACCTGTTCCGGATCGGTGACATCGGCTGCGATGCCGATCGCTTTAGTGCCGTAGTCGGCTTCAATCTGAGCTGCGGTTTCTGCTGCTTCTTCTGCATGCCGACTGGTCAACAGAACGTTCGCACCTGCTGAAGCAAGGCCTTCGGCCATGGCGGAACCGAGTCCTTTGGAACCTCCGGTGATGATGGCAGCGCGTCCGGTTAGATCAAACAGTTTGATGCCTGGCAGCATGATGTCCCTTCCTGTGGTTGTTTCGGGGCCGTGGTTGTGTAGGGGTTGCTCAGCTGGTTGAGATCACGGAAATATGTTTCTGGAAAGCCGGATCTGTTTCCGGGAAGTCACTTCGATAGTGTACTCCGCGGCTTTCGCGTCGTTCAATGGCAGAGGTAATCATCAGTTGAGAGACGAGCAGCATGTTCTGCAGTTCCCAGCCGGGGAGTGCTTTGAATTCGCGATCGACGACATAGCGGCTCCAGAAATCGACTTTGTCCTGCGCGTTCTGCAGCGAGTCCGCGCTGCGGGTGATGCCGACATCCCGCCACATGAGGCTGGCCAGCGAGTTCCTTAAGTCCTTACTGTTGAGGTCTTCGTCCGAGCGTTTTTCGGTTTCCCATTCGGGCAGCAGCGATGCGGAGTATTGATCGGGCATGCTGAGGGCTGCTGTGGAAGCGCCTTTGCCGGCTGCCGAACCGAAGATCATGCCTTCCAGCAGGCTGTTGGATGCGAGTCGGTTACTGCCGTGCAGACCGGTGGATGTGACTTCGCCGGCGGCCCAGAGGTGAGGCACTGAAGTTCGCGCCTGCAGATCGGTTTTGACGCCGCCAATCATGTAGTGGGCTCCGGGGCGAACCGGGATCTGATCTTTAGACAGGTCCAGGCCGAAACCCGCACAGACCTTGCTGATGTTGGGGAAGCGTTCTTTGACCAGATTTTTGTCGAGGTGCCGCAGGTCGAGGTAGACGCAGGAGTGACTGGTTTTCAGCATGCGGTCGGTAATGGCCCGACTGACAATGTCGCGGTGCGCGAGTTCCAGGTCGGGGTGGTACTCTTCCATGAAACGTACGCCGTTACAGTCCCTGAGGTAGGCGCCTTCGCCCCGGACGGCTTCGGAGACCAGGTAGCGGGCCCCCCCGGCGATATAAAGCACCGTGGGGTGGAACTGCATGAACTCCATGTCCTGCAGGCGGGCACCGGCGCGGAAGGCCAGGGCGTGTCCATCGCCGGTCGCCAGCGGGGGATTCGTCGTTTCACGGAACAGACAGCCCGCACCACCGGTAGCGAGGATGACCTGCTTGGCCCAGACGAGTGACTTGCCGTGGTAGCGGTTCCAGATGATAGCACCGCGGCACTGACCGTCTTCGGTGACCAGGTCGAGTGTGGGGGTTTTCATCCAGGTCTGAATATTGGGACGGCTCTGGACGGCGGCGACCAGGGCCCGCATGATTTCTTTTCCGGTGGCATCGCCCAGGGCATGCGCGACGCGTCGATGGCTGTGCCCCCCCTCTTTGGTGAGTGCGATTTTGCCATCCTGTGTATCGAAATCGGCCCCGATTTCGATCAGTTCCTGAATGTGTCGGGGGGCCTCGGTGCAGACGTATTCCACCAGTTCGGGATCACAGAGATCCTTGCCGGCGGCGAGCGTATCCTGCACGTGGTTGGTGATGTTGTCCAGGGGATCGAGCACACCGGCAATTCCGCCCTGGGCATAGGCACTGTTGGACTGTGTGACTTTGCCTTTGTTGACGATGATCGTTTCGAGGCGGGGATCGATTTCCAGTGCAGCGCGGCAGCCGGCGATCCCACCCCCGATAATCAGGACGTCGGTGAAGATGTGCGGAATCCGCTTGGGATTGATACGAGCGAGGTAGCGTTGACCAGGTTCAATCTGAATCGGATCCAAGTCGGGTGCTCCTTAAACTCGTTGTCGGGAAGAATCTCAGATGGTCATGCAGGAAAAACCGCCATCCACGGCGATGTTGGTGCCGGTGATGAAGCTGCCGGCCTTACCGGAGGCCATTAGCAGGACCGCCCCTGCCAGTTCCTCGGGATCGCCGAATCGCTGGGCGGGTGTATGATTCATAATACTCTTTACGCGTTCGGGTGTCAGCACTTTTCGGTTCTGTTCGGCAGGAAAGAAGCCGGGAGAGAGTGCGTTGACCCGTACACCCTGTTCGGCCCATTCGCGGGCCAGGTTCTGTGTCAGGTTGAGCACAGCGGCCTTCGAGGCGGAATAAGTGAAGACGCGTGAGAGTGGAGTAATGGCACTCATGGAGGCGATGTTTATGATCGAGCCGGGGATTTCCTGCTTGAGCATGGCTTCGCCGAAGACCTGGCAGGCGACTTTCACGCTGAGCAGGTTGACACGGAAGATGTCGTCCCACTCTTTGTCGCTGATTTCGAGGAAGGGTGTCGCCGCGTTGATGCCGGCACCGTTGACCAGGATATCGGGGGTCCGATCACTGGCCTTAAGGTGTGCGATGATTGCTTCCAGATCAGCACGGTTTGTGGAATCGGCCTGGAAGAACTCGGCACTGCCGCCCAGATCTTTGATCAGCTTTACGCGACCGTCGCCGTTTTCCTGGTTACGTCCCACGATAATGACATGGGCGCCGGCCTGGGCCAGGGCGTCTGCAATGGCGCCCCCCAGAACTCCGGTACCACCGATGACGGTCGCCGTTTTGCCGGACAGACCGAACAATGTCTGTAAATATCCGGATGAGTTTGATTCACTCATCGCATACCACCTTCTCTATCTCTCTACGATTCAATCACGGGAGCGACTGAAGTCTTAACCGATGAATTCCAGTTTGACGGGATTCGGAATGATTCCGGCTTCATAACCGCGGTTGAGCAGAGTCGCGACTGCTTCGCGTCCCTTTTCGCCGAAATCGAGGGTCCAGTCGTTGACGTACATGCCTACGAACTTGTCGGCACTGCCCCGGTTGAGATCGCGACCGTATTTCAGGGCGTGATCGAGGGCTTCGTCGCGGTGTTCCAGGCCGTACTCAATGCTCCGTTTGAGGATCGCAGTGACTTCTTCCATCATTTCCTGACCGAGGTCTTTGCGGATGGCGTTGGCACCCAGCGGCAGGGGGAGACCGGTTTCTTCGTACCACCACTCACCCAGGTCAACGACCAGTTTGAGTCCCTGGTTGGCGTAGGTCAGCTGACCTTCGTGAATGATCAGGCCGGCGTCAAATTTACCCTGTTCGACCAGGTTCAGGATTTCATCGAAGGGGTGTTCTTCGTATTCAAAATCATCGCCCAGCAGGAGCTTGAGGGCCAGGAAGGCGGTGGTCAGCTTGCCGGGGATGGCGATTTTTTTGCCGCGGAGATCGTCGATGCTCCACTCTTCGCGGGCCACGACCATGGGGCCGTATTTGTCGCCCATGGAGGCACCACAGGAGCAGATCGCATAGGTGTCGGTCAGGTAAGCGTAGCCGTGGAGACTGACGGCGGTCAGTTCCAGTTCCGCGTTGAAGGCACGCTGGTTGAGCGTTTCAATATCCTGTAACTCATGAGTGAATCGATACTTACCAGTTTCGATTTTGTCATTGGCCAGGGCATGGAACATAAAGGCATCGTCCGGATCGGGACTGTGGCCCACCTGAATTAACACTTTTTCATCGGTCATCATGAATCACACAATATTGAAGTTGAGGGAAACAAGCACTGGAAACCTGGACCAGCAGCCGAGTGGGTCCGACCAGTTCATTTACTATATTTAGCAAGACACTATAGAGAGTTACGGGGAACTTAGCCACCGACTGAGCGGAAACAACTCAGAACGACCACGAAACGGGAGGCGAAAGTTGAGACACTGCATTGATAGTACTTTGTGTGTTGATTGAATTCATAAACAGCAGGTGTACAATAATATATTGCAGGGTTTTGTTTAAGAACCACGAAAAGCACGAAAAGCAGGGAATGATCGCCGCTGGTAAGACGGGGGTGAATACTCTGGTCACAGTTTTTACGACTGTGATTTTTTTTTGAACTCAGAATATCAATCTATTAGTTAAAGCAGGTCTGAGTTGTTTTGGTGTCGTTTGCTTAGAGATTGTGAAGAATCAATTTCGTGCTTTTCGTGTCTTTCGTGGTAGCAAAATAAAAATGTAAGAAACTGGAATCGTGATGAATCAGATTATTTATAAGGAAGAATGCTTCGCGATTCAGGGGGCTGTCTTCGAGGTTTATCGGGAGGTTGGTTGTGGATTTCTGGAAGCGGTTTACCAGGAGTGTCTGGAGCGGGAATTGAAACAGCGAGGGATTCCGTTTGTGGCGAAGCCGGTGTTGCGGTTGAGTTACAAGGGGGAATCTTTACAACAAGCCTATCAACCGGATCTGATTTGTTATGACTCAATTATTCTGGAACTGAAAGCTGTGAAATCACTGGGATCTGAGCATGTAGCGCAACTGATGAATTATCAGAAAGCAGCCGAGAAGAAGCTGGGGCTACTGATCAACTTTGGGAGTTATCCTAAAGTCACCGTTGAACGCTATGTTTTGTGAATCGCTTATGATTCGAAATTATTTAACCACGAAAGACACGAAAAGCACGAAAATTTAAAACTTGATGTTGGTGCCTGCACGTCATTGCCAGCCTGATATTTTTGGCAGGTGAAACAGAAGTAGTTTTTAACAGGACTGGTTCCAGCTTCTGAGTGTTTAACTTTTCATTACCGCTGGCGATTCTCAGAAAGAATAATTTCGTGTCTTTCGTGCTTTTCGTGGTAGTAAAATCACTTCAGCAGTTTATCGAGCAGGTCGTTTGTGGTGTCTGTGGTAGTGACTTCGAGTTCGTGGCATTCTTCGAGGTTGCGGAACCAGGTGTGCTGGCGTTTGGCGAACTGGCGGGTGCGGGTTTTCAGAGTTTCGACGGCGTCATCATACGTGATGTCCCCTTCCAGGTGGTCGATCAGCTCCTTGTAGCCGAGTGCCTGTCGGGCGGTGCGGCTGAGTGGCTGTTCTGCGGCGAGCAGCGTTTTGACTTCGTCCAGCAGTCCGGCCTGCAGCATCAGGTCGACGCGGGCGTTGATGCGGGCGTAGAGCCAGTCGCGATCGGGGGAGAGCCAGTAGACGTGCTGCGGTCTTTCGTCTGCGGGGAGGGCTGCTTCCTGATGCTGGGATGAAAGCGGCTGACCGGTGACGTGGTAAACTTCCAGGGCCCGGGTGACGCGGCGGAGATCGTTGGGATGCAGTTTCTCTGCGGAGACCGGATCCACTTCGGCCAGCCTCGCATGCAGAGCCAGGTTGCCTTCGGCCTCGACGAACTGTTCGAGTTCGCGGCGGTAATCCCAGTCGGCAGCGGGGCCTTCAAAGACGCCACGTAAGACGGCCCGCAGGTAAAGGCCGGTGCCTCCCACGAAGAGGGGAACATGTCCGCGGTCGATGATCTCCCGACAGCATTGTTCGGCGGTGGTCAGGTAATCGGCGACGCTGAATTCCTCGTGTGGGTCGATGACGTCGATCAGATGATGGGGAATTCTCTGCTGTTCTTCAGGCGAAGCTTTTGCGGTGCCGATGTCCATGCCCCGGTAGAGGGACATCGAGTCGAGGGCCAGGATTTCCGCATCCAGATGTTCGGCCAGCTGCAGGCTGAGTTCGGTCTTGCCGCAGGCGGTGGGACCGGCCAGAAACCAGCACTGTTTCAGGACTTCCGGGGAAAACTGCATGGGGAATTCGCTTCAGAAAGACCCCAGATCGCGGGGAAACCCGATCCAGGGTGTTGGGGGACTCGTTATTTCGAAAACATTCAGCTAGGATAGGCGCGGCGGCTCTGACCGCTTAGAAAACGTACTGTTGTAAAGTATATTTATCCGTGTTGAAAGTCGAAAGAGAGAGACCATGGCGAACTTCGAAGCCAGCGTGCAGCTGACCGCCACCCCCGAACAGGTATTCGAGTTTCTGATCGATACCGACAATATCCTGAAGATCAGTCCCCCGGATGCCGGCCTGACATTCACGAAAAAACCGGACAAGCTCTATAAAGGGGCGACGATTGAATTTCGTATTCAGGGCTTCGGGCAGGTGCAGGAAGGGGTCCACGAGATCACTGTTTTCGATGAACCGAAGCTGTTTACCGAAAAACAGATTTCCGGTCCGCTTAAGCATTACATCCACGAACACGAAATCGTACCCAGCGGTGAAAACCAGGTGACCGTGATTGACCGGCTCGAGTTTCAGCCACCGGGAGGTCTGCTCGGCTTCATCGTCACGGAATCCAAGCTGCTCGACGTGTTCGACGAAGGTTTCTATCACCGCCACAACAAGCTCAAGGAAATCTTCTCCTGAGCGGAACCTACCCGCTGATTTGCGAGCGGATTATTTGATAATCGGGCGATTGCCGCGTGGCAGTCGCTGACCTTCCGGTCGAGCGATACGATCGGAAGGGGGACCGAGATCAGCCTGTACCGGTTCGAGGGTATCCAGTTGATAGATGGTCTGCAGCGCATCGACGCGCTGTTTAATTGAGGCCAGTGCTTCCAGTTCTTCTGCGATGGAAACGTTAGACGCCTCGAGCATGCCGGACACGAGCAGGCCGGCCCCCTGTTTTCCCGGCGTGAGTTCACGGGGGACACCCGAGCGGGCCGTCGCTTCAAACAGGCAGGACTCGCGTGGAAAGAGTTCGGTGTCGTCTGCAAAGCAGGACAGCTGGATGGTGCCCAGTTCCTGTTCTGCATCGGCTGATTCTTTGTTGGTAACAATCGCGACGACGGCGCCGTTCTCACGGATCTGCACCGAGTGTGCCGATTCCGGAATGAGGATTTCTGGTGCGAGTGGGAAATTCTGTTGCGAACCCCGCAGGCAGAGGCGACGCTGGTCGTCGATCATCAGGCGGCCGGCGCGGGTAAACAAAGTCTGTTCTCCGAGGCTGACCTGCAGAAAGCCCTGGCCTTCGATGGCGACATCGAGTTTGCGGCCGGTTCTGATCAGTTCGCCGGCGGTCTGCGAGAGTCGGGTCTGCAGGACCTGACTGCCCATGCCGACTGCGATCGGCGGTGCAGCCGAGTTTTTCTCGCTGGCAGGCGTTTCAATGTATTCGTAGGGGAGCGCTTCAAATTCCACGTTCAATCGTTTGAAGCCGACGGTGCCTGCATTGGCGATGTTGTTGACGATCACATCCCGCGACATCCGCAGGGCATCGACGGTGGGCCTTAGACGCTGCAGGAGTTCATCCCGGTCGGCCTGTGACGAGAAGCCGATGAAGCCTCCCTGGTCGCTGCCCAGGTTGTGTGTCGAGGAGACGGACTGTTGTTGCGGCGGTGCGAGTTCCAGTGTGGGATTCAGCTCCTCCCATTTTTCGGTGGGCATCCGCAGCGCGGTTTTGGGCTGCAGAAGCTTGCGAATAGCGAGCATGTCATTCGCGACTTTGGGGGGGACGCCCCTGAGTTCTTCAAACCAGATCTGAAGTTCTTCCGGTGTGGCGTGGGGGAGATGTTCTTTGATGATCGAGCGGATCAGTTTGTCAGCAGCGGCATCACCGTGTTGGGGCTTTTCGGCCAGCGGTTCTGCATTGAGGGGCGGCATCAGCGGGCCGGGTGTTTGGGGATGTTCGGCTTCCAGTGCGGGCAGCAGTGGGAGCGCGGGGCGGGCACTCTCGGGGTTTGCGAGAATCTTGCCCTGGCCACTCTCGGGAACAGTCAGTCGGGGACCGTCGAGTGATGGCGCTTCCACTTCGTCTGCTGCGAGTTCTGTTCCGTCCTTGGCTTCGGCGAGTGCGAGCTCGATTTGAGGGAGAGCCGGCAGGGGAGCCAGTTCGCTCTCAGTCAGCGCCGGTTCCGTTTCAGCGACAGGATGCGGATCCTGTGAGAGCGAGAGTGTGACGGGGGTGGACTCGTCTGTGAATCCCAGGTCTCTCAGATACAGGATGCCCTGAATGAAGAGGACTCCTGCCAGCACACAAACAGAGACTGCAAAGATAATCCGTTCAAAGTTTTTTCTCATATCTGCTTCCTTGCAGCAACAAGGCTCGACTTCCAGTTTCGACCTGCTGATTGTTCTTTGGTAATCAGATGGCTTCCCTCTCAGACCTGATCTGACGCGCGGGCCTTGTTGTCTGGCATTCGCGGCGGACGCTGGTTGCCGGCCAATCCGGGTTCGGCCGGTGCGGGAGGGATGGACCATTGGTAAAGGTATCGCAATCGAGACTTTAGAACAAGACTGTTCCGGGCTGCAGCCGGAGAACCGGCGGCGATTACCGATCTGCCCTGATTCTGACAGGCGGAGGGTCGGGAGTGTAGCGGAATTGGATCAGAATACCGTACAATAACAGACTCTTCATATATCAGACGCATGGATACCATCCCGCTTGCCCGCCCCCGGAACTGAATGGATCGAATCACGACTATGAACATGAATCTGCCCCAGGCTTACCGGATCCGCCAGCACTTTCCTGCGACGCGTCTCAAAGATGTCGGAGCAGCGGTTACAGCTGCGTTGTCGAAGCTGAATCTGGGGGAACTAATTAAACCGGGGGATACTGTGGCTGTGCCTGTGGGAAGTCGCGGAATTGCCAATATTGCGCTGATTATCAAGTCGACTGTCGATTACCTGAAGTCACTCGGCGCGGAACCGTTTATCGTCCCGGCGATGGGCAGTCATGGCGGCGGGACCGCGGAAGGTCAGGCGCAGGTGATTGCCTCGTATGGGGTGACGGAAGCAGCCATGGGAGTGGAGATCCGTTCCTCGATGGAAACGGTGATTGTTGACCAGACGCCGCACGGGATTCCGGTGCATTTTGATAAGAACGCCTACGCTGCGGATCATGTGCTGGTCTGCGGTCGGGTCAAGCCGCACACCCGGTTCGTGGGAGATATTGAATCGGGTCTGCATAAGATGATGTTGATCGGCCTGGGGAAGCATGAGGGGGCCAAGATCTATCATCGAGCGATTGAAGATCACAGTTTTGAAGAAATCATCAAGGCGGTGGCAGCGTCGGTATTGAAAAAATGTGGCGTGATTGGTGGCCTGGCGATTGTCGAGAATTCGTATGACGAGACCGGCATGATCGAAGCGGTGCCTCCTGAGAACTTTTACGAACGAGAGAAGGAACTGCTGGAGATTGCCCGCCAGTGGCTGCCCCGACTGCCGTTCCCGAAGATCGATCTGTTGATTGTGGATCGGATCGGGAAGAACATCAGCGGTTCGGGAATGGATGCCTGCGTGGTCGGACGGAAGTTCAATGACCATGCCGCCACGGAGCGGGATGTCGTCGCCTGCAAACGAATTATGATTCGCGGTTTGACCGAAGAGACGCATGGCAACGCGTGCGGCATCGGTTTGGCGGAGTTCACGAATGAGCGGACCGTGGCGGGGGTGGACTGGCAGAGTACCCGCATTAATACGATTACGGGGAGTCATCCTACCGCCGGGATGGTTCCTCTGGTGTATCCGAATGACCGCGAAGCCATTGAAGCGGCCCTGCAGACTGTGGGGCTGGTGGAACCCGAAACCAGTGGCATCGTACAGATTTACGACACGCTTGAACTGAGCGAAGTTGTCGTCAGCGAAACGTACCTGGAGGAGATTAACAGCCGCGACGACCTGGATATCATTTCCGGGCCGTTCGACTTGCCTTTCGATGCAGAGGGGAATCTGGCCTCCGTTTTTAAGAAACCGCAACACTGAAATTTAACCAACAGGAACCCATTCATGTCCACGACTGAAGGCCTCTCCAACGAAGCTTTGGATGAACTTGCCAAGTATGACACCCCGACCGTCTGTAATGTGATCGAGCTGTGGAACATTCGTCCGCGGAACGTCGGCTTTATGAACGATACGATCAAAGCCTGCTTCCCCAAGATGCCTCCCATGGTTGGCTACGCGTTGACTTCCACCTTCCGCAGCATGGCACCGCCACGCAGTGGTGACGTTTACGCCGGTCTGGATAATCAGGTCGCTGCGTTCGAATCATTGCCGGGCGCACCGGTGGTTGTCTACCAGGATATGGACGAGCCAACCGCTTCCGCCACGTTCGGCGAAGTGATGTGCAGCACTTATAAAGCATACGGTGCGAAAGGGATCATCACCTCCGGCGCCGGTCGTGACCTGGACCAGGTGGAAGCTCTCGATTTCCCCGCGTTTACGAACGGAGCGATCTGTGCTCACGGTTACTGTCACACGCTGGCGGTCAACGTGCCGATTACCGTGGGTGGCATTCCGATTTACCCCGGCGACCTGCTGCACGGCGATTTGAACGGCGTGACGACGATTCCTCACGAGATCGCTTCCGAAATCGCGGATGCGTGCAAGGATCTGATGAAAGCCGAAGACATCGTGCTGGACTACCTCAAGGGGGGCAACCTGACTCCCGAAGGTCTGGGCGAAGCCCGCAAGGAACTGGCGGCCGAAGTCGGCAAGCTGGGCAAACGGCTGCGGGGTGAGTAGTTGATACTCGTCGTGAAGTAATAAAAGAAAAGCCGGCTCGTTGAGGGCCGGCTTTTTTTGTTCCTGATTTAATCTTTAACTGCAGCAGGTAACAGGTGGTCGCGGTGTGAATGTCGTCCGTGGATGAGATGGGCCTTGCTCTTTAGGTTTTGAGGGTTGGGAAAGGCTGCTCTGATGGGGACGCGAGAACCGGGACCTCCTGCTCGCTGCGCTCGGCTCGGATTTTATCCGAGCCCACCCGCTGACAGAGTGGTTTCAAATAAGGGGCGTTGAATGCGGGCTGGCACACAGGCCAGCCCCTACGTTTCTATGGGATGCGAACCTTAATTCATCTCGACGATGTCGACGTCGTCGATGATGGCGGTGCCGCCGGCGTTGCCTGCTGCGGGGATACCGATGCGCAGTCGGACGGTTGAAGTCCCTTCGGGGACGAAGATGTCGGTATGAATCTGTTCCCAGGAATCGAGGTCGCCGGGGAGATCACGCTGCGGAGAACGTGCCATCCCGACGAACTTTCTACCGCTAGCGTCGATGCATTGGACGACGATCATGGGCATCGTTTTCAAACCCTTAGTGCAGACGCGGGCAGAGACGCGGTAGGCTTTGCCGGGAGTCAGCCCTTGCAGGTCCTGGTGAATGTTGTAGGCGACGATCTGCTCGGGGTGATCCGAGGCGACGGTGATGGACAGCGCGCTGCCCTGTTTTTGTGCTGCAGTGACCTGCGTGGTCTGGTAATTCACCAGGTGTTGTCTGCCCGGTAGCGAAGTGTAAGACCAGCCGGTCGGCAGGCCGGTGCGGACGTCTTTCTGTTCGAAGTCTGCGTTGATGACTGCGGGGCCTGCTGCCGTGGCCACACCCAGTAACATGGTCAGCATGATTTCCATAACCCGATCCTCCTTGAATACAGATGGTTTTCGAATGCCCGCAGTCTGGGGAGAAGACAAGGCAAATCGGATGCCAGTTCTGAAAAACGATAATCCTGGTAAGCTGGCAAGCTGAGGGATGAAGTCGGCGGGGGGAGGATGCTTCCTAATGTGAAAGAATTACAGGGTGAAGCACCCGGATGTTACATTTGGATATGCTGTTGTGTGGATTTGTTGGCGGACGGGGTAGATTCTGGACTGGCTAAATTACGACTCTCACCCCTCCTGCTTTGCTGAATTAGTTTTGGACGAGGGGGGCACGAACCTGATACACTACAGGTAGTTTTTCCGAGAACCCTTCTGCTCACTGACCATGAGGACTGTACCATGCTCAGCCGCCTCTCTTTTCTCACATTGTTTCTCCTGATCACCACAAATGCCTGGGCAGAAGAGGAACCACGGAAATACACGCGCGATCAACGACTTGTAATCGCTGCGTTTCAACTGGATGTGGCACAGGTGAAGAGCCTGCTGCAGGCGGGAGCGAAACCTGATGCCCGTCTTGGTTTTTATGATGGTGAGCTATTTCAGGATATATGGTCGCTGGGTTATTCGCCTTACGGCTCTGATAAATGGACGCCTCTCCTGGCGGTTGCCCACAGCCACCGCGAACCTCAGCCGGAGAAAATGACCGAGAATACTTCTGAAGCTCGTGATCGAGCGGAAGAAAAACGCAAACAGATTGATCCCCGGTTGATTCAGGAACGCGACAAACGACGTGTGGCTATTGCAAAGTTGTTGATCGATCAAGGAGCGAAACTTGACCTGGATGATGGGTATGGCTCAACCGCGCTGAGTACATCAATTTATCAGGGGCACGATCCGCTTTCGCTGGCTTTACTCAAAGCGGGAGCAGATCCCAATACGAAAACGGGGGTTTATATCGATGGAACGGATGATATTACTCCGTTACATCGGGCGACAAAAAGTCCCACAGTGCTCAAGGCAATGATCAAACGGGGAGCCCGGCTCAATGTACAAGATGGTGAGGGAGAGACGCCCCTGCATTGGGCCGTCTCGGAACCCAATGCGGAAAGTGTGAAATTGCTGATCGAGGCTGGGGCGAATCTGAATATTAAAGATAAGCGCGGATTTACCGCAATGCCCGGTCTGGTGGACCCCGAGTTGTATGAGTTATATGACGAGACTGAGAAACAGAAAGCGTTGGAAAAAAAGAAGATCAGAAAATTATTCCTGGCGGCGGGAGCAAGGCAACCCGGTGAAGAAGCTAAGGTTCCTGAGGTTGATGAGTCAGAATTATCTGAAGTGGAGCGACTGCGTCTGAAATTCCTGCGAGCTGCGTCGGGGTATTCCAAAGGAGAAGCAGCTCGAAAGTTGTTTCTGTCGCGGACTGCCAGTGAAATAAATGGGCTCTGCTATGACGAATCTGATTCGGTTGCTCTTTCAGCTGCCTGGCAGCGACTGGAAAAGCAGACGGATGCGCTTTTGTTGGGGTCTGACAGGGGGGCCGCAAATATCCCCATACCGCAAAAATACTCACGCGAGTTTCTGGGCTTTGTCGAGGGGCGGCTCAAAGTTTCTATTCCTCATGCCTGGTCCAGAAATCTGTTAAGAGCAAGTTTCAACTCTGAGGTGAAAACAATATTTGATGTCAGGTACCGGCCATTTTCAGACTATCAGAAGAAAGGACTGCATACTTTTCCATATGTTTATGCAGACAGAGAATTCATCAGCTATACAGGAACCGCAAGTTTTGACGAAGACGAGAAAGCTTTCGAAGGAGAATCTGCGCATGCCGATTATCCAGAGGAACTAAAAGGCAGAATCGAAAAAGCATTGAAAGAGGAAGATCCCATTCGCGTGACGGGGATTGCCAGCCAGGGACGTGCTGTTTTTGTTCTACATCAGGATGGACCGGTCAATCCCGTCTTGACGTGTATTGCGACAGAAGACAATCAGGAGCATCCTAAATTATACTGGCAGACAAAGCTGGATACGATGTGGGTAGGGACCAAGCTGGGTGCCTGGTTCTCCGAATTCCGGGTCAGGAAGGGCAAAGTCTTCCTGTTTCATTGTAATACCAGTTCCATCGGCATCGAATGTCTGTCACTCAAAGATGGCCAGCGCGTGTTTTCATTCAATTCAAGATTGCCAGAGTAACCGACCCTTAGTCGTCGTCTTCTTCGGACATGTCGCTGGCTTCCTGCATTTCCAGCTGGCCCATTTTGCGGTAGAGGTTGGAGCGGTGCAGGCCGAGGCATTTGGCGGTTTCGCTCATGTTGCCTCCCACGCGTTTGATGGTGCGGCGGATGTATTCCTGCTGGAAGAGGCGGGTGGCTTCTTTGAGGCTCAGATCGGAAGACATGTCGACGACGGAGTCACGGCTGGGGCTGAGGATGAAGGCGAGGTCTTCGACTTCGACGCGGTCGCCCGCACAGAGGAAGGCGACGCGTTCCATCAGGTTCCGCAGTTCGCGAACGTTGCCGGGCCAGAGGTGCGCCTGCAGGCGTTTTTTGGCTTCGGCAGACATCTTCAGCACGCGGCGGTTGGCCTGACCGCAGAACTGGGTGAGGAAAAACTCGGCCAGCAGGATGACGTCTTCCGGGCGTTCGCGGAGGGGCGGCAGTTCGAGAGTGACGACGCTCAGCCGGTAGAACAGGTCTTCGCGGAACTTTTTGTCGCGGACCGCATCGGCGAGTTTCGCATTGGTCGCGGCGACGACGCGGACGTTGATCGGGATGCTTTCGGAACCGCCGACGCGGGTGATGACTTTCTGTTCCAGAACCCGCAGCAGTTTGGCCTGGCCGCCCAGGCTCATATCGCCGATCTCGTCGAGGAAGAGCGTGCCCCCTTCGGCGAGTTCGAATTTGCCGATGCGGGTTTCGTGGGCGTCGGTAAAGGCACCTTTCTCGTGGCCGAAGAGTTCGCTTTCGAGCAGGGTTTCCGTCAGAGCGGCACAGTTGACGGCGATGAACGGTGTATTGGCGCGGGGGCCCTGGTAATGCAGGGACTGGCTGACGACCTCTTTCCCGGTTCCGCTTTCGCCGAGGATCAGTACGGGGAGATCGGTGCTGGCGAGGCGTTCGATGGTCGAGCGGAGCGCGTCGATGGCCGAGCTCTTGCCGATGATCCGGACTTTCTGTTTGGCCTGTTCGGTGAGCTGGTCGCGGCTGCGGGAGAGCTGTTCGAGTTCGCGGGTGTTTTCCAGTGCGGTGGCGGCCTGCACGCCGAGCTCTTCGAGGCTCTGTGCGTCATCGTCGTCGAAGTCGGACTTGCCGGCCTGCTTGTTCATGACTTCGAACGCGCCGATCAGTTCGCCGGCGTTGTTGCGGAGCGGGACGCAGAGCAGGTTGCGGGTGCGGAAGCCGCTGGATTTGTCGACGCTGGGATCGAAGCGGTCGTCGTTGTAGGCGTCGTCCACGGTGACGGTCTTGCCGCTGTGAATCACTTCGCCGACAATACCGACATCATCGGGGAGGCGGAGCGTGTTGCCTTCGACACCCAGGGCGGGGCAGGCGACGACCTGTTTGTGTTCCTGGTCCCAGATGAAGATACTGGAGCGTTCGCTGACGAGCAGGCGGGTGGCTTCTTTGGCGATCAGTTCCAGCAGTGACTGGGTATCGCGGGCCGACGAAAAGCTGGAGGCGATGTGCAGTGTGGTTTCGAGGCGCCCGATCCGTTTGACGTGCTTTTCGCGTTTCTCCACGATCGACAGGGCGTAACCCAATACGCGGGCCGCGACGACGGCGTTGCTGAGGGCTTCGCTGGTCAGGTCGCGACCGCCGACGAGCAGTACCGTGCCGGGACGGACGTCGCCCAGGGGGGCGGCGATGTAGAACCAGTCGGCCTTTTTCTCATCGGCACCGAGGCCGGCGGCGTCGCGGTCGAGGGCTTCGTTACAGAGGTTGGTGGGGAAGCTGGCGGCGGAGTTGCGGCCGAATTCAAAGATGGTTTCCCACTCGGGCGTGCGTTCGATGAGCGTACACCACTGGCAGGAGAGTTCGGTGGCCAGCTGGGGCAGAAACTGACGCAGGTAGTCGGCGGCCGTGGTCTGCTGGGTCGCTTCTTCGAGCAGCTGGTCGCCCAGCTGGATCAGAGAGGCTGCGTCATCAAAGCGGGAAAATAATGGCAGTCGCTTCCAGTCCAGCCATTCCACTGTTTCGATTTTACTCACCGGATACTCCCTCAAAAGAATCAAAAGAGCCTCTTTCGTGATGGAAGGGGCAGGTTTTGTCATCCATTCGCTGCTCTTTCATGTCGGAATGATAACAGAAGGTTGGGAATGCGTCATCCAAGTGTGGACTCATTTTGCGTTTTTTTCCGCACGCCTTGATGAAAGCCCACTGCAGCTTACCGAGGCGGGAAGATTGTGGTGATCGGCAAAGCTTCGCCAGGCTGCTTATCCTGTTGTGTGTGGTGTGTGTACTGGCGAATAGTTCAGGTGGGGTGATGCGGGGTCTGCGGGGGCGATTTGGTGTGGGGTGTGGTGATTGAATCGTGGTTTACTGTCACTTCGGGCGGCGGAGTGTTACTGTATGGGAACAAAAGAGAGTCTGAGGTCTGACTTCTCAAACAGCAATGTTTCATTCCCTGTCGCGAGTGAGAGCGCTTATGTTTTGTCTCAATGTGATTCTGACCTTGAAAGACGCAGCGGATGCGACCGAAATCGAAGGTCTGCTGGCGGAAGCCTGCCGCCTGTCGCGAACAGAGCCGGGCTGTCTCCGATTTGACGTCTATCATGCGGAAGCCGATCCGGCGACCTTTGTGCTGGTGGAACACTGGGCCAGCGAACAGGCCTGGCAGGAGCACCGCGAAGCAAAGGCGTTTAAAGAAATCTACGAACCGCAGGTGCTGCCCCGTGTCGAACGGGTGCCCCACCGGGTGAAACTGCTGGTGGAATAAATCGGGAGCGTGCCTGCGTGCCGCTCCGAGTCTCCCATCATTGAACGATATTGTACTACACAACAGAGGAAAACCGTCGATGTCATCCGATTCCCAACCGATTCTGAACCGTTACAGTTCCCGCATCACCCAGCCCCGTTCGCAGGGGGCATCTCAGGCCATGCTGTATGCCACGGGCATGACCGAAGAAGATATGAACAAGGCCCAGGTCGGGATTTCCAGCGTCTGGTACGAAGGTAACTCCTGTAACATGCACCTCAATATTCTGGCTGCCAAGGTCAAAGAGGGCGTGGAAGCATCCGGCCTGGTGGGCATGCGGTTCAACACGATCGGCGTGAGTGACGGGATATCGATGGGAACCGACGGCATGTCGTACTCTTTACAGTCCCGCGATTTGATCGCAGACAGTATCGAAACCGTGACCTGTGCCCAGTGGTACGATGCGAACATTTCACTGCCCGGCTGTGACAAGAACATGCCCGGCTGTCTGATCGCGATGGGGCGTTTCAACCGTCCGTCAATCATGGTCTACGGCGGAACGATTGCTCCCGGCTGTCTGAACAATCAGAAGCTGGACATCGTCTCTGCGTTCCAGTCCTACGGGGAATACCTGGCTGGTTCGATTGATGACGAAACCCGGAAGCAGATCGTGCAGAAGAGCTGTCCGGGCGCGGGTGCCTGCGGCGGGATGTATACCGCGAACACCATGGCGTCGGCGATTGAAGCTTTGGGGATGGCACTGCCTTACAGCTCGTCGATTCCGGCTGAGCATCCCGATAAACTCGAAGAGTGTTACCGGGCTGGTGCAGCGATCAAGAAGCTGCTGGAACTGGACCTCAAGCCGCGGGACATCATGACGCGGGAAGCCTTTGAAAACGCGATGGTGCTGACTGTCGCTCTGGGCGGTTCGACCAACGCCGTCCTGCACCTGCTGGCGATTGCCCGCTCGGTGAATGTCGAACTGACCATCGACGACTTCCAGTCGGTCAGCGATCGCATTCCGCTGCTGGCAGACTTCAAACCCAGTGGTAAGTACGTGATGGCGGACCTGCAGGAGCAGGGGGGAACCCCGGCTGTGCTGAAGTACCTGATCTCCGAAGGTCTGATCAACGGTGACTGCATGACGGTGACCGGCAAGACCCACTCCGAAAACCTGGCCGATTTGCCGGGCCTGAAAGAGGGACAGGACATCGTGCACAAAGTCAGTGACCCGATCAAACCAAGCGGTCACCTGCAGATCCTGAAAGGGAACCTGGCTCCCACCGGTGCGGTTGCCAAGATCACTGGTAAAGAAGGTCTGGTTTTCGAAGGAACCGCCAACGTATTCGATTCCGAAGAAGACATGCTCAAAGCCCTGGAAGACAAGAAGATCAGCAAAGGGGATGTGATCATCATCCGCTACGAAGGCCCCAAAGGGGGACCGGGGATGCCTGAGATGCTGACTCCGACTTCGGCCATTATGGGGGCCGGCCTGGGTAAAGACGTGGCTCTGTTGACCGACGGTCGTTTCTCCGGCGGTTCACACGGCTTCATCGTGGGCCACATCACTCCCGAAGCCCAGGAAGGCGGACCGGTTGCCCTGGTCAAGAACGGCGACAAGGTCATCATCGACGCCGAGAACAATCGCATCGATATGGAAGTCAGCGACGAAGAACTCGAAGAACGCCGCAAAGCCTGGACGGCTCCCCCGTTCAAATACACGCGGGGTACTTTGTATAAATACATCAAGAACGTGAAGTCGGCTTCCGAAGGTTGTGTGACCGACGAGTAAGCGTTGGCTTGAACTGTTGAAATCAGAAACGCCCGGAGCCGGTTGGCTGCGGGCGTTTTTTTGTGACTGGGTGTACTTGTTTTTAACTACCACGAAAGACACGAAAAGCACGAAAGTGGTGATTGTGGTGGAAAGAACCTGGGTGGTCGCGTTGTGACGGTTGTTTGTTGACGCATTGAGCCTCACCCTGTCTGCCCCAAGTTGGGCAGATCGTTCTGATATGTATGCGTCAGCTGGGACCTCCTGCTCGCTGCGCTCGGCTCGGATTGCATCCGAGCTTACCCTTTATATTTTACGTTATTCAACACCAGGAGCATGAGATGTCAGAATTAGCGCAGCAGGTGGAAGAAAAGGCGGCCCTGACGGTGGCTCAGTTTCAGGATCGCGCTGGTGGGGCGTTGGATCTGACGCCCGACAGCCTGGCGATCATAGAGGAGATGCTGGCGGAAGCAGCAGAGTTTGCAGATCAGATCGGTCCTGAACAAATTGAAACAATTTGTGAGTTAATGGGTTCTTATCTGCTACAGGTCGGTTACACTGAACATGGTGGCACTTACTGCTGGAGCGATGAAAGCGACCAGCCGGTACTCGTGACAGGGGAACCTCGGTATCGAGTGGCGCTGATGACGTTTGATAAAATTCGCGGACGCTTATCCGGAGATGCAGCGGACAATATCCCCTTTTTCTATCAGGGCTTTTCTGACCGTGTGCGTACCGCGCGTGATGGTGAGGATGTATTGTTTGCCTGAGAGTTCGGAGTATGACTGGACTTGCTCGTCTCCCGATAATGGTCCTCAATCGAAATACCGTTTAGAGAATCACGACAGGAGAGACAAATGCAGACGACGGAGAGTGTGGCGAAACGTGCTTTGTGTGTGGGGCTGATGGCCATGCGCGCCCAGGCAGAAAACGGAATTTCGAATATCCCGGAGCAGGCAGACCGCTATCGGGAGTTTGGTGAAAGTCTCTTGCAGTGGGCTGGGGAATACGGGATTGCCGACGCACTCTCTTCAGCTGAACTCAAGCTGCACGATCAACCGTTGGGAGACTGGGATCGCAGTGCGATCTTTGAGACGTTCTGGCGTGTTGAGGCATTGAAAGCATTACTCTGGTCGATTGGTGTGATCGAGGAGATGCCGAGCTATTATGATGTGGGGAATCCGAATGAGATCTATTCTATGGTTCCCATCAATCAGCCGATCGAAGGCTTCCTGGATAGTGCCGCAATTCGCGGGAAAGAAACATTGGATGCGGAACTCCATCAGGCCCAGTTTCTGAACTGGCGGGCCCGTACTGAAGTGATGCGTCTGCAGGGGATGGAGCCACCGCCGGGGGACAGTTATGCAGCGACGGTCAGCCGGGCCCTGGACGGAATCGAACAGGAAGGGATTAACGTAGAGCATGATGGGGTGGACCTGCTGATCGACGGGCAACGCCTGGTTGATCTGGATGGAGAAACCAAGGGGAATTTTGCTTCGATCTGCTACGAGCGTCATCTGGCACTGGAATGGATCTGTGCGGACGGAACAGACTGGGATCAGACGCTGTGCCATACATAAGCGGGGCGTTGTGGATGAGAGCGACGTTCTAAAAATCGAGTTCGCCTTTTTGAAGGTTCCGATCGATGTTATCCAGTCTACTGGAGAAGATTACCGGAAAAGATGATCTGGAGCGTGTGGCCTGCAAGGAGGATCCGCAGAAGCTGAACGTCTATCTACAGACGCGGCGGCTGCTGTTTCCTAAACGGCCGCGTCGGATGCTCGATGCGAATGAGTTTACCCAGGAGGAGTTACTGGCGTTGCTGGAAGAGGATGCCAGGGAGCTGGCCAGCGATGAACGGGAGCTCTGGATTCTGGATGTTGACGGCCAGAAACGGCTGCCTGCGTTTTCCAGTGAGAAGAAACTGCAGACCTTTGCGGCCCGGGTGTCCCAGGATTTGAATAAAGTATTTGGAGCAGGCTATGTCGAAGTGCTGATGTCGGATGTCGTCCAGGGAGCTGACGTTGATTTTATTGATCTGAATCTTTTCAGCGAGCGGAGCTGGGAGATTGGGGTTCGTTGAGACGCGCGTCGAGGCGGGGATGACGTTGTTAATGGTAGTTTATCTACCACGAAAGGCACGAAAAACACGAAAGAGGTGTTTGTGAAATGAACCTGGGCAGTCGCGGATGTAATCCGTGATAGCCGGAGGCAACAGGATGTCTCGGTGTGAAGGTTGTTTGTTGATGAGTTGAACCTCACTGGTCTGTTACAGGTAGGGTAGGATGTTCTGATTTGTGTGAGTGAGTTGGGACCTCCTGCTCGCTGCGCTCGGCTCGAATTGCATTCGAGCCCACCCGGGTATTTGTTTATTTTGCCTGAAAATTCAATCTGTGGGGATTTCTGGAAACCAAAGTGCGGTGGCGGCCGTCTCTATCAGGAGTGGGGCGAATTCTTTCAGAAGGAGAGACTGCTATGCGTGTGAAGTTCCTGAGTTGGGGTGGTTGTCTGTTGCTGCTGAGCTGTCTGACAGGGCCGGTGTGGGCGCTGGGCATGGAGGACTTTGGTAATAAACCGTTGAATGCGGGGAACTTCCAGGAGTGGCCGGGGATCATGCCGGTGGTGAATGATACGCACCGGGTGTACCACTACTGGGTGAATGGCAGTGAGGCTTGTTTCTATCAAGGCGATACTGCAGCAGTCAACGCGGCGTTAAAGCACTTCGCGGCGACCCCGGAGAAGGTGCATGAAGTTGTGCTGCTACCGGGACCGGCTGAAATTAACTCATTTATGAAAGACAAGACATTCAAGTTCAACTGGAAACTGCAAATGGTCGGCGGGATTGCAAAACATATGGCATCGTGGGATCAGGGAGAGCAGATCTGGAATGAGCATCCGATCCTGACGATTTATATCGGGGGGGAAATCCAGTTTGACCAGTTGCAGATCCCCAAAGGGGTGGTCGTGCTCGAACAGGCCGATCTGGAAAAACGTTATGCCCGGGCCCTGAGCAGTACTGACCGAACTGTGCGCGGCTGGAGTACCGGCTACCTGGCGACGGTGAACCGCTATAGTGAATCGAATATGAACGCGATCGCGAAATTACTGAAGGACGAACAGAACTGGGTGCGGCTGAATGCAGCCGGGGCGCTGGCGACTTATGGCTGGCAGGCGAAGCCGCTGTTGCCGGCGTTGCGAGAGGCACTGCAGACAGAGGACGAACAATTGAAAACGCGGGTCAAGCAGACAATCGAACGCATCGAACAGGCCCCTGATGAGAGTGCTGCTGCGAAAGCACGTCAGGCAAAGCTGGATCAAATTCACGAGTATTGCGCGGGGTTGAAGAAGTGAGCGTGGGTTTTGATTTTACTACCACGAAAGGCACGAAAAACACGAAAGTGGTGGGCCGGGTTTGAGTGGGAAATGTCTCTCTGGTTATTGTGAGAGAAACTGGGACTTCTGGTTTGTTGCAATTGGCTCGGATTAGATTCGAGTCCATTCTTTAGGGGGTGAAGGTTGTGGGAAATTGGGGCATGGAAAAACACTCTAAGGATCGTTAGTCTGATCAGGTATCAGGATTTCCTTTTTGAGAGTTTCTCGATGATCATCTCCGGACAACCTTATGGCAGCTTCAAAGTGTGATCAGGATTTTAAAATTGAAAATGGCCTTTTATTAAGCGTCAATACTCTGGTCGTGATTTTATTAATCCTGGAACTTGGCTCCCGGGATCTCATTTCGAAGGGAGTGGTGCTAAGCACTCTCGTGGTGATCTCAGTGTTGCTGGTTGTGCTGGCGATTCAATTGCGGGTCAGGCGTGACAGGCGATTGAATCAGTCTTCGAACAATTTTTCAGTTAGAGAATCAAGTGATGGGCTAATTAAAAACAAGTTTTTTGCATTACAGTCTATCAGTTTCTTTCTATGCCTTTTTCTTCTTGCATCATTTAAGTGTTTTATTCCCAATCTGATAAAGGGCAAGCAACTCGTCTTGCAGAATGCAGTCGTCAAATCGATTAGAAACCCTGGTTCTGAATTTGATATCCAACTGATACAAGGAAATCAGGAGTATCCGCTAACTGTTAATTCTCTATTTGATAGTAGAATGGATCAGATTCAGGCGGGGGATAAAGTTCGATTTTCTCATCATGAAAAGCAAGTCATCGCACTTTACAAGGGGCAGGTGCCTGTCTTTACTTTTGAAGAATATCTTCAGGAACGTCGGTCGATGGAACAACGGCTGGGAACTGTGTTTTATATTCTCGCTTTTGGCTACCTGTTCTGGTTTGTTTATAAAATTCTAAGAGCCAAAGCATAAGAGGCAAAACTGTTTGATTCTTTTTAGTATTATTCTGCCAGGGACTATTCCCGAACCATGAATTTCCTGATTTACCGCTATCAGTGCGGGAGCTGTCAGTGCTGGTTTGAGCATTACGAGATGACTCCCGTTGTCTATGGTGAGTTTCTGTTGCGGAGTGAAACGCGGCGGGCGGAACGCTATTTAAATGGGCTCACCGACCCGGTGTATGAGGAAGTCGCTCAATTACTTCGCCTGGAAACGAGCGTCGGGAGCCGGAGTGACAGGGAACAGTCCGATCTTTTGCAAACCATTTTTGGGGTGGCCTGTGATCCGGATGTGGATGGTGGGTTATTCCAGATGAATCTGCTGCCCCGTTGTCCTGATTGCGGGGGTGAGGAGATCAGTCATTATATGGCCGCCGAGCCACCCCGAATGGTTGATCTGGAGATTCCTCATGTGACACATCACCGATGGAATGCGCTGAATCAGGCAGAAAAACTTCTGGTTCTGGAGAATGAACTCAAACAACGTGGGTTTTGATTTTACTACCACGAAAGGCACGAAAGACACGAAAGTGGTGGGCCGGTCGTGTTTTTTATTTGAACGGTGCATACCAAAGTTGTTTCAACCGGGGCTAAGGCCCTGCGGCTAAGGGTCTGTTGTGCTGGCGCTGTGTTATCTGCAGGTCTGTTGTAGAGCCATGTGGTGGATTTGTTGATTGCTTTAGAGCCCCTGATATTGATGCTGCCTGGCGAGACCGGGATCTGCATCGTGGTGTCTGGTTTTCACTGGTGCTGCAGGTGTACCTCGCCTGGGTGGTGCCTTTGGTTAGGATTCGGGGTCAGCTGTATTTTTTCTTGAGCTTGTTGTAGTAGTCGTTGAGCTCTTCGTCGGTCATGTTCTCGATCTCTTCGATGGACTTGTTGAAGTTTCGGCTCTGGGTGTACTTGACGGTGAGTTCGATGCCCAGGAGTTTGTCGATGCGTTCGCAGGCGCGGAGGCGTTCGTGCCGGGATGATTCGGGGTCTTCGATGATGCTGCGATAGAAGTAGAAGGAATCGGTGCGGTGTTCGTCGTCTTTGCGTTCGACGAATTCCTGCATTTCGCGACGGGCACGGTGGAGATAGCGTGTGGCGGAGCGACGGCTGAGATTGTAACGGGCGGCGATCGCGGTTTTGATGTCGGATGCGTATCTGCCGAGGGCGATCATTTTCTGGATGAGACGGACGACGACGGTCTGTTCGTCTCGGGAGAGATATCTGCGGGGAGGAGTTGTGGGTTCGGTCATGGGTGAATCCTTTGCTGTGGGGAGCTTGTTTGAGTGCCAGCCCTTCCTGTTGAAAATGAACTGCTTAAGGATGGAGCACGGACTGTGATACATTTCGAAATATCTCAATACAAAACTCGTCGTCTCTGCGGGCGACCACACAGGGTCGCCCCTTGTATCTGCTCTTGACTGTCTGCAGTTCTTTGATTTGATAGGCAGATAAAGCCAATGCTTCCCGCCTTTAAAGGCGGGAAGCATTGGTGGCGAGTGTCAGATCGTGGTTGCCCCTGGTCCTAAAGACCGATTTGTAGCTTGATCGCCACTCGCTTCTCCATGCCTTAACCCGTACAGTCGCCTGAGCGGTGCACCACCACCAGCTCGTATCAGCAAGGAAGGGCCTTAGCATGCAACAGCATAACACAGATCACGTCGGAATTGACATTTCAAAATCTAAGTTTGATACCAGAATTTCAGGTCGTCCCAAAGGTTCCGTTTATGAGTACACACCCGACGGGATGAAACAGTTCATGCAGGTGCTTCAGAAGACTCAGCCCAAACTGATCTGCCTGGAAGCAACGGGAGGACTGGAACGAAAACTCGTTGCCTGTCTACACAAGCATGGGTTTCCAGTCGCCGTCGTCAACCCTCGGCAGATCCGGGACTTTGCCCGCGCCAAGAACCGGCTGGCGAAAACCGATCAGATTGACGCGCACACGATCATGGAATTTGCCCAGGTGATGCAGCCGCGGATTACCCCACTTTTAACACAGGTCCAGCAGAAAATGCGGGAATTCAGTGCTCGCAGGCAGCAGGTCAGCAAGATGATCATCCAGGAGCAGAACCGCCTGGAAACCACCCCGGACAGGGAAGTGGCCAAAATGATTAGCGATTCAATCCAGTTCTATAAAAAACAGCTCAAACACATCGAGAAAAAACTGAAGGAGCTGATTGACGCGGATGAAGAATCCCGCGAGCGCTCTGAAATCCTGCAGTCAGTACCTGGTGTGGCCGGCACAACCGCGGCCCTGCTCATCTCAGACCTTCCGGAACTGGGGAGTCTGAATCGAAAGCAGATCGCGCGGCTGATCGGCCTGGCTCCCACCAACCGTGACAGTGGAACTCTGCGTGGGAAAAGAACGATTGGCGGGGGACGAGTCCGGATCCGGAACGGGTTATACATGCCCACCGTCACGGCCCTGAATCACAACCCCAGGATCAAAGCGTTCTACAAACGGCTCGTGGAAAATGGAAAGTCCAAAATGGTCGCCCTCGTGGCCGCCATGCGGAAACTGCTCATCATTCTCAACACCATGGTCAAAGAAGGGAAAAAATGGGAGGCAAACGTGATTAAAATCTGATTTTTTAAGACAGTCGCTACGTTTAGGGGAATTGATCGTCGAGTGTTTGTGATGGAACTGATCCTTATCTTTTGCTGGTTTTGTAAAGTGCTTCCGGGCCGGTTAACCGTTTCCCGGAGTGAGGCTGATTGTGTGGAAGGGCGCGTGGGGGTCAAGACAGAATTTTGTCCTCTTGTGTCCGGGATTTTGTCCTGGTGTGTCCTGAAATTTGTCCCGATCTGTCCGGCGTTTGTCCCGCTGTGGCCTGGCTGTCAGGGGGAGCAATTGCGAACCGGTGCGGGTTGTTCCAGTGAAGCCAGGGTGAAAATCGATGGTGATTCAGGTGTTGTTGAGACAGTGGTGTTGGATATTCCCGTATGTGTTGACGTGCCTCGCGCGCGAGCCAGAATGGGAACAGGATACGCTTTGGCAGGTGGGGAACAAGGGGAGTCTGTTCAGCGGGGAGTGCGGAAAGTTCAGTGGCCTGGGGACCGTAATAAAAAAGAGGTTTCGTGCAGTAATCGGGATGTGTTAGGATAGACGACTTACAGCTGAGTGTCGTTTGACGGACTGAAGTGAAAGGGCTTGTGATGACGAATGAATCAGAAGAGAGCAAAGCCGATGTGAATCAGGCGGTGCCTAAATATCAGATGGTGGCTTTATCCATCGGTCTCTTTTTCGGTTTCGTTGTCAGCCGGGAGATTCGTGAGGCCTTTCGAGAATCGGCGGGCGACTGGGGATCGTTGGGGATTGCGGTCGTGCTGAGTGCTGTGAGTGCAGGGACTCTCGCCTACATCGTCGCCAAAGTGCTGGAACGCAAATCCGCATCGTGAGCCGATGGTGGTAACCGTTGTTGACACGGTCGCGCCGTTCTGAACAATCAGCACCCACCAGAGGCGGGTTTCTATCTGTGTTTAGTGTGATCTCAGTGTCGCCAGGATGGGAGCCCGGACCGCGGAGAGGACTGCGAAAAAGGCAGACAGCATACCGGTAATCAGCACCGCGAGCAGGATTACCATACCGCTGAACCAGGGGATATCCGCTCCGGTGGAGAGCAGGTGGGGCAGCATCGCCAGCAGAGCCGAGACGATGCCGGACGCGAGTCCCCAGATCAGCAGGAAGGCGTTTTCCGCGAGGACGATCAACGCGACATCGGAGCCGGTCATGCCAACGGCGCGGAGCAGGGCCAGTTCGCTTCTTCGTTCAACGACGTTTCGCAGCATGACGGTTGCCAGCCCCAGGGTGCCGAGGAGGAGACCGAGGCCGCCCAGTGTCTGGAATGTGGAGAGGTACGTGTTCTGGACGGCGAGGAAGTCGGCGAGACGATTGGCGACGAGGTCGGCATCGAAGCCGTATTCGGTGAGACCAGTCTCAAGGATGGAGGAGAGCTGCATGGCATCTTTCGTGGGGACTTCAATCAGGAAATACTGGAAGCCGGCCTGTTCGGGGAAGAGCTGCTGGAAGTGCTGTTCCGAGATGAGCAGCACGCCCTGGAAGATACTGCCATCGAACATGCCTTTGATTTTCAATTCGTGTTCGGGACGTTCGTCGGAGGGAATGCCGACACTGGCACCGATGCCTTTATGGAGGCTGTACATGAGCGTATTCATATCACCCAGCGCGGGGATGGAGCCATCGTTCTGCGGCTGGTTGAGCAGTTCCCAGGGATTGTCGCCCGGGGTGTCGGCGAATTTGAAGCCGCCTCGTTCGATGAGTTCCTGCGGCACGCCGAGGATGGTGGGGACGGTGGTTTGATAGATATTCAGGCAGCTGGCGTTCTCACCCGGCTTGACGCGGAAGGGGATCGCCTGCATTTCTTTGAGCAGCCGTTTCGTTTCGGGATCGTCGGGAGCGTTGACCAGCATTTTGTCGCGACCGTCGACTGTGTTGAGGTCAAAGATCAGGGGGGACGAGGTTTCCGCGACGAGGGTAAAGCCGCCGTTACCGGAGTCTTTGTCGGGTTCTTCGACGGCGGGGTTACGATGTCCGGCGGCGACGGAGACGAGAACAAAGGTGGCCGAGGCGATGAGTGCGGTGGTAAGGACGCTGCGTTGACGGAAGCGACCGGCGTTACGGAAGCCGAGCTTCACCAGAGCGAAGCCGCCGTTGCCCTGAATGGGGGTGGTGGAATCGGTGTGGAGAAAACTGGAGAGGAAGCTGAGGCTGGCAACCAGCGAGAGCGTTCCAACGAGGAAGAAGCAGACCGTCTGCAGGGAGAAGCCGGAAAAGGCTTCCTGTTTGGGAATGATTCCGGTCACGGTAGCGAGGACCAGTACGAGCGCGAGGACCGTGGAGATCTTCCAGGTGAGGCCGACGCGTTTTGCGGCACGAGCCGGTTCCTGGTCGGGACTGTTTACGCCGGACAGGAGGCCGCGAATCGAGATCTGTTTCAGTTCGGACATCGATTTCCAGATCACGAAGCCGGAGAAGAAGACCGCGATCAGAAAGCCGATAGCGAGGCTCTGGGGAGTCAGGTCGACGAACAGGAAGCGGGTGCCGATGGCGCCGATCCACCAGGTTCTGAGACCATACAACATGAGCGACGCATAGCCGATGGCAGCCAGGATACCGAGGATGCCTCCGGAGAGGATGACCAGGAGGGCTTCCTTGAAAATGATCTGCCTGACCTGTGCGGGGGTAAAGCCGATAGCGGAGAGCAGGCCGATGGAAGAGACGCGACGATCGACGCCCAGCTTGAACAGCAGCCGAATGAGGATGATGGCCGAGAGGATGATGAAGAAGCTGAAACCGATAAAGAGACCACTGAAATCGGTGGTTCCGCTGGCGGCAGCGAGTCCGAGAAATTTGATGGGCTGAATGGCGAGTCCCATTTTGAGAACATCGATATTGCTGAGCAGCGACGCGGCGAACGCGGACGATGTTTCCTCCGTGTTTTTGTCGGGCAGGGTTGCGAAGCGGAGCGATGTCAAAGTGCCGTAGCGGCTGTTCCAGAGCGTCTGGGCGGTTTCCAGGGCGAGGAAAGCTTTGGGAGTGGCTTTATATTTGTCCCAGTATTCTTCGTCGCGGTCGGTGACCTTATCGAGTTTCATGGGGAAGGGCTGTTCCCAGTCGCCGAAGGTGTCTGCATCGGTGATGCCTTCCATATCGGGCGTCAGCTTGCGGTCGGCTGCGGGAGTGCCATCGAGGGCAACGATGCCTGCGACGGTGAAGGTCTGTTCGACTTCGGGCAGTTCTCCCCGGGAGCCGACGACGTGGTATTTCATCCGCAGTTGATCGCCGACTTTGGTCTTAAGGTCGTTGGCCAGCCATTCGTTGAGGACGATTTCGTTTTCCTTGAGCGGAAGTTTTGGTTTAGCGCCGATGAATTTAAAAGGGCCGAACGGTGGCTGCTCAGGGAAGTCGAGGCCAGCGACGATGGAATACATGGAGTAGGGCGTTTTTTCTGTGCCGGTGGGGGGCTTCAGCGGACTGAATTCGTTGGCGATGTAAACCATGACGGGCGAAGTGGCGACGTCGAGTTTTTTCGCAGCTTCGCGACCGGCCTGTTCTATCTGCGGGTCGAGAATCATCTGCTCGCTTTCGAGCGAGAGGTAGTTCCGTTGCTGGTTGGGAATGATTTTGAGGTTCAGATCTGCGAGTGTGAGGCTCTGTTTAAGAGCGGATTCCAGGCCCTGGGCGACGATGCGGGCCTGGGGAGAGTCGGGGATCGATTCTGCGTGGGAGCTGAAAAAGAGGGAGTTGACCCGGGCGGGCCGTTGTATTGGATCGCGGCGAGAGGGTTGAATCTCATCGAGGTCGAGCGCGGCCTGCAGGGTGTCGAGCGAGAGAAACAGGTCGAGCGGGAGCTGTTGATTGGGGAGCAGAGCGAGGCGGCCGGCCTTGGAGTCTTCGTCGAGAATCTGGCTGACGGTGAGGGTGATTTCGACCGACTGTTCTTCCTTCTCACCCAGCAGCGAATCGCGGGGAATGGCGGAAGGGAGTTCGATCCAGAGGGTAATCTGATCGCCGACGGAGGCTTCGAGCTGTTCTGCGACGCGGGAGTTGAGAATGGCCTGATCGTCTTCGGGGGCAGGGATGTCGCCGTGATCGAGGAGCGACCAGAGACGTTCATCGGTGCCGAAGATGTTGACCTGACCGACGCGGAGGTGCAGGTCTTCCCGGTTCTTTTCCAGCGATCCACGGAGGACGAGCGCCGGTGCGATGGTTTCGATACTCTCCGGCAGAGAGGAGGACTTCTGCAGATCGTCGGCCAGCTGTTCGCGGAAGAAGCGGTGCCCGGAGACGACATAGTCGATTTTGCCGAGACGGTCGAGCGTCATCTGTCTGAGGCTGGCGCGAACGGAATCGCCGACGATGAGGGCGCCGCCGATGACAGCGGTGGCCGCGATGACTCCGAGGAGTACGGCGAGGTTGGTGCGCCAGTGATAAGTCAGACTTTTAATGACAAAGCGCGCTTGATTCATAACTCGAACTCTTCTGCAGTTAGAACATTCGATTTCAGACCGATTCGGTCACGAGGAGACCGTCGCGTAATCTTTGATGTTGCGGAAAGAGGGCCGCCAGTTCGCTGCTGTGGGTGACGCAGATCAGAATGGTGTTCTGTTCCTGGTTGATTTCCAGCAGGAGTTTGCCGATGGCTTCGGTGTTGGCCCGGTCCAGGTTTCCCGTGGGTTCGTCAGCGAGCAGCAGACGCGGATTATTGATCAAGGCCCGGCAGACCGCGACCCGCTGGCGTTCGCCTCCGGAAATCTGGGCGGGACGATGATTGAGTCGATCTTTGAGCCCGACGCGTTCCAGCAGATGACGGGCACGTTCCTCGGCGTCGCTGGAGGATCCCTGATGAACCATGGTGGGAATCAGGACATTTTCGAGAACCGAGAACTGGGGCATCAGGTGATGGTCCTGAAAGATGAAACCAATATTCTGGTTGCGAAACTCGGCTTGTTCCTTGGCACTGAGGACGAACGGGTTCTGGTTGAACTGGATGACTTCACCCGCGGTAGGCTGATCGAGCACGCCGAGGATGTAGAGCAGCGTGCTCTTGCCGGAACCGGAGGGACCGGTAATGGCGAGTGCCTCGCCGCGGTTGAGGGTGAGATCCACGCCGGCGAGAATCGACAGCGATTCATCGGCGAGGGTGAACTGTTTAGTTAAGTTGCGGACAACTAATTGCTCGGGAGCGTCATTCATGTCAGTCCCTGCCGGTAGAGTCAGGTTGTGGGATGCTGTGAGTCTTCAATTTTCTGTTGAATCCACTCGGGGATCTCGATGGACTTCATCGGTTCGCCATGCGTGAAATGGCAGCAGACGGTTTTCATGCGTCCTTTGGCGATTTTGGTTTCGTCCCGCCAGAAGTCGTATTCGATAGTCAGCGATTTGACGCCGACCCGTTCGATGGTGAGACGAATTTCGAGGAGATCACCATAGAAAGCGGGAGATTCAAAAGAGCATTGGGCGGAGACCCGCGGCCAGCCGATGACGGAGCCGTCGGGCTGTTTATCGACGATGGTCATGTCGAGCGAGCGATAGTATTCGTGCTCGGCCTGTTCCATATATTTGTAGAAGTTAGAGAAGTGGACAATGCCGGCCATGTCCGTTTCGTGAAATTCCACACGGCGAATTGTTTTAAAAGTGCAGGACATGCATCTCTCAATAGAAATCAGAAAACAGCAGACTGCGGCCTTAAACCTGCAGTCTGCTGTGAGATTAAAACCTGTTACAGGCGGTTCCGGGGAATTAGTCTTCCGGGAAGAACCGCACGAGGGTTTCCTTGCTGGGAGGTCTGGTGACCAGGGAGACCAGGATCATGGCGACCGCGGAGGCGACCACCATGGTGGCTACCGGCATCATGCCCAGGAAGGTGTAGTTCGGCTTCAAGGCGTAACCGGCTTCTTTAAACAGGTAGAGCCAGGTACCGAAGGCGACCAGGACACCTGCGTAAGCGCCGGGCTTGGTGAGGCGTTTCCAGTAGACCGCAGCAAAGATGATGGGGAACAGGCTGGAAAACCCACTGAAGCACCAGACACCGAGGGTAAAGACCCGCCGCGGCTCCAGCAGACTGAAACCGTAGGTGATCGCTACCACCAGAATAATAAAGGTCCGGGCCATGAGGACAACCTGTTTATCTGTAAAACGGTCTTTTCCGCCATAATGTACGACAATGTCTTCGGTAAACATGGTGCCGATACAGAGGAACTGACTGTCCAGCGAAGACATGATGGCCGCCAGAATCCCTGCCGTCAGGAAGCCAGCGAGAACGGGGGAGGTCATCTTCTTCACCATCGCCGCGAGGACCGCGTTCGCCGGGAAGTGTGGCGGGAAGAGCGGTGCCCCGTTGAAGGTGGCGGAGGTTGCCCAGACACCGACCAGGACGCAGGGAACCCAGACAATCATGATGAACAGCGGGTGTGCGACCACGGGAAGTTTAAATGTCCCTGCAGAACGGGCGGTAAGCCAGTGCTGGAACAGGTGGGGGAACATGCCGACCGAGAGGGGGACGAAGAAGTAAGTGAAGAAAACGAGCTTGCTCATCGGATGTGGTGCATCGGGAGCCCAGTTCGTGGCCCGGTAAACGCCGAGCGCTTTTTTGATCGTCCACTTTTTACCCTTGGAAGGATCGTTGGGATCCAGATCGTGGTTGGGGTGACCGATTTTATCGCCGAAGATCAGCATCGCCTGTTCGTCTTCCGCATTGGCTTTCCGCGGATATTCCTGCAGGGCATGATGCGACATCAGGTCGGTGGTCCACTTCTCGGGGAAGGGATCCGGCTTGACGCGGTCGTCCTGTTTGAGCAGGGCGAGGTTGGTCTGTTCGGTGGTCAGTTCGTAGAGACCGTTCTTGGCGGCGTAGACGGCTTCGGCGGTCATCTGCCAGTTGGGCATACGGGGTTTGAATTCCTCGTAAGCTGCGGCTTTCTGCTCGGGAGTGAGTGTCAGTGTTTTAAGGACGCGGGTCGCGTAATTGTATTTAGCGATCAGGGTCCAGGTCTCATAACGTTTCGCATAAGCGGCGCGGTCTTTGGGATCGACGGCCCGCATGAGTTTCGAGGGGTTCTTTTCGAGCACCGCATCGCTGGCAGCCTGCAGGCCACCCAGTTTGCTGGAAATCACGAAGAAGGTGACGACACCGAGTATCATGAACACGATGGTCTGGAATGTGTTAGCCCAGGCGGTTCCCCGCATCCCGCCGAAGAAGACGTAGATCAGCACGACGAGGCTGATGACCAGCGAACCGAGCCAGGGGGGGATGCCGTAATCGTAGGCGGCGAAAGCGCTGTCGAAGGCACCTTCCGTAATACTGCTGATGACCACGCCCGAAGACATGACGCCGATCAGCAGGTAAGGAATTACCAGTCCGACGAGAATCGGGAAGAGGATCACGCCGATCTTGTCGCTTTCCAGACGTTCGCGGAAGAACTGAATCTGGGTGGTGTAACCGTATTTATGTCCCCAGGACCAGAGTTTGATCCCGAGCAGGAAGAAGCAGAGCGAGTGGATGATCCCGCTGGAAGAGGCGAGCATCCCGTAGACCCCGACCCCTTCTTTGTAGGCTTCCCCACTGGAACCGACCAGTGCGAAGGCGGTCATCGTGGTGCCGAAGATCGACATCAGCAGCAGAAACGGGCCAATCGAATGACTGGCGAGCATGTAGTCCTTACTGGTTCCTTTAAACAGACGACTGGAGAACACGCCCAGAAACAGCAGCAAACTCAAGTAGATTCCAATAATTACCAACTGAATCATTATTCTGTGTCTCCTGTTTCCTGGTCAGATTCTGGGGCAGATTTGAGGGCTGCTGTGGGAGCAGGTGCCGGGGTGGGGGAATCCTGGGCGATTTCTTCCAGATGGTGAGGCCAGGCAAATTTGGTCGCCAGAAACCAGACAATGGCGGCGCCGATAGAGATTCCTGCCTGGTAGAGCAGGGTGATCGGCATGAATCCGAAGATGAGTCTTTTGTCATCCCAGAGCCAGTTGTCCTGGTGGAGAACGATTAGTATGACAACCAATCCATAAACGGCGTATCTCATAGGTCATCTTTTCTGTGTTGCAAGAGTCATGACTGGGTGGGTCAGGCTCTGCCGGGGCAGAACCGATTTCGGCGGGAAGCAGGCTCAAGCGACGACCTGCAGAATCGCACTGTTGAACTATTGTGCCAAAAATGAAGTGAGGTCACAACATACCGGTTCGTTTTGTCGTCATAATCCTGCTGATCGTACCCTCGATTTCGCGGAAATGTTAATGTTCGTTAACACCGGAACTGCTCTGCAGGAGCCGTGATAGAGATAGGCCAATCCTGAATTCAAGGCTTGCAAATCGGGGTGAGTCTCCTCAGAATGGGGGCTTACATAAAAGGGTCGGACTATTTCGACTATGGCTTATAGAGAGGATAGAGAATCAATGTTGCGTCAGGCGTTCGTAGGATTGTGCTGTTTAGGCTGCGTAATGACATCCGCAGCATTTGCTCAGGCCCCTAAAGGCGACAAGAACTATGCCGTGGTCGATCTGAAGAATGTCGACGATGATTTTTTCTATCAGGGTGAATACTATGGATCGCTCGGATCCGACTGCAACTGGTGTGGCTCCGCTGCCTTGGGGTTGCAGGTGGTTGCCCGCGGTGATGGACATTTCATCGCCTCGCTTTACCAGGGCGGACTGCCCGGCAATGGCTGGGACCTCTCTGCCCGTGAAGAGTTGGAAGGAACCCGGGACGGGGACATTCTGACACTGCAGGGCAAAGACCTGACGCTACAGGTTTACAAGAATGGTCCCGTAGAAATTCTGGATCACAGAGGGCATCTGCTGGGCCAGCTGACTAAATATCAGCGGAGCAGTGTGACTCTGGGCGCAACGCCACCACCGGGGGCCACTGTGATTTTCGATGGTTCTTCTGTGGATGAGCTGACCGGGGGCGAAATCACTCCCGGAGGTCTGCTGAAAGAGGGGACCGAGTTCAAGCATACCTATCGCAGCTATCGCCTGCATGTCGAATTCCGTCTGCCTTATATGCCTTACGCTGTCGGACAGGCACGCAGCAACAGTGGGATTTATCTGCAGAGCCGCTACGAAGTCCAGGTGCTGGATTCATTTGGCCTGGAAGGGGTCGAGAACGAGTGCGGTGGTCTGTACAAGCAAAAGCGTCCCCGCATCAACATGTGTTTTCCACCTTTGTCCTGGCAGACATATGACATCGGTTTTGTTGCTCCCAAATTCGATGCGGACGGGAAGAAGATCAAGGATGCTTACATCACCGTGCTGTTGAATGGGGTTCCCGTCCACCAGGATTATGCGATTATCGCCAAGACCGGCGGTGGTAAGCAGGAAGGACCGGAGCTGTATCCGATCAAGCTGCAGGATCACCGGAATCCGGTTCGTTTTCGCAATATCTGGATCGTGGATCTGAGCGACCAGCCTGATCCGCAGTACTGCTTTCCCTGCCAGTCACTGTTGTGTGACAAATAAGCAGGTTTCAGAGCCTTGTCTGTCTCATCCCAGCTGCGCTGAGAATCCGCGCAGCTGGTAGAGCGGGATATTTCCGTTCGCGTCTTGTCTTGCCGATCAAAGCAGGTACAATAAGACAGCGGTGTCGTAAGCTGCTGTCTGGCACAGGCATACGATATTGATGCCCCGTGTGATTCACCTGTCGGTCCCAGCAGTTCCTTGCGGGATTCCAGGTCGGGTGAGCTGATCGCAAGGAGAGTCGAGAGGTCTGATGGATTATTCGCTGATTGCCATTCTGGGCTTGATCATAGCATTGATGATGTTCGTGGCTGAGATCTTCATTCCTTCGGGAGGGCTGATCGCCGTGCTGGCATTGTCGAGCATGGCTGCCTCGCTCTGGGGGGCCTGGATGGCCTGGTGGGGAACCAGCCCCGGCTTCTGGTGGACTTATATCGCCAGTATTATCGTGCTGATACCCACAACGATTGGCATGGCAGTCAAAATCTTTCCGAATACCGCCTGGGGGAAGAAGTTTATTCACGAAGCGCCGACACTGGAAGAAGTCAGTGGTTTCCAGGCCGAGACCGATCATCTGCGGTCATTAGTCGGGAAAACAGGAAAAACGCAAACTCTTTTGAACCCCAGTGGGTTTGTCATCGTTGATCATGAACGGCACCACTGTGAAAGCCAGGGCATGATCATCGATCCGCGTGTGGATGTAGAGATCATAGCCGTGGAAGGGACGCGTCTGGTCGTGAAAATGGTTAAGAAACCCGCTAAAGAGAGTTCCGATACAGAGGAAAAAACTGCTCCAAAGCGCGAATCGCTGGCCGATGGTTCTCTCGATTTTGAGGTTCCCGAAACCTGATTCTATCGGCAGGCTCTGGAGTCGGGCCCGAAAATTCTCTACAATGATTGAATCCGGATAGCCGACAGGTTGCCAAGTCGAATTCCGCCGTAGCAAACAACACCAGGATCTACTTTTTCTCAGGACAGGAAAGCAGGAATGAGCACCTTGAATCTATTAGCGGCCGATGATAATTCCACCATCATCTGGATTGTGGGGATCGTCGTCTTTCTGTTTGCGCTGTTTATATTCGCGTTGTTTGCCCGCTTTGCCGGTTTGTGGATTCAATGTATATTGACGAACGCCAAGATCGGCTTCTTCAATCTGGTGATGATGACGATTCGTAAGGTCAACCCGACCATTATCGTCCGCAGCAAAATCATGGCAATTCAGGCTGGGGTCACCAAGTCGTATGATATTTCGACGCGTGATCTGGAAGCCCATTACCTTGCCGGGGGAAATGTACCGAATGTAATTCGTGCCTTGATTGCCGCCCAGCGGGCGAAAATCGATCTGGACTGGCAGTCAGCCCAGGCGATCGACCTCGCGGGCCGCGATATTTTAGACGCCGTGCGGACAAGCGTGTACCCCAAGGTGATTGACTGTCCTGATCCCCGGAAGACCAACAGCACACTGGATGCAGTGGCTGGCGACGGAATTCAGTTGAATGTACGGGCCCGGGTTACCGTGCGAACCAACCTGAAACAGCTGGTTGGTGGTGCAACCGAAGAGACCGTCATCGCCCGTGTGGGACAGGGGATTGTGCAGGCCATCGGTTCGACTGCTACATATGAGCAGGTCCTGGAGAATCCGGATAAGATTACTCAGATCGTGTTGAACGAAGGTCTGGAAAAGCAGACCGCTTACACAATTGTTTCGATCGATATCGCAGACATTGATGTCGGTGAGAACATCGGAGCCCGGTTGCAGGCGGATCACGCTGAAGCGGAAATGCGTGTGGCACAGGCGAAAGCAGAACAGCGACGAGCAGAACAGAAGGCTCGCGAACAGGAAATGGTCGCGTTGACCCAGGAAAACCGGGCCCAGGTAGTGTTGGCAGAAGCCAAAGTGCCCGAAGCGATCGCCGAGGCGTTTCGTTCCGGAAAAATCGGGATCCTGGATTACTATGAACTCAAAAACGTGCAGGCCGATACCAAGATGCGTGACATGATCGGGACTCCCGAACGGGAACCGACTACAACCAGCTAAGTATGAGCCGTGTTTGATTGTGAAAGGGATTCACAGCCAGGCTGATGCCACTGGACAGGATTAAAGAGCGACTGGGGTAAATTATGAATCTTCCGATCTTAGCAGCAGACTGGGTGGGCGCCGTAATCGGTATCCTGTTTCTGCTGATCAGTGCCGCCAGTGCAATCGCGAATGCCGCCAAGGAAAAGAATAAAGCACAGCCCGGCAAGACTAAGGAGAAAGCGCAACTGCAGAAAGAGCTGGAAAAATTTCTGCAGGACGCGATGAATCCCCAGCAGGCAAAGAAACAGGAACCGCGCGCACAGCAGGCCCGGGCAGCGGAACCGGCGGAGATCGATTTCTTTGAGGATGACGGTATTGAAGCGGCTGCCTCGACGCCGCGTCGACAGCGCCGTCAGAGAAAACCATTGCCCTCAGCTTCGAGCTCTTATCAGCAGAAGATGCAGCAGGCTGCCAGCAAACCTCCTGAGCCCAAGCCCAAGAAGAAAAAAGTTACCCATCGCGAGCGCAACGAACTGGAAGAGCAGAAGCGGCAGAAGCGACTGGGCGGCTCTCTGCGTGATCGGATCGAAAAGACTCAGAAGAAACATATGCAGTCCCGGGTGCATAGCCAGATCGACAGTAAAGTCGGCCAGCACCTTTCAGACACTTTTGGTAACCGGTCGGGAGGCAGCCAGCTTGGCCAGCGGATTGGGGCAGCCCAGCTTCTGCGCGACGCACTCAAGGACAAACAGTCATTTCGCCAGGCTTATATCCTGAGCGAGATTCTCTCCCCACCGAAGTCACGACGTCGTTCCTGATGAGCGTTTCAGGCGGTCTGGTCTCTCCGAAACACACAGAAGCAATACAGCGCTGGAAAAAGAGTGAATGAGTAAAGTTGATTCCTCGATGAAAGTTTTGCTGTTTGCCGGGCCGTTTGAACTACGTGGAACCTCTGCCTATACCCTGCGACTGGCCCATTACACCGCCGATTATGGCATTCGGGCACGCGTGGTCTGTCCTGATGCGTCGAAAGTCGATCCGGGCATCCGTAGTAAGCTGGATATCACCGAGTATCGGAACCTGAATCTACCGATTCTGGGGCAGGCGGTTCTGCGTCTGGTCAAACAGGAAGTCGAGAAGAACATCCCGGATCTGATTCACATCCAGTCGCGACATGTGCTGCCGCAGGGACAGTGGATGGCGCGAAAATTGAAGCGTCCGTTTCTGCTGACCGTGAATGACTATCTGCAGAGCGATGAAAAGCTGCGCATCGATTTAAAATGGTGCCGGGGGATTATTACCGTCAGTGAGTCGGTCAAAAAAGATCTGATCGCCCGCACCGGTCTCCCGGAAGATTTCGTACTCGTGATTTCCAGTGGCGTAGATGTCCCCGATGTTTCCCACCTGTCTCCAGTGTTGTCACTGGATCATCAGCCGGTCGTCGGAACGGCTGGTCCGCTGGAAGCCATCAAGGGACTTCCTTATTTCCTGGGGGCTGCCAGTCGTGTGCTGGCGGAAAATCCCAATGTGCAGTTTCTAATTTCCGGCGCCGGTCCCGAGGAAGGGAACCTGCGACATCTGGCACGTGACCTGGAAATTACGGCGAATGTGACCTTTGTTCCCAACCTGTATGACTTCGCCATCTCACTGGAAGCGATGGATATATTCTGTCTGCCCTCATTACGTCAGGGGCTGGGAACGATCATGCTGGAAGCGATGGCGCTGGCCAAGCCGGTCATCGCCACCGGGGTTGGGGGCGTGTATTCGGTGATTCGCGATGGGGAAACCGGGCTGGTGATTCCTCCATCCAACAGTGAGTCGCTGTCCAACAGCATTCTCGAATTGCTCAATGACCCCTTGAAAGCCCGGGCTATGGGTGAATCGGCGCGGGAACTGGTGCGTCAGCAGTTTCGGGTGGAGACGATGGTCGAGAAAACAGTCGAACAATATCAACTGGCTGTGCAGGGTGCAGTCAGTACGGGAAGTGCCTGAGGCACATTCTATCAAATAGCAGCAGTTGGAACGAACAGTTCCACCCGAGACGGAAATTAAGAATGCAAGCAGAGATTATTGCGATTGGCAGTGAGCTGACAAACGGCGAAAAGCTGGATACGAACAGCCAGTGGTTGAGTACGGAACTGGCGGCGGCAGGAATTGCAACGCACTTTCATACAACCATTGCTGACAATCTGGATGAGATCATCGATCAGTTGCGACTGTCGGCTTCCCGCTCCGATCTGATTCTGATCACGGGGGGACTGGGACCCACACTGGATGACCTGACACGGCAGGCGATGGCGGGACTGACGGGTACGGATCTGGTACTTGATGCAGAATCGCTGGCGATCATCGAAAGCATGTTTCTGAAACGGTATCGCGAAATGCCCGAGCGGAACCGGATACAGGCGATGTTCCCCGAGGGGGCAGAGCCCATCAAAAATGAACATGGGACGGCACCGGGTATCTGGATGACGGTCCCCCGTGATGGGGGAGAGGGGATCTGTCATATCGCGGCGATGCCGGGCGTGCCTTCCGAAATGAAGCCGATGTTTTTTGAGTCCGTGCTCCCGCGACTGGTTCGTGGAACGCGGATCATTCGCTTTGCCCGCATCAACTGCTTCGGGGTGGGTGAGTCAAAGACCGAAGAACTGCTGGGAGATATCACCAGTCGCGGCCGCGATCCGGAGGTTGGCATCACAGCCCATGAAGCGACCATCACGCTGCGAATCAAAGCGATGGGTGAGTCCAACGATGATTGCGAGCAAAAGATTTCAGCCACCTATGAGCAGATTCGCGAACGACTGGGCGACTACATTTTCGGTTACGAAGATGAAGAACTCGAACACGTAGTGGTGACCCTGTTGAACGAGAGTAAGCTCAGTGTGGCGACCAGCGAATGTGGCACCGGAGGACTGCTGTCTTATCGATTGACCGAGGTTGCGGGTTCGGCAGACTGTTTCAAATGGGGAACCGTACTGGCGCGTGTAGATGCGTTTTCTGCAGACGGCGCACTGGCCCTGGCGAAATCCACGCGGGAAACGCAGGCCTGCGATTTTGGTCTGGCCATACTGCTGGATCTGAATCAGTCCTGGCAGGACCGTGAAAATGCACCGCAAGCCTTCGTGGCACTCGCGAGTGACAACGGAGCCTGGGTGGAGGAAATCGGTTTAACCGTCAATCGTGCTATTGCCAAGAGCCGCATTTCCAAAGCGGCTTTGGATCTGTTACGGCGCAAGCTGTTGAAGATCGAACGTTAACTCACAAGGTATGCCATCAGGCGGCCTGCAGTTTGCGGGCTTTCTGTGACCAGTGAATCCAGTCGGAGACTTCTTCCAGATCGGGACGTTTGGCGTCTCTGAGGATGCGTTGCCCCTTTTTGGTTTTGAGGAACGAATTGACCTTCCCGAGCAGATCCTGCGGGATCGCCCGGGCGATCATTTCGGGTTCGGTCAGGCCACACCCTTCGAGAATCTGGGCGTCGTGTCCGCGGAGTCCGGGAATACAACAGACGAGCTTCGTCTGTTTCTTCCATTTGCGGATGGTCTGTTTTCTGATGTGCTGCACGTTGAGTTTGTTCGCGACGAACTCGGGATTACATTCCAGCAGATCATTCACGGTAAAGACGCCCGCGGCTTCCAGGCGTTCGGCTGTCTTCGGTCCGATGGAAGGCGCATCTTCAACGGGCATTGATCGATTCAGGTAAAAGGGGGGAATGTTCGGTCCCTGTGAATCGGGAGTGGGGTGTGAACCATCGTGCCGATATTCTCGTCTTTCCTGAGGTGGTTCCTGCTCTGTTTGTGAGAGGGACTCAGAGGCTTCTGGTGAAAACGTACGCGCCTGTTGTGCGCCGAGGATCCATTGTTCCACACGGATTTCTGTGATAGCAGACTGCTGTAGATTGTCCGAGGAATCCTGGCAGGTTTCCACCAGCGACCAGAGCTCTTCAATCGTCATGCCGGCGATTTCGTTCGGTTCGGTGATACCACAGGAGACGAGCAGCAATGCGTGGGCGGGGGCCAGACCTCGGATACAGGCAGCCAGTCGAGCCTGGCTCTGCCATTCGTAGATCAGACCCGCGGTCAGACCGTCGTCGTCAACTCCGTCAGCAATCTCGTCGGCAGAGAAGGTCAGCAAATCGCGGATCGTCCAGATGTCTGCTTCCGTCAGCGACTGAATCTGTGAGTCACTCAACCCGGAAAGGCAGTCCAGTGGATCTGACCAGTCGAGTTCATAAGAGAGTACTTCGAGTGTTGCTGGTTCTTCATTGGTCGGCTCCTCTGAGGGCTCCGTATATTCGTCTTCTTCGATTTCCTCATCAACAACTTCTTCGACTACAGTTGTCGGGATCACTTCGGGGGCGTGACTACGTGTCACATCAGAAGCCGGCAGACGGACCGCAGTGATGCCCTGTTCTTCGAAGAGTTGCGTCAGGTGCAGGTGACAGGTGAAAAGCAGAATCTGCTGTCCCTTGGCTGCAACGGCACTCAAAGTTTTGATGGCCGCCCGGGTCCGTTCCTGGTCGAAGTTCACAAGGACATCATCCAGGATCATCGGGAGCTGTACTCCTTGGTTCCGGAAGCGTTCTACCATCGCCAGGCGGATTGCCAGAAACAGCTGCTCACGGGTACCGCTACTGAGTTCATCGACCGTCAGTGTGTGCCCCTGGTCGTCGTCGATCTTGGGGAACTGCTCGCCGAGTGGAGTCCAGATATTGGTGTATTTGTCGTTGGTCAGCTGACGCAGGTAGTCTGAGGCGATCGCCAGCGTTTCAGGCTGACTGGTTCGTTCGAATTCGGAACGCAGCTGATTGATGCCAACGGCGGAGAGTTCGGTCGAGAACCAGAGTGAACCCGCTTGTTGGATCTGTTCCTGAATCTGTTCCCGCTGGAATCGCAGTTGTGCGGAAGAACGATCCGTTTTCGCATTCTGGTAGTCCTGTTTGAGCCGCCCCATGTTCTCGGCGACGCTGACCAGATCGCGTTCGATGTCATCCAGTTCCAGGTTGAGCATGTCCAGGTGGTCGGTATTCTGCTGCAGATCGAAGTTGAGGAGATCCTCTTCGACGATGGCCATTTCCTGTTCGCTGCGACTGATCTTCTCGAGTTCCGTCTGGGCATCAGCGAGCAGTTCTTCCAGTTGCAGACGCTCATCAATTGAGTTTGCCCGCTGCAGGAATTCCCCACGATTAGCGGCACCGCCCTGGATCAGCAGAGAAGACCGCTGATGTTGCAGTCCTTCAAGTGAGAGCTGCAGGGTATCTGCTTCCTGACGCAGACGCTTTTCTTCTTTCCGCAGTCGAGCCCGCTCTTTCCGCTGTCCCGAGAGCAGTTCGAGTTCGCGTTCCCATTCCCCGACCACTTCAAACGGGCGATCGAGTTGCTGATGATTCCGGTTCAGTTTCAGACCCAGTTCCCGCACGCGACGGTAGAACATGTTGACGATGTCGCCCAGTGGCTTAATTCGTCTCAGTTCCTGCTCGCGCTGGGTGGCGTACAGGCTGGCATTGGAAACCTGGTGCCACATGCGGAAGGCGTCTTCAATTTTCAGTGTTTCGGTGAGGCCCAGCTGTTTCAGACATTCGCACCATTCGTGACGCTTGCTGCTGAACTCACGCTGGATTTCCTGCGACCGGTTGCGAAGTCGCACCAGTCGCTGTCGGGTTTTCTGAACCTGTTCCTGCGAAGCCTGCAGCTGTTCCAGCTCTGAGATTTTGAAAGCCAGATCGTGCAGCAGCTCAGTCCGCAGGACATTCTCGTCATTGAAGCTCAGCGCGGGTACCTGTTCGCGATGACGAGGGTTGCTCAGCGAATGGCCTTCTTTAACCAGCTTGAGAGAGAAGTACTCGTCTTCCAGCAGGCGGTCGATTTCCTGACGCGTTTCTCGGAGGTGGACGTCGAGAGCCCAGTTTTCATCCTGCAGCTCATCCGCCTGGTCGTTGACATCGATTTCGAAATGTTTCTTGATCGCCCAGGTAAGTCCCCCCAGAAACAGGCCGGTCAGACAGTAGATAAGACCGACCAGGGAGGCATCGGTGACACCACGCCAGATACCCGCCAGTAGCAACAGCGTACCGGCGATGGCAAAACCGAAGAGTGTTTTTTTGGCCCAACCCGGAATGCGGGAGTGGGTCTGCAGACGATCCAGTTGTTCGCGGACGGCTTCCTGGCGAATCGAGAATTCGGATTCGCGGAACCGCAGCTGACTGAGTCGCTCAAGGTGCTGCATGCGTTCGCGGGCTCGTTTCAGTTCCTGTTCGATGGACTGTCCATTGAGCAGGCGTCCCGATTTTTCCTGCAGCTCGGCCAGTTTTTTCTGGTAGCGACGGGAGACCTTCTTATAACGCAAGTGAGCCTGTTTGCGTTTGTGTGACGCCATCCGGTATTCGCGGGCTGCCTGAATCAGTCGCTGATTATTGTCCGGCGTGGTTTGAATATGTGATAGTGCATCGACCGACAGATTCTGAGGCCGATACTGTTCGAGAATCTGTTCCAGCCTGCGGACTTCGGTCTGACCTTCCTGGAAATCCTGCTCCAGGGAAGCGATCCAGTCTTTCTGGTCTGCCAGACTCTGGATCTGGGCTGCATGTTCCAGCAGTTCATTATCCGATTCGTATTGTTCGATTTCCTTGCGGAGCCGTTTGATTTCGGCTTTGACTTCGATTAACCGGGATTCGGTCTGTTTAATTTTACGATCAAATTCATCAAGTTGAGCAATGCCATCGACGGGGAAGTCATGGACAACGGGCAATTGTTTCAGTTTGTGCTGCAGGTTCTGAACTTCCTGCCAGGGCTTGAAGACCCGTTCCAGGAAACGATGACCGCGGATCTGGTACTGCAGGCCTGACTTCCGTTTCTTCAGGCTGTCGGATTCTTCGCGGAGCTGTTGGAGTTCGTTAGACAGCTGAAAGAATCGCTGCGACTGCTGCTTCAGACTGGCGAGCTTGCTGTTGACTTCATCCAACTGACGGTACAGGTCGACCAGCGAGCCCGATTTGAGATTGTGGCTCAGGCAGGTCTGTCTGTTGGCTGCTATCTGCTGCGATACATCGAGGATCGCCTGACCTTCGGGGCCGAGGGAAAGACCATAGATGTGGCGGGCAACCTGCTCGCCGTGCAGCGTGCCCAGTTCCTGCAGTTCGTTCAGACCAATGGCGAATACATTCTCGTAAACGCTCTCTTTGACTCCCGCGTGGAGTGAACTCAGCAGTTCCTGGCTGGAAATACCACGTGCTTCTGCCTGGAAGGAGAACTGTCCGCGACCGCCGGCCCTGGACTGGCGACGGATCTCGTACCGCTGGCCCTGATGTTTGATGTCCAGCAGTGCAGACCAGGGAGTTGAATCCGGTACGCGTGCCTGTTCGCGATTTTCCTCGGGACGAAATCCATAAAGGATGCCCCGGATCATGCGCATCAGGGTCGACTTGCCCGTTTCATTGGGACCGTAAAAGACGTTGATTCCCGCCTGCAGGGGGGACAGATCCAGGTCATGCCAGTTTCCAAACCGGTCGACGTGAATGCGAGTGATTTTCATGAGTGATGTTCCTCATCCGTCGAGATGTTGAGCCAGGACTGTCCGTTGCGGATGGCTGTATTGAAGATCTGCGCTTCATCGAGCTCTGCAGCGATGGACGTTAACCGCTGCTGCCACTGCGGGTCGAGATGACCGGCGCGAGAGATCAGTCGCTCAAGGGGGGCATCAAAGCGCGTGCGAAAGGATTCCACCTGTCGCAAATAGGAATCGGTCAGTTCGGTGCCCGATTCCCGGTGCTGTTGAATGGGAGTGAATTCCAGCTGGAAAGTGTGTTCCAGTTGGGGAAGCTGTTGCTGTTTCAGTTCCTGCTGCAGTGCAGAAGTCAACTCCGCCTGTTGTGTCGCGTCTTCCAGTGCATCGAGCAGGGATCCACTGCCAGACAGTTTCCAGCAGACCATCCAGAGCCGTTCGTGTTTGCCAGGTTTCCGCGATAACAGTGCGGATTTCATCTGCTGTCGCAGTTGTGCTGTGGAAGTGTGTGGCTCCAGTTCCAACTCAAGCGGGAGCCAGCGCACCGGGGCAACTTTGATTCGTCTGAGTTCCAAAGGTGCCTCAGAATTGACGATTGCCAGCGTAACACCATTCTTCTGGTATTCACCGAAGTTCAATCCCTGGGCCGTTCCCGGATGATGGGCAACGCCGGGCTGCATTTCAAACGTATGGTGGCTCGTCCCTTTGGAGAGGGAAAGGTAATCCACGGCTACTTCGCTGCTGTCATCGTCGTTCTGGAAAGCATCCGGGACGGCCAGCGAGAATGAATCGAGTTCGAAGGTCGCTGATTCCTCGGCGGTAGTGGAGGAAGCGGGCGTCATGCAGCCGATTGAAAGGGGACGCTGATTCTGTTTGTTGAACAGTTGATTCCGCTGTTTCAGTTTCAGTGTCTGGTAGGTCTTCGCGGGCGCAGATCCGAAGAGCTGCAGAGTTGCCACCGTTTCCGTTTCGCGGAGAATGTCGAACCGATCGTGATCGCCGGGGGAGAAGAAGGTGACATTCTCGGGCCAGTGATATTGCAGGTCCCAGGCACTGAGCGGATCTGATTCACCGGGAATGACCAGTACCGGAATATTGTGTGTGGCCAGTTTCTGAAAGCCGTCGATGAGTGCGATACGGGCGCGGATACTGTGATCTGATTCGACGAACGTATTTCCCGTCAGCAGCAGGAAGTCCACACTCTGATCGAGGCAACACTGAACCAGATTGGCAAAAGAGTTCAGCGTGCAGTCTTCGAGCAGATGCTGCGCTGCTTCCGAAATGGTAGCGACTCCCTGCGGCTGATGATCAAGACGCAAGTTCGCAGCATGAATAAAGCGGGTTGGTACATATGACATGGCAGACTCCTTTCCGCCGCATAACCTGTCTGGCTCAAAAAACTCCGTGGCCCGGAGGAGCGCCGTAGACAGGTCAGCATTCCAGAAATTAATTTCGGGCCGAAGTGTACTTCACTGTGCGGTTTAAGAAAAGTCGAGTCTGCAAAAATCCGTTGTGCAGATTGCCAGGATCACCAGGATGTTCAAAAAGCTGTTGGCTCAGTTACCCAGCCAGAAAGGGACGTTGGGATCCTGATAGGTGTCGACCAGAGCATGAGAAACGGTCGTGACTAACTCCTGTCGCTTGACAGGTTTAGACAGCACTTCGTAAGCATTCGCGGCACTGGCATCCTGACGCAATTCATCTGTCGCATCGGCGGTAATCAGAATGCAGGGGAGCAAGGCATTGATCTGTTTTAAAATCCGGACGGCTTCCAGACCTGTCAGAATGTCCATATGCATGTCGAGCAGAACGATGTCGACGTGTGTCTGTTCCACGAGCTCAATCGCCTGTTCCCCCGATTCCGCCTCAAACAGCTGGAAGTAAGGGGCCAATACCTCTCTGAGGACTTCACGGAAACCGGAGTCGTCATCAGCAATCAGTAATTGATAAGGAGTTTGCGATCTGGCTTTGACCATAACACAGCTCACCGGAAAAACAGAGCCCCATTGTCAGGGGAGATTTATGCTAACCCTATCTCAAAATCGGGATGGGGAAAATAGTGATTCGACAGTGAAAATATTAGCAAATCAGATACCAATGTCGGTTGTATTCAGGCTTGTGTTGTTAAGTTATTACAGAATCGGTGGTTATATGATTAATGCATTTCCATGACAGAGTTTTCAACTGTTAATTTTCCGGGGAGAACACACTTAATCTCTGTCAAATAGGCAGAGATGCATAAAGAATGAGGCTTGCACCACAGGTGATCTGCCGCTGTTTTGGTTGCAGAATTGCCCCGATTCACTGGTGTGAGACGAGTGCAGATTCAGATTTCACACTAGGATCAGCAGCGTCAGAGGCAGCTTTCTCTTGCGTCTCGACCATCTGTGTGAAGAACTCAACGAGCCGTTGATCGTAAAGTTCCTGTTGAGCGAAACGACCGGCATTATGCACCGCCCCTGGGAGTGAGCATAGCGTGGTCTCAGAGTGATGGATGCGGCCGATGATCTGATCTGACATGCAGGGCACGACACTCTGATCTTTCTCTCCGACGAAGAACAGCAGTTTTCTGTTTTCCAGGTTGCGGAGCAGGGGCTTGAGATTAACGAAGCGACATCCCTGACGCCGTTGAGTGAACCAGACCATAATGCGAAATGCCCGGGTCACCTCCCACGTTGGGACCAGCTGAATGAACAGGCGTGGTAGAAAACGTTCGCCCCAGCGAATCGCATGATCGAGGAACAGGGATTCGTTGATAAACGCGCCTTCGCAGGCGATGTACTGGATTTCGGGTTTTCTGGTCGCAACTGAGAGGGCTGCTGCTGCGCCGCGACACATCCCCAGCAAGCCGAGAGGAAGCTCTTTCAGTTCCGCATGCTGGCGGAGATATCTGATGGCTGCGCGGGTGTCGTTGAGTTCGTGTTCCGACAGCCAGTGCACTGATTTGTAATTCGGGTCCTGGTCGCTTTTGCCATGATTGCGAAAGTCAAACGTAAACACGGCGAAACCCGCATCCAGTAAACCGCGACACTGGTAGAGTCCGATCTGTCCCGACAGTCGAAATGGGTGGCAGAACAGAATGACTCCCCGTGGTGGGGATTGCGCCGGAAGTGCCAGCAGGCCTCGCAGCGTCAGTCCGTCGACGGAAGGAAAAGAGACTGACTCAATTTGAATCCCGGATTCTTTGTCCGGCAGAGTATTAAGCGTTCCAGCCAGCTGAAAACGATCTGGCAGGGGCGCATAGAGAACGGGGTAAGCAGCCCGGATGATACAATATTGGATGATTAACTCGATGCCGATCAGTATCAGCAGGCACCAGAACAACCAATTCACTACCGTCTCCCTGGAAGCGAAGTCGCTGCCTAAGCCTGCAGCAGCGACGATGATCATACGTTGTTGAAATCTTGATGACGCACCGCCCACAGATCTCTCTTTGAGGGAGATCCTGGGGCTGCTTACAGTGTAATCAGTTTTTGTCTGAGCGTCTCTGTCAATCTGGACGGTTTACGGGATATTGTGAAATAACCCGTATAGATCAGCAGCGGCCTAGCCATTGAATTCAGAGAAGATCAGAGAGATGTTCTGACCACCGAATCCAAAGCTGTTGGAGAGTGCTGATGTGACGTTCTGCTGGCGGGCTTCGTTGGGAATGTAATCCAGGTCGCAATCCGGATCGGGGGTTTCGTAGTTGATCGTGGGGGGCACGACGTTATCACGAATTGCCATCAGGCAGGTGATAGCTTCCACGCTGCCTGCTGCGGCGATCAGGTGGCCCATCATGCTCTTGATGCTGGAAACGGGGACTTTGTAAGCAGTATCGCCCAGCGCACCTTTAATAGCCCGGGTTTCCACTTTATCGTTGACGGCAGTACTCGTTCCGTGAGCGTTGATGTAGTGAATGTCTTCGGGATTGAGCTGGGCGTGGCTCATTGCCATTTTGATACATTTGATCGCCCCGCGACCTTCAGGATGAATGTCGGTCACGCGGTAAGCATCGGCACTGGAACCATAGCCAACCAGTTCGCCATAAATCTTGGCGCCCCGTTTCTGGGCCCGTTCGAGGTCTTCCAGAATCATCATACCGGCACCTTCGCCTAACACGAAACCATCGCGGTTGCGGTCGAAAGGACGCGATGCCTTGGCCGGATCTTCATTGTGCGTTGAAAGAGCCGTCAACAGGCTGAACCCGGTAACGCCGAAGGGGTGAATCATGCTGTGGGCACCACCCGAAAGCATGATGTCGACATCGCCACGACGGATCAGTTCCGAGGCTTCGCCAATCGCCTGGCTGGAAGCGGCACACGCGGTCAGACAGTTGAGGTTAGGACCCTGAGCGTTGAACAGGCTCGCCAGGTGACCGGCGGGCATGTTGGGTTCCTGTTCCAGTTCGAACAGCGGATTCAGCTGTTCCAGACCGGCTTTGGTGAATTTCTCCAGGTCGACGTGTCCGTCATTCTGGGCCTGGGCGATCAGTTTCATGAACTGGTAAAAGTCCTGCTGACCTTCGCCGGCACCGAGGTACACACCGAAAATAGAGGGGTCGAAGTCTTCGTCGAGAATGCCCGAATCTTTCACGGCCTGGGTGGCTGCGCCGATGGCGTAGCGGATGTTACGTCCCGAGTATTCAAAGCGGTCGAGGTTATCGACATAATCTTCGAGGTGGAAGTCGTGGACTTCGGCTGCGAAGCGGGTGGGAAAATTGGAAGCGTCAAAGTGAGTGATGTTGGAGATTCCGCACTTGGACTCCTGGAGAGCTTTCCAGGTATCTTCCACGGTTTTCCCTAAAGGAGTGATGGCCCCAATACCTGTGATCACAACGCGGCGGTTCATAGCTTTGAATTCTTGTTTTAAATTGAAATTGGTAACAGCAGGCAAATCAGAGTGTTGTTTGACCCAGCGAGTATGATTTGCAGCCCGTAATTAGTTTGATGCTTCGATCAATGAATTATTATTGTAGCCCATTTGGAATCAAGGCTTCCATACCAAGGTTTCAAAAATAGCCGCTCTAAGCCTGTTCTTCACCTGTTCCAGCCTGACCCACGTCCAGAATTCCCAGCAGATTCATGGAAAAGACGAAGTTTTTCTGGTCGATCTTGCCAAATTCGGAATCACTTTGATCGAGGTGAACAAAGATGATGCTGCCTTCGGCAACCAGGCGGTCTCCCACCATGGCGGTCACATCGACGGCGCCCCCTTCCTCACCGGCATTGGTGATTTTGGCGGTATAGATGAGCTGATCACCCGGGCAGGCCCAGCTGTGGAACGTCATCTGGGGCACTTTGGCCAGAATCACGATGTGTTCGAAATCATTGATCTCGCCCAGCAGAATTCCCCCCGTCTGGGCCATACCTTCGATCATCAGGGATCCGGGCATCACCGGAAAACCGGGGAAGTGGTCGTGCAGATGCTCTTCAGCCAGTGTCACGTTTTTGACACTCTTGGCGTAAGAGCCGCTCTCGAATTCAATAAAGCGGTCAATCCAGAACCAGCGCATTTCAGCGAACCTTATTGCAGGTGACTTAAAGCTAAAGCAGACCGAACAGCTCTGAATGCGATTCGATCAGACGAAGCGGCACAGCCCACCCGGAGTGAGCTGTGCTGCATTCGACAGTTTTTCTAATCAGAGATAACTCTGGCTTACTTCAGACGGGCATCCAGGAAGTTAACCAGCATCTCGACGGTGAACAGATCCTGCATCTTTTCGACTTTGGGATCGTCTGCAAAAGAATCGATGTCTGCGTGTGGCATCTTTTCACGCAGTTCTGCAATCCCTGCTTCGGTGAATTCGCCATCTTTCACGAAACCGGAATCGGAAGAAGCGATGTTTTCCGGGAAGAGTTCCCCACGGGGAATCTTGATGTCGAATGCTTTTTCCAGACGGAACGCGATGTCCAGGAAGTCAATGGATTCTGCACCGAGGTCTCCCATCAGGGTCGCTTCGGGCACTACTTCGTCGTCATCCAGTCCGAGGGCATCCACGAGGGTTTCACGAACGGAATCGAAGATTTCATCTCTAGTTGGCATCTAAATACTCCTTGATTTCGACCCGCAGGTCGATTATTCCCGCCGACCCAGCCTGTGTAAAACTATTCGGCGAGAGGAATAGTTTTGACAATTTCCGTGTCGACGATCGGAATTGACCCAATTCCGGAATGGTCGACAAAACAAAATATCTCGATTCGTCACAGCCACGAGCTGCTTCGAATTTTACGCTTATTAAATTCCACCCAGAGTCAGACCACCGTCTACGGCCATAGTCTGACCGGTGACGTAGGATGAGTCTTCACAGGCAAAGAACAGCACTGCATTGGCGATGTCTTCGGGAAGACCCAGACGGCGGGCGGGAATGTGTTTCTTAATCTGATCGCCGGCGGCATTACGCACGTCAACGGTCATGTCTGTTTCAATAAAACCGGGAGCGACCGCATTAACGGTGATACCCCGCTTGGCGACTTCGGTGGCCAGGCAGCGGGTGAATCCGATGATTCCCCCTTTACTGGCGGCATAGTTGGACTGTCCTGCGTTACCGAAGTGAGCAGCGACGCTGGACATGTTGATGATGCGCCCATAGCGTTTTGACATCATCGGACGTGTCACTGCCTGGGAGAAGTTGTAGACACTGGTCAGGTTAGTGTCGATGACAGCCTGCCAGTCTTCAGCAGACATGGTGGCCAGCAGACCGTCGCGGATGATACCGGCGTTGTTGACCAGGATGTCAATCTTTTCCCATTTTTCGATGACCTGTTCCACAACGGCATCGGTCTCGGTTTTGTTGGCGACGTCAGCCTGAATGGCAATGGCTTCACAGTTTTCGTCAGCCAGCTCTTTGACGATCTGCTCTGCAGCTTCCGCACTGGAACGGTACACAAAGGCAACTTTAGCCCCTTCCCGGGCCAGGGCCTGCACGACGGCTTTTCCAATACCGCGGCTGCCGCCGGTTACCAACGCTACTCTTCCTTCCAGTTTCATTCCTCAATCCAATCTAAATAGTTAACAAGATTTGTTAGTGCTTTGACAGAAGTCGTATTCCGGATCGCTCTGCTTTCAGGGGGTAACCTGTTTAGCCGGATTCCAAAGCTGGGCAAATTGAGTCTTCAGATCCTTGATCCGGTCTGCATCCTTGTCGGCCATCGACGGGTTCTTATCAGCCAGATTAAACTGCTCCAGAACGATTCGTCCGCTGACAGCCGCTTCCCCTTCGACTTCGCTCGAAGCTTTCAGTGTGCAGAGATTATCTTCCCACTTCTGAATGCTGAGCGAAACCCGCAGCTGTTTGCCGGGGGTGACGAAACTGTTGAAGCGAATGGCCTTGGTCTGTTTTAACAGGACAGTGCTGTATTGAAAGTCATTGGTATATCGCATCAGCCAGGCACCGGCCTGCACGATGGATTCGACCATGAGTACGCCCGGCATGACAGCGAAGCCGGGAAAGTGGTCCTGCAAATACTCTTCGGCGAGAGAAAGGTTTTTGACAGCCGTGATCGACTTGCCTTTCTCGAGTTCTTTAATTTGATCGACGAGCGAAAATCGCATGTCTGTATTATCTCGCTACCTGTCAGGGAAAGGTGTTCTCGGGGTAACCGGAGAGCAGAGGCGTTACTGAGATCTTCAGGGCGCTCATCCTGCGGTCATGATCAATCGGATTGAAATATAGAATCCCCTATCGATGATCCGTCCGAAAAACTTCATTCGTTTCTTCAGAGTCATTGGAAACGTGGCAGTATAATTGCCCGATACTGGTTTCTCAAGCTTGTTGCTCACCAGACAAACCCGAAATCCCCTGAAAATTTCACGTTTCGTAAAAAATGGACGTAAGTGTATATATAGGAGCGGGATACGCGGATTAGGCCAGGTTCGAGAGGCCAATCTGGTCAGGTAGCAGCCTATTTATAATGAATCTTGATGTAGTGTGGGAGAATAATGTCTGGCAGGCAGGAGTCGGTAAGAGGTGAATGATTGTCGATTGAACTTTGACGTGACCCATTTTGTGACCTAGGTTTAGAGAGAGTCAGGTTCTGTGTGCGAACATCCGGACCTGTTAAAAAGAACAGATCTTTTATCCTCTAACGGGTTTACACTAATGGGTATAGTCACAGAGAGTCAGCCGGAAGTTAATTTGAGAAAACAGGCGATTGAGGAGATTTTACCGCCGGGAATCTCTCGAAAAAGTGAACCTGTTTCTTTTCGCAATTGCAGAAGAGCTGCTGGGTTGTCGACTCGGGTGGTCACCACCTCGACAGGTCGAACCTGGGGAAGTCTGCTGGAGAAACTGGACCGGAAGCAATCTCCCGCAGTTCCCAAGGCAGAGCGTTTCGAACAATCGCAGGGGCACCCCGGTGAGCGTCGTGCCTTTCCCCGGCATTCAAGTGATGCCATCATTCTGGCCTTCAATCAGGATGAAGCAGGGCAGACTTCTGCAGGGGAAGCGACTGGTAAAAAAGGCTATGCGATTAATGTCAGTCGCAACGGGATTTCCTTTGCTGCTCGATCTGAATTTCAACCGCGGGAACAACTCCAGTTGCGCGTTGAAGAAACGCAGCTGAACTTTTCACTGAATGTCTCTGCAGAGGTCTTACGGTGTGAATCACTGGACAGCGAATTCCATCGCGTCGACTGCAAGCTGGTGACCCCGTTAACCGATCAGCAGATCCAACTGCTCAAAGAGCATGTTCCCTCCTGTTTTGCAGGCTGAAACTACTTTGCCTGAGGTGGTACTCCCAGTGATTTGCCACCATCAATGCGGAGAGCGGTGCCGGAAACCATCAGGGCGTCTTTGCTGGCCAGGTAACAGATGGCAGCAGCAACTTCCTGTGGGCTGATCATTCGTTTGTTGGCGGCAGCGATCGGGCTGGCGTTAATCATGGACTGGGTCAGCCCGTCCGGATCTACTGCTCTGGCTATATCATCATTCATCATGCCGGTCTCTCCGACGGGGCCCGGACAGACACAGTTGATACGAATGTTGTCTTTTCCGTGGCAGAGTCCCAGGCTTTCGGTCAGGGCAACGACCGCGTGTTTGCTGATTGAGTAAACCGGGTCATGGGCCCGCGGGAGTAGACCCGCGTTGCTGGCAGTGTTGACGATTGCTCCCCCACCAGTGGTCAGCATGTGTTTAATCGCATGTTTGCAACCCAGGAAGGTCCCTTTCAGATTGGTGTCTATACAGGCGTTCCACTCTTCTTCAGTGACGAGATGAATCTGTTTGACCATGCCGATCCCGGCATTGTTTACCAGCACATCTATGCGACCATGCTGGTTGACGGCCTGTTCGATCAATGCCTGCACGTCTGATTCCTGACGTACGTCACAGGTCACTTCCACGATTCCCAGTCGCTCGAACAGTTCCCGGTTTTCTGCGAGATGTTTGACGTCTCCTGCGAATACGTGAGCCCCGGCTTCCGCCATCATGATTGCGGTAGCGCGACCAATTCCGTTTCCTGCACCTGTAATAATGACTACCTGGTCTTGGAACTGATATTGGTTTGGCATGGGTTTATCTCGGTTTTCCAGGTTGGCGTATACATGTGTCACATTTAGCCCGGGTAGATGAAGGTGCTGGTTTCCTGAAGAGGGGTAAATGTATGGGTGGTACCGTTTATAAGATATATAATATCAGGGTGTTATGTCGATATGTGTTACATCGGGGATTCAGAGTTAGCATCAAAAATGATTGATATTCGCATTGGAAATTGTGGAAAATCGTGTACTCTATAGTAAGGTAATTGGCATAATTTCCAGATATTATTGAGAGTCGCCTCGAATGTTTTGCGCTTTGAGTTAGTTATTACAGTAGCGAGACAGCTTTCTTTTCGCAATTTGGTGGAGCACAGCAATACCGGTGCGACTGCTGTAGCGTCTTCAGTCTCTCATTTTTTTACAACAGTGGAGTACTCGAAAATGCGTCGTTTTTCTAAACAACTCAGTGTTGTTTTCACAGTATTACTTTGTGCCAGCGCTCTGTCGCCTGCCGTCAATGCTGCAGGTCCGGAGAGCAGAACGAAGGCATTTTCCACCGGGGCTTTTGATCCATTTATCGACTTCATCAACCAGCGGGTTCGCCAGGGTTGGGAAGACAACGAAGTCGATCCTTCTCCCGTCGCTTCCGATGAGGAGTGGATTCGTCGAGTTCATCTGGATCTGATTGGTCAAATCCCTTCCGCAGAAACGGTTGAGAAGTTTGTCAAAGATCGTGACTCTGCCAAGCGATCTAAATTGATTGATCAGTTGCTGGACGATCCCGGCTATGTACAGAACTTTACGAATGTCTGGACGAACCTGCTCATCGGTCGTCGTACTCCACGACGGGTGAGCCGCAACGGGATGCAAAAGTTCCTGCGTGAGGCGTTTGCCAAAAACCGCCCCTGGGATGAAACCGTTCAGGATCTCGTGACTGCGGAAGGGCATTTTGAAGAAAACGGGGCAGTCAACTACCTGCTGGCCCAGATGCAGAACAATGACGAAGCAGTGCAGGTCACAGCCGCCACCACGCGTCTGTTCCTGGGAATCCAGGTGCAGTGCACCCAGTGTCACAACCATCCGTTCAACGACTGGAAACAGAACCAGTTCTGGGAATACAACAGTTTCTTCCGTCAGATGCGACGGGTGAACCATCGTAAAACTGATCCGAAAACCGGTCGTCAGGTTGACGATTATTCAGAAATCGTAGCCACCGGATTTGATGGTCCCGTCTATTACGAAAAACGTTCGGGGCTGATGCAGGTTGCTTATCCGATCTTTGAAGAATTTAAAGTCAGCCCTGATTCAGGTGTTGAACGGCGTAAGGAATTTTCCAAGCTGATCGTAAAGGGAGATCGTCCTCTGATCGCCACTGCGATTGTCAACCGGATGTGGGGTTACTTCATGGGCTACGGTTTCACCCGTCCCGTGGATGACATGGGTCCTCATAACCCTGCCTCACACCCTGAACTGTTAAATAAAATGGCCGAAGAACTGGTCAAAAAAGATTACGACCTCAAACAATTGGCCCGCTGGATCTGTAACAGTGAAGCCTACAACCTGACCAGCCAGTATGGCAGCAAGAATGAAATTGACAGTCCTGAACGTGGAGAGACTCCTCTGTTCTCTCATATGTACGTTAAGAATATGACTGCCGAACAGTTGTACGATTCACTCATTGTCGCCACGGGGGCTCACAAGTCTGGACAGTCTAACTGGGAACGTGCCGAACAGCAGCGTCGTCAGTGGATGAATCAGTTTATGGTTGCCTTCGATACCGATTCCGGGGATGACACCACTACATTTAATGGCACCATTCCTCAGGCTCTGATGATGATGAACGGAGAATTAACCAAGAACGCCATCAGCGCCGAGAGTGGCAGCTATCTGAATCAGATGCTGCTGTCGAAGGGGAACGATCAGGATAAGATCCGCAAAATGTTCCTTTCGACTCTGAGCCGATATCCTGATCGTCGGGAAGTGACCAGTGCCCAGAGACTGATCGCCCGGTCTCCGGACAAACTGGCCGCCTACCAGGACCTGTACTGGGCTCTGCTGAACTCCAACGAATTTATTTTCAATCACTAAACTACAGCGTCGTGCTAAAGACAAATCAATAAACAAACATCCTTTTCGCAAAAGGCCACTATCATGACTATTATGAATCCTTACGGAATGACGCGTCGGCACTTTATGAAGCACGTCGCAGGTGCAGCGACCGCGATTCCAACAATGAACTTCCTGTCACACCTGGAAGCGAATGCTGCTCAGGTTACGAAGCAGCAGAAAGCCTGTATCCTGATCTGGATGCCGGGTGGACCACCGACCATCGACATCTGGGATTTGAAACCAGGTTCCAAGAACGGCGGCGAATTCAAGCCAATCAGCACCAAAGGTGATATGCAGATTTCTGAGCATATGCCCAAGACCGCTCAGGTCATGGATAACCTGTCGCTGATTCGCTCCATGAGTACTCGTGAAGCCGACCATGCCCGTGGTACCTACTATATGCACTCTGCATACGTACCTAACCCCACCGTGGTACACCCGACCTTCGGTTCGGTAGTCAGCTACGAACTCGGTTCACGTCGTAAAGAACTGGATATCCCCTCGTTCATTTCCGTCGGCGGCAGCCGGGGTAGTGCCGGCTTCCTGGGAATGGCTCACTCGCCATTCGTAGTATCCAGCAATGGTACTATTCAAAACGCTGATATCAACATGGCTGAAAAACAGCGTCTGGGTCAGCGGCTGGATATGCTCCAGGTTCTGGAGTCCGGATTCATTAAATCCAAGCGTGGTGAGTCCGCCAACTCTCACAAGGACATCTACAAGAAAGCAGTCAACCTGATGACTTCCAGCCAGATGGAAGCCTTTAAGGTTGATCAGGAACCAGCGGCTGTCAAAGACGCCTACGGTACCGGCAACTTCGGACAGGGACTGCTGCTGGCCCGTCGTCTGGTCCAGGTCGGTGTGCCTTTCGTCGAAGTCTCCGCTTCGGTTGGCAGCTGGGACCTGCACCAGGGTGTGTTCGATTCACTCAAGAATCAGAACCTGCCTCAGCTGGATAAAGGGATCTCAGCTCTGGTAACCGACCTGAAACAGCGCGGCATGCTGGATGATGTGACCATCGTCTGTATGGGTGAATTTGGTCGTACACCGCGGATCAACCAGAACGTCGGTCGTGACCACTGGGCCGCCAGTTGGACCGCCATGGTCGGTGGTGGCGGACTGAAGAACGGTCAGGCTATCGGTAAGACCGACAGCGATGGTATCGGCATTGAAGGCAAGAGCTACCTGCCTGGTGACCTGTGGGCAACCGTTGCTCACTCACTGGGAATTCCGCTGGATATCGTACATACCTCAAAACGAGGTCGTCCGATGAAGCTGGCCAATGGTGGAACTCCGATTAAAGAACTGATCGGTTAGTCTCAGTCTGATGATCAGCTGAATGAAGCCATAAAACAGCGGATGCTCGCAGGGGCTTCCGCTGTTTTAGTCTCGTTTCTGCTGGAAAGTGATATTTGAAATTGATGTAAAAGATTGGGCAGTCCATTGACCAGTTCGACCGATCTACCTGCTTTTCCAGATACGTCATCGGAAGAGAGTCGGGAATTCATTTCGCTGTTTACCAGGCATCAGCGGAGGATCTACCTCTACATTCTCTCGATGATTCCACATCCACTGGAAGCGGAAGAGATTCTGCAGAATACGAATCTGGTTATCTGGAAGAAGGCAGCTCAGTTTGAGGTCGGAACCAATTTTTTTGCCTGGGCCTGCCAGATCGCACATTATGAAATACTGAAATATCGGAAAAAGCGTGGTCGAGACAAGCACCAGTTCAGTGATGAGTTTGTCTCACAGGTGGCAGAAGCGGTCAAAGAGAACCAGGACCTGTTCGAACTGCGGCGGAATGCCCTGACGTTCTGCCTCGCGAAATTACGTAAGAAAGATCGTGAACTGATTCAACGACGTTATCAGGGAAGTAATCAGGGAAAAGAGTTGGCTGACGATCTGGGACGCCCTGTGAATTCGGTTTATCAGTCACTGGGCCGGGTTCGTCGAACTTTATTTGAATGCATTAACCGTTACATTGCAGCTGAGTCGTATAGTCATGAGTAAGCAGGAAGTACAATTAGCTGAGCTTTCTTTGCTTATGGAAGCATTGTGCGAGGAGCGTCTGACTGCTGAAGAGCAGCAGAGGCTGGAAGAGATCGTTCTCTCCAATCCGGACGCGATGCAGTACTACCTGAATTATGCGCACCTGCATGGAACACTTTACTGGGATCAGGCACTAGGCTCCGACGCTGAGATGGCCGTTGCATCCCCTGTTACTGACTCAGAGCTGCCGGTGCTGAAGCAGCCTCATGATCAGGTTCGTCGTAGATCGCTGTCCCGGGCCGGGCTGGCAGCGACTGCAGTTCTGGGGCTGGTGGTTGTGGTCTGGTATGTATTTCGAGGACCCTCCACCGAACCTCAACTGGCTGACAACCAGCAAACCCCGTCTGAATTGACACCAGAGCCTGAGGAAACGCTGGTCACCGAAGATGGTACACGGCGGTCTCCCCGGTTCGATTCATCGCAGCATCCCATGCTGCGACTGCATCAGGATGGAACCGTCACTCAGCTTACGGATCAGCCTCTGGTGGCTGCCAAACCGAAAGTATTACCGCCGGTAGAGAAGCTGCCCGCGGATGCGTCTGATGAAGCGATCGTTACTTTTATTAACCATCGGATTCAGGATGGCTGGCAGGCTGCGAATATTACACCTTCTCCTGCTGCCACTGACGCGGAGTGGGTCCGTCGGGTCTACCTCGATGTGATTGGTCGCATTCCAACACCCGAAGAGGCCGAAAACTTCCTGAAGTCCAAACAGCCAGACAAACACCAGCAACTGGTTCAGAAGCTACTGGAAAATCCATCTTACGTAACGAACTGGTCGACGATCTGGACCCGTCTGTTAATTGGTCGGTCCACTTCGCGCGGAATTAACCGCCGTGCATTACAGGATTTCCTGGTACAGAGTTTTGATGATAACCGTCCCTGGAATGATATCGTGTTCGATCTGGTGGCTGCTGAAGGGGACGCCGATTCCAACGGGGCCACAAACTTTCTGCTGGCCCATTTGAATAACCAGGCAGTACCAGCGACCGCAATCACAACCCGTCTGTTCCTGGGAACGCAGATTCAATGCACGCAGTGCCATAATCATCCCTTCAACGAAGCTACCCAGAGTCAGTTCTGGGAAATCAACAGCTTTTTCAAGCAGACGAAGATCGTTCGCAAAAAACGGACTGACAAAAAAGGGGAAAAGGATCAGACTCAACTGACTTTGGTCTCCCTGCGTGATGGCGGTACGACGTTTTATGAAACCCGACAGGGATTGATGCAGCCCGCTTATCCTAAATTTGCCGGTGTAAAAATTCCCGAGGGTCCGAATGTGAATCGTCGTCAGGAACTGGCGAAACTGATGACCTCCGGCAAAACCGATCAACTGGCGCGGGCGATGGTCAATCGCATGTGGGCTCACTTTTTCGCATACGGATTCACTCGACCGATCGACGATATTGGCTACCACAATTCCCCCACACATCCCGAGCTGCTGGACGAACTGGCGCGGCAGTTCGCTGATAGTAACTACAACATCAAACAGCTGATTCAGTGGATCTGCCTTTCAGACGCCTATCGACTCAGCAGTCAGTTTACTGCCGATAACGCGTCCGACGATCCGGATGACGGCAGCACTCCCAATTTCAGCCGGATGTACGTGAAGCAGATGACGGTAGAGCAGCTTTATGATTCACTGCTGGTAACAACCAATCCGGCAGAGATCGTTACCGACTATCAGTCGGCCTGGAAGAAGATGCAGAAACGTGATCAATGGCTGCAGCAGTTTGTCTACACTCATCAGAATGAAGAGAATGACGAAACGACCACTTTCGACGGTACCATCACCCAGGCTCTGCTGATGATGAATGGTCCCCTGGTGCAGAACAGCCTGGATTATAACAGGAAAGATACCATCCTGGCCTCGGCGATCAAAGAACGCTCACCTGATGCCCGCATCAAGAAGCTAAGCCTGGCTGCGTTGACTCGTTATCCCACATCCAGGGAGCTGACCGAACTCAAACGGCTGGTCAAGGAACGGACCCGCTATCTGACTTCCCGCAATGTGCCTCCCCAGATCGCAGTTCAGCAGAGCTACCAGGATGTCTACTGGGCCTACCTCAACTCCAATGAGTTCATCCTCATCCACTAAGCGGCGATCCGAAGCTTGCGATTGCAAGAATGAACTGGTATAGCTGATCGCAGGTTTTCTACTCTCTCCGGCGTGAATCGTTTGCGCCCTGCAGGAGAGGGCTTCTGCAGCATGGACTGCGATTTGACTCACGGAGGGAGCTCATGACCGATCGTCTGTTTAATAAGGTTGCCGTCATCACAGGCGCGAGCAGTGGCATTGGACGCTCCATTGCAGAGCATTTTCTGAATGAAGGGGCCAAGGTCGTTGTGTTCTCCCGCCGTAGTGAACTGCTGGAAGAACTGGAAGCCCACTATCCAGCACGAACACTGGTCATCGACGGGGATGTAACCAGTGAAGAGGATCTGCTGCGACTCTCCGAGGGGACCAAACGCCGCTTCGGGCGGGTCGATATTCTGGTGCCCAACGCAGGGCTGGCACGGGTGATCCCGATTGAAGATTCTTCGCGTTCAGCAATCGACGAAACCTTTAACGTGAATTTTCATGGTGCCCTGCAGACCGTGCGCACTTTTCTGCCGGATCTGAGCGAAGGTGCATCGATTCTGTTTATCTCCACCTTTCTGACGCAGGTCGGTTTTCCAGGGCTGGCTGCCTACTCGGCGTCCAAGGCTGCGGTTAAATCTCTGGCACAGACTCTGGCTGCGGAACTGGGCCCGCGCGGCATTCGCGTCAATTCAATCGCGCCGGGGCCGATCAACACTCCCATCTGGAGTCAGGTCGGTCTGAATGAGGAACAACTGGAGGGAGTCGCGACGCAGATCAGTCAGCGATTAATATCCGGTAGTTTCGGGAAGCCGGAAGACATCGCAGAAACGGCCGTGTTTCTGGCTTCCGATGCAGCACGCTTTATTGTCGGGCAGGAAATCGTAGTCGATGGTGGCTATACGATTGGTTGAAATCGGTCAGAGCAGGTTTCAGACACGTCGATCATGCGCCAGCGAGACAGGTGTGATTTGATTACCGATGAACTCTTTGAGTGTTTTAAACTGTTTGTTGGTCAGAAAGACACACAGCTCACAACCTGTGACGTATTTTCCGGAATCATCCTGGTTCTGCCAAACGACTCGGGCGGTCGAGTTAAATAGATGCTCGCCTGCACTATGAACCTGTACCAGCAGTGTCTCTTCGATGGTCAAAGCCACATCCAGCAGCATGCGCAGACCGTCAACGGAAACATCACTCACAGTTCCTTCCAAAGGTTCATGACCCGAACCGCTGCCGGATCTCAGCAGGCGGACTTCGATACCTGCTTCCAGTCTCTCATAATTACGACGTTCATCTCCGGAACGTCGGTTATTAGAACTTCTACGATCGATCATGAACGCAACCCGCTGTCTGTATTCGAAAATCAGAATCAGTCTATGTAGAGAGATCCCGGGACCAAGTTTAAGAACACTGCAAATGAAGTATAGACTAGATTCGGCAGCGGGAGGGGAGAGAGTTTGAGAATCTCTGCTGAAGATCACAACCGGGCAGTCTGTGCCGATTCTACTGTTTGACCGTTTTAAACAGCGGCAGGATCTCGTTCAGATTATCTTTCTCACACAGCAGAATTACAGTATCGCCTGACTGAATCTGATCATCGGCACCGGGTACACGGACACAGTCCTCTTTTACGACCGCAGCAATCAGTGCCTGCTTCAATTTTATATCTTTCAGTTTAGCCTGGGTAATGGGGGAGTTCTTTCGAACCTCTACTTCCAGGATCAGCGAGTTACCCCCACCAATTTCAGAGTGGCTGATCACAGGTCCTGAATGAACCATTCCCATGATCTGACGGGTGATGACTTCCCGGGGACTGACGGCGACATCGATCCCCAGTTTTTCCAGCACGTTGGCATAATCTGGCCGACGCACAATACTCATGATGCGGTCTGCTCCCAGCTCTTTGGCCTCCACACCACACACGATGTTATCCTCATCCCGTCCGGTCGCGGCGACGAATACATCAGCCTTTCCGACTCGGGCCTCTTCCATTTCCGTGCGGCGGGTTGCATCCGCGTGCAGGACGGTGGTGGAGCTCAGGTGTCGGGAGAGAAATTCACAACGTTGGGGGTCGGTTTCGAGAATCGTTACCGAGTATTCTTTCTTCTGCAGGATGCGCGCCAGGTTGAAACCGATATTTCCACCGCCGGCGATAATGACGCGGAACTTCAAGGCCCGCTTATGCTGGAACATGCGATGCACTTTATCGATGTTCTCCTGGGTGCCAATCAGCGTCACGATCTGCCCGGCTTCAATCACATTATCTGCACCCGCAATAGACGTACTGTTGCCATCCGAAATCAGGCCTACTCGTACACCGCTGGGTAGCTTGAGATTCCGGAGCAACACCCCGTCCGCTTTGACGCCGGGCTGTACGTCGAGCACCTGAATCACAACTTCGCCGCGGGCAAAGTTCTCCACCGCAAACAGGCCCGGCTCTCCGATCTGCTTTGCGAGTTCGAGGGCGGTCAGATGTTCCAGACTGAGCAGGCGGTCGATGTTGAAATGCCGCTGGTAGTCGAAGGTGCTCAGATTCAGATAGGCGTGATTGAATACCCGGGCGACACAACGTCGGGAACCCATGGCTTTGGCAAGGCTGGCGCCAACCATGTTGACTTCGTCCTGGCTGGTTACCGCCAGACACAGGTCTGCTCCCAGGACACCTGCCTGAAAGAGGATGGCGGAGTCACAGGCAGAGCCGCAGATGGTCTGCACGTCGACCCGTTCTTCAATCTGTTCCAGAGCGCGGCGCGACTGGTCAATGATGGTGACGTTATGTTGTTCGGCGCAGAGCGTGTCAGCGACAAATGTGCCCACAGTTCCCGCACCCATGATGACAATATTCATATTCTACTCAACAGTAAACTGATTCAGTCTGGTAGTCAGGCTCGCTGTATCAACTACTGGCACTGCGATAACTGTTCAATGACCATTTGAAAATCCAACGCGAAACAAACAGCAGCACCAGGGTAATTGAAATGGAGACCAGTGTGATCCAGGATGGCTCAAGCGCTTTAGAAAGTAACTGACGCGCAGGAATTGTAACGACCAGCAGGATCGGGATTACATACGAAAAGGCGAACTGCAGGATCTCTCCAGTGGGAGAGCCACTATAAATACTGCGTGGATAACGGGCAAACACGGTAATGTAAAACCAGAAGTCATACAGGCCCTGGTTCCGCCCGAACCAGATACTGCTGCTGGCCAGCGCAATCATCAGGCTGTAGAAAAAGGCAACACCAATCATCAGCAGCAGGCAGTACATCAGGATCTGTCCCGTGCCCAGCAGGCAGAGATGAAGCAGCCAACCCCATTGCCCGGCTTGAATCTGATACTGCAGCACGGACAGCGCCGGTTCGAGTTGCGTCGTATGCGCCAGCGCGTAGAGTAAGAGAGCTCCCGCGAGCACAATCTGATTCAACATCGCCAGATTGACTTTTTCAAATGAAACCAGGAACTGTGTATCGATGGGCTTCAGCAGGACGAAGTCCAGATTTCCATTCCTGATCAATTCGCTGAAGTTGGCGCAGTTGGGCATGAAAAATGTTTCCACGATTGCATTGATCAACATCCCGGTCGCCATAAAAGCGAAATACTCTTCGCGTGTCCAGTCATTAATGGAATTGACGTTGCGGTAAATGATATCGAACAGAATCAACTGCGCTGCGAACCAGAATCCACGGGTGACAATCGTGATCAGGAGGTTACCACGAAAGGTCATTTCACGAATCAGTGAGTTACGCAGAAAAGTAATCCAGACACGCCCATATTGAGGGCGGGAGTTGCTGGCCATTGGTAGATAATCTTTCTATGAAATCTGAACTGCCCGAAGGACAATTTCTCTTCCCAGTCGTTGTAACTATTTTATGCGATTTGACCGGAGATGTCTGCTCTGGCCACCTGATCAGAAACATGAATTTCCATTCGTTTGTTAACTTATTGGGGATAATGTGCTTGTGAAGAATGTATGGAAGACACCTCTGACGGAAAAGAAATCGTCTACAGCTCGATTCTGTATAAAAAATCGACTGGTTTCTCCAGGCGAAAACGGCTCGCCTCCGGTTTACCGTGTACATTTAAGGTACGTGTTCTGATATCCGTGTTGCTATTGCTGAGGTGAGATCTATGACCCAGGTCATCTACTCGAATAAACTATCTTTCAAACATTCTGTGCTCTCTGTTTTGATGCTGCTGGTGGGGGCGACACTCGTTTCACCATCAGTCTATGCCCAAAAAGACCCGTTTGCCACAGATGCCAAGCCGGCTGAACTGACCTCCGAGGAGCAGGAGCAGGCTGCTCAGGAACTTCTGAAGGGTGTGGAGAAGCTGGTGCTTTCACAACAGAAGCGGATTGCCGCCAAGGTGATTCGCCTGTATCCAAAATCGGAATCGGCCAAAATCGCCAAACTGTTGCTGGCAGAATACTCCCGCTTTGCTGTGCTGACAGAAGATCAGGAACGCGCTCAGGCTGAATGGCTAAACCAGGTACGGGATCACTGGTTTGTTGAGCGAGACCCGGTTCATAATTCCTGCTTCTTCACGATTCTGGAAGGAACTCAGGTTCCAGCTACCAAAATTGTCAATACGACGAAGACTCCGCTGATATATGAATTGAAGGGACCTTCCATGCCCTGGACAGGGCCGTATCGTCTGCGAGCGGGTGAATCGCATGAATTTCACTATACTGCACAGATCCGGTTTTTTACTGATGCGGGATTAGTCGTCAAGACACTGCACCATGGTCAGGTACTGCAGATGAACGATAAAGACAGTCTACATGTCAAGTAATTTGCGTTCAGAATCATTTTTTTCTGAAATTTCTTATTGGTCATGCCTGTTGCGATCTGGGGATTGCATACATTAGGTCGGCATGCAAGTTGTTATTCAGTAGTGACTTATCAGATATATATCGGAATCAGACAGGGAACTGTTTGATTCCGGTTCCGGGCCGAATTCGTCTTTTCTGACCTTGCACATCTCGCTATACTCCGCCCCACTTCCACGGATCATCTCATCTGTAACCACCTCTCTCTCACTTTTCAGATCTCCTGATCCTCTCTCACTCATAATTACAAATACTGTCTCAGCAATCTTCTGCTGAGGTTCACCTAAGGAGCCTCACAGGTGAGGTTATTTTATTCATCATCCATACAGACTATGATGCTGGTGGTGCTGTCATTCTGCGCTGCTCAAACTGAGTTGCAGGCACAGCAGACAAACAGCAGCAAGCCTTTTCTGGCTCCTTCGCCTCATGCCATTCAGCAGAGACGTCCCCCTGCGCATCCCACTCAGGCTCAGACTTTTCTGGAAAATCAATATGCGGCCCCGTCCGGTAACCCGGTCCATCTGGGTGTCCCGTTACATGAATCTGCGCCGGTCCGGTCTGCAGACTGGAACCGGGGAATTGCAGATCGCTTACCGCCAATTTATGCCCAGAATAGTATCAGTTCGGGCAAAACTGTGACCCAGATTCGTCAGGTTCAGGCGACGGATACTCTTTACGGTCCCGACCTGCTGGCGGAAGATCCCGATTTTTCCACACTGGAGACCATTCCCGAGCCACAGAGCACTTATACAGACTCGATTGAACAACTCTGTCAGGAAAACTGCTGGGGCTGGACCGTCCTGCCAACGGATCTGCTTTATACTTCGTATCTCGCAGGCCCCAAAGAACCTCGAATGGCCATGGCCGTACTGCATGAAAAAGATATTGGCTGGCAGCTGGAACTGGAAGCAGGGGCCCGCGTCGGAATTCTGCGCTATGGTTCATTAAACGATGATGTGCTGGAAGGTTGGCAGCTGGACCTCGAAGGCGCAGGTCCTCCCCGCCTGAACCTGGAGGAAGAGTTTGATGTTGAAGCCACCGATTATCGTGTCGGGGTTCCTTTGACTTGGAGACGTGGTGCCTATCAGGCAAAGCTCGCCTATTATCATACCAGTTCGCATGCTGGCGATGAATATATGGTGCGCAACCCCAGTTTTCAGCGCATCAATTACGTACGTGATGCGTTTGTGTTGGGGGGCGGTTATTTCCCGGATCCCGATTTACGTTTGTATGCCGAACTTGGATACGCCTTTAACGTCGATGGTGGGGCACAGCCCTGGGAACTGCAGTTTGGTGCTGAGTTCAGTCCTGTCGAACACAATGGCTTTCAGGGAGCACCCTTCTGGGCTGTGAACGCGTATCTCCGCGAGGAAGTCAACTGGGGTGGTAACGTCAGTATGATGGTCGGCTGGCAGTGGCGTGGCGACCGGAACAATCATCTGTTCCGCGTTGGTCTGCAGTATATCGACGGAAAAACCATCCAGTATCAGTTCTATAATAACTCCGAACAGTTCTTTGGATTTGGTACCTGGTACGATTTCTAAGCAACTCGCTATCCTCAGATTCTCTGCTATAATACCCGGCTGACCGTTAAACCAGGTATTTTTGATAGTCAGGGAGCGAAACAGATCTGATGGCAGGGGGTAAAGTTTATTTAGTGGGCGCCGGTCCGGGCGACCCCGGGTTGATTACCCTCAAGGGGATAGAGTGCCTGCAAAAGGCAGACCTGATTCTGTATGACGGATTAGTGAATCCCCTGATCCTGCAGCATGTTTCCACGGAAGTGGAAAGAACCTGTCGCGTCTCGGAAGGTTGTAAAAACCGCCGTGTGCTGCAGCAGGACGAAATCAACCAGCGCCTGATTTCCGCTGCCCTGGAAGGAAAGACCGTCGTTCGTCTCAAAGGGGGAGACCCCTTTATATTCGGACGCGGTAGTGAAGAAGCCGCCGCTCTGCGGAATGCAGGCATCGAGTTTGAAGTCGTACCTGGAATTACCGCAGCAACTGCTGCCGCGGGCTACGCCGGGATTTCGGTAACCCATCGGGCGCATGCATCCGCAGTTGCACTGATCACCGGTCACGAAGATCCCACTAAGCCGGATTCTGCACTGGACTATGATGTCCTGGCGAAATTCCCCGGAACGCTGGTGTTCTACATGGGGCTGCACAAGCTGGAGCGGATTGTCGAATCGCTGATCCAGGCCGGAAAAGCAGAAGAGACTCCTGCTGCGGTCATCAGTCGTGGGACAACACCCTTTCAGAAAACCGTTCACAGTACACTTTCGCAACTACCCGAACAGGTCAGACAGGCAGGCCTGGTGGCTCCCTCACTGATCGTCATCGGCGATTGTGTTTCCCTGCGCGATCAGATTGCCTGGTTCGAAGATAAACCCTTATTCGGTCTGCGCATTGGAATCACTCGTGCCGAGGAACAGTCAGAACCTGAAATCAAGCGGGCTCTGGAACTGGGGGCGCAACCAGTGCTGTTACCGACTATCGAAATTGGTCCTCCCGCGGACTGGGAACCCGTGGATGCCGCCATCGCGAGACTGGATGAATATCAATGGCTGGTCTTTACCAGTGCGAACGGTGTGAACTATTTTATGAACCGCTTATGGGAAACAGGCTATGATGCGCGGAAACTGGCCCGGCTCAAGATCGCGACCATCGGTCCCTCGACTGCAGCAGCGTTGCAGCAGTTTCACTTGCGGGCGGATCTGGTTCCCGATCAATACCGCGCCGAAGCTTTGGCCGCCGCTCTGAAGCCGCTGGTCCAAGGTCAGAAGATTCTCTGGGCGGGAGCTAATCGGGGCCGTGAAGTCTTACAGACGGAATTAGCAGAAGTTTCCGCGACGGTCGATAAGATTGTGGTTTACGAAAATCACGATGTCGCAAGCTGGGGAAGCGAGAGCCTGGAACTGCTGGAATCGGGTGAAATCGACTGGATTGGACTCAGCAGCCCCTCGATTGCCCGCAATTTCAGTCGGCTGTTGACCGAAGATATTCGTCAGCACCTGGGGAGCAGAACCCGTCTGGTGAGTATCAGTCCCGTGACAACTCAGGCGGTGAAAGACGTCGGTTTGCAGATCGATGCGGAAGCGGAAGAGTATCTCTGGGATGGGATCTTCGCAGCAATTCAAAAGCACGTTTCCCGTTAAAACAGCCCTTTCAATCTTCTCAATGGCTGACTCATTAGAGACTTAAATCGGACAAAAAGGTTGCTATTGACCTGAAATCCAAGATCAGCGATATTGCCGCCTCTGAGAACGAAGATTTCAGGCGATTTCCGGCAGAAGCTGCCGAATCCAAGTGCTTGTAATCTTCGATTTGACTAAGTCTTACAAAAATTGATCTCACTGTTGAGCCAGGGAAGGCGACGCTGATGCGATTATTAAAACGCGGCATAAGCTGTCTGACAATCACCGGATATATCGGTATTTTGCTGTTTGGCATTTTCTGTCACACATTCACATTTCGAACCGGCAGTCATCCCGGGATGTATTACATCGTCTGGGATATGTTCTGTGGCTGGTCTGCTTATTCCATCCGTACACACATCATCGGGGAAGGGATCAGTGGCAAGTATTACGAACTGTCTCCCGGGCCCTGGGGCGATTACTACCCCTATGGAGGCCTGGGACGTCGACACTACGATACGACAGGTGATGCCTGGGTCCGCATGGCGATGAATACGCTCGATAAAACGGACCATGAGCCGATGCTGCGGATCATGTGCATCGAGGAAGCCTGGTGCAAGAAATATAATCTGCCCGATGCCGTCTGGGATCAACGCTATGAGGAGCAGAAGGACTTTCAGAATTACTATCGTCTGAGAAAAGTCATCACTCCGGATGGGATGGTCGCACAAACCTATGTGCCCTGGCTGACACGTCAGCGCACGCTGCAGGTCAGTGATAATCCACGTCTCTTATCAGATATGAACCGTGGGCGTTCGTTCTTCGCGACGACCGTCGGTCAGCAGGTCATGGAATCCGGCTTCCAGCATGATCCGGATGTTCCCGTGCATCTTTCTTCACCCGTCGGTAACTGAGACGCCTGATTTCAGCGGTTCCCACCGTTTCCCATACATTTGATTTCGATTCGCTACAATTAACAGGATTGCAAGCATGGATGCTCCAGAAGTGATTTCAACGCAAACCGGAAAACTTCGTGATCGCTTCCGTCAGTTCTTTTTCGCACAGGAAGTCCCCTATGGGCTGGCAATTGTGCGAATGCTGGTTCCCCTGGTTCTGCTGGGAACCGTCTGCACCCGCTGGCCTTTTGCCCGGGAACTGTTTTCTGCAGATGGCGCTCCTGCACCACTGGCAGACCTGTTTCGTTATTATGACTACCTTCCCGTGCTGCCCGGCACGGTAGCCGTTGGACTGTTTACCGCCCTCGCATTCTTCCTGTTTTGCAGCAGTATTGGCTGGATGACGCGCTTCTCACTGGTTGCGTCTCTGATCCTCTATACCTACTTCTGCTGTATGGACTGCATTAGTATGGCGACCAAATATTCGGCTATTTCTACCCATGTCCTGTTTATTCTCTCCCTGTCTCACTGTGGTTCCGTCTGGTCGGTTGACAGTTGGCTGAAGGGGAAGAGAGCAGCACGCAACTGGCCCCAGTATTCGAAACTGGATCCACCCCGCTTTGAAGTCTGGCCGCAGCGATTGATGCAGATTCTGATCGCCCTGATTTACTTCGGTGCTGCGATTACAAAACTGCATACGCCTGGTTACCTGGAAGGGGATCAGATCATTTACTGGGCCATGTCCCGCTATAATAATCCACATCCACTGGGAGAATATCTCACGCTGTACCCGATTATTGTGTCGGTCATGTCCTACGTGGCGATTGTCTGGGAAATGGTCTTCATCTTTGTCGTCTGGCGCAAATGGGGACGTCCCATCGCACTGGCTCTGGGAGCGTCGTTCCATATCGGGACTCTGTTCTCACTGGGTCTTTACATCTTCCCGATGATTTCCATCGCGATCTATTTCTGTTTCCTGAAAGAATCGGATGTGCAATGGGTGTCCGCCCGTCTGCGGCGACTCTATCGCCGGGGAGGCTGGTTCCAGCGTAACACGGACCGTTGCAGAGCACTGATTGAACAGTTCCGCCCCCAGCCGGTTGCCAGCTGGAAATCGCCTACTGCCTGGGGCACCGGAATCGCGGCAGTACTGGCTCTGGGAGTTTATGCTGAATACGAGCAGGATCTGTATGGAATCCGTCGCCCCGAAGGCCGGATGACGCTGCACGAAGTCGAGCCGGAACTTGTAGCGGAGATGCTCAGACCCGAGCAGACGATGCGCGAAAAAGACAAGTTTCTGTCTGTCGATGTCGGAACGCAGATGGTGGGTGGCTGGTTGATCAACCGCAAATCTGAATTTGAACTGGGAGAATCAATTCTCGTTCAATGCAGTCTGAACCCGCCTCACGAAGATCTCTGGGTGGACTGCCATCTCTGTGAAGAGAGTGGCCGCATCGTGTATCGCACCGGTCAGATTGCGCCCCGGGAAAACCTGCGGGCCATCTTCCAGTTCTATCCCGAAGAAATCCTGGCACCCGGGAAATACTATATTTCCGTCAAATCGAAGGGTGTGGAAGTGATGCGACGATCAGTGTCTCTGCTTCCCAAACTCTCCGCCATGGCGAACTGAAGAGGGAGCCGGCTACCGGAGTCGTGAGCTTACTGCTCCGGTGCCGACTTGAGCAGTTTTTCGATCGCGGTATTTAATACCGCTTCGACCTGTGGCGCCACCTGGCTGGCGCGGGGGCTTGACTCATAGCCTCCCCGGCTGTATGCGATTTCGGTGCAGATGTAGCCCGGACCATAGTCGCCATAGGCTGCCAGGCAGACCGTCCGTCCGGGAGCCAGTTCCTGTGCTTTCAGCTGATACTCAATGAACAGTTCACCCGGTAAATGCAGGATCGAAGCTGATTTAAGGTGCAGGCAGGTGATGGGAATCTGATGTCCCTGGCTGGCCCGCTGGTACCAGACCAGGTTGAATGCAGCCGAGGCTCGTTCGCGCGGGGTTTTACTTGTGTCCTCGATGATCGACTTGAGCTGTTCAGGATCCAGGTGTGCCGCGACGGGTAGCGCTGTCATTTCAGTCTTCCAGTGCAGGTCCTCGGAATTCACGGCCACTTTCTGTTGAGTCTCAAATGCCTGCTGCATGGCTTTCTCAATTCGCTGTGCGAGAACCGGACGCATTTCAGGCTCGCCGTTATTGTATTTTCCGGCGGCAATATTGCCTGCAGCACCGTTGAAGTAAACGTTGAGTGTGCCCGGTAATGCCTTATTGCGTGCCTCCCGGGCCATGCCGACAAATTCATAATTGACATCTCCCTGACCGTAATAGCTTTGGGGATGCGTCGCATAGTAGTTCAGAACAGCGATGGGTTTCTCACCGTTCCAGAAACAGATTGAACGCAGGTAGGGATCGATCACTCCTTCCGGTGCATTTATCGCTTCAGGGGCTTTCGACTTACTCCAGCGCATCAGTCGTACTTTCCCATCATCGCCCAGCAGTCTGCGATTCGATGCCACCTTGTTGACTTTTGCTTTGCCAATACCCAGATGTGTTACCTTCTCTGGTCGTTTCAATCCCTTTCGGATGGCACTCGCCACTTTCTGGATGCACTGCAGACCGTAGGCATTATCGTATTTCAAGCCTCCCAGTCCCTCGTTCTCCAGAATGCGCCCAGTGGCAAAATCGACGCGGGGGGCGTCGTGTTGATGCAGGGAATGAACGGCAACACGCTCCGGTGTGGTTCCGGCTGCTTCAGCCAGCTTTTCGCGCCAGGTATCGTAGCCTTCGTTTCCAATGCCAATCGCATCCACGGCACACAGAACGACCGGCGCTTCATCAGAGAGCAGGACCACTCCGCGGGCATAAAGAGGCGTCACGATTTTCCGCGCGGGAGCATATGCAACGGGCTGGCCCAACTCTGGAGTGACATCCTGATTGAAAGGAACGATTTGCAGATCGCCGGCGAACAGAGATCGCACGCTAAGAGAAACGATCAGGATGAGTAAAGAAGTTGAGGAGACTCGGTGCCGGCACTGCATGTGACTGTTTCCTGAAGCGAGTTATTCAGAACGCATTGGTTCAGACGTTTCGATGAGAGCAGCTATTGAACTTAAACAGTACTCACAGCGGAAGCAAGCAGGTGGGGAAGCTGGTTGGGACTCCCAGATCTAAACGTCCTGTTAATAGACAGGAAATAGTTGAAAGCAGGCTCTCTTCCCTTAATCGAGCATTTTGTGAAAATTTTTAATTTTTTCGCAATTTCGCATCTCTCACAGACGTCCAATCTTCCAGTGAATGAGCCAAAAAAACTATACTTAATTCTATAAACTCTGAATTTGACGCTTTTTACGCGATTACCCTGTTTGCTGTCCATTCTCTACAGATGCCAGGGTACTGAGTAATGTACAAAAGGTGGGTTACATGCGCTGTCTGAGATGCACTCCTCGTTTCGTTCTTCTGATCTGTCTGGCATGCACATTACTGGGAGGAGTGTCCCGCTCGGCACTCGCTCAAGCCAAAGTCGAAGCAGAAAAACCTGCCGCTGGCGAGGCTGATTCATTAGGGAAAGAACAGGATGACTGGGATCGCCTGATCTATATCCCTTTCAAGAATATCAAGGACGTATTCCAGAAATCGGATGCTACGGTTTTCATCCCGTATGTCGAGTATCTGAAACTCTGGTCGCAGTCAGCGGGGCTGGGGGCGGACGGGAAGATTCAGTTTCCTGTCAAAGCTGTGGTGACGAGTTCGTCTTACACGGCCACGATTGAAGAGAATGTCGCCCGGATCCAATGTAATCTGACCGTTCAGGTGATGGGCGATCCCTGGGTCGAGCTTCCCCTGCAGTTTGGTGATGCCGCCATTGGTAAAGTCACTTCGGAAAAATCAAAGGTCTTTCTGCGCGGCACCGGGCCGGGACAGTATGCGCTGCTCCTGTCCGAAAAAGGCGAACACCAGGTTCAGATTGAACTGTTAACGCGGGTGAAGAATTCACCGGAAGGACATCAGTTTCAGTTTGCCTGTCCGACAGTAGGCATCACCACCCTGGATCTCACGATTCCCGAACCGGATCAGACCGTCAAAGTCAATCCGCAACTGGTCCGCCTGCCTGCGAAGTCAGCTGAGAAATCAACCGTTGTAAAATCGACTGTCGGAGCCACCAATCAGATCAGTGTGCTCTGGTATCCCCGGGAAAGCAGCAAGCCGGAGATGGACCTGCTGGCCAGTGTCGAGAACTCTACCCTGGTTTTCATTCGTGATGGACTGGTACATACCCAGGCCACTTTAAAATACGATGTCCTGCGGGGAGACATGAAATCGGCACGCATCGCCGTTCCCCTCAACGACCGAATTCTGGATCTCTCATCAGCTAATACAAAAATCAAGAGCTGGAAAGTGGTAAAGGGCGATGGGCGTCAGGTGATTCAGGTTGAATTTCTGAATCAGTTACAGGACGACGCGCAGATCGAAGTACATACTGAAAAAGAAATTCCCGAAGAGCCATTTGAGATCCTGGGACTTTCCGATTCCGCAACGCACGGAATTCATGCCCTGGACGTCATCCGCGAAAGCGGCCAGATCGCCATCGATGCGGGTGAGACCATGACCTTCACCGTCACGAAGTTTGAGGGTGTGACCCGCAGCGAAGCCAATGGTATCCCCGAGAACATCCGACGGCCCGGAGCTGTCTACTATCGCTTTTTCAATCCTTCGGCATCGTTGCAGATCCGTGTGCAGCCCCTCGAACCCCGAATCTTCGTTGCGCAACAGACGGACTGCTATTTCGGTGAAGACGAAATCAAAGTCACAGCGCAGCTCAATTATGATATCCAGCGGGCCGGAATCTTTTCCTTCCAGTTGAAAGTGCCCGAAGATCTGGAAATCGATTCCGTGAATGTTTCCGGGTTGAAAGAATACAACTTCGACAAAGAGTCCCGTCTGCTGACGGTGTCCCTGCAACAGAAATTTCAGGGAAAACTGAAACTGCAGGTTCGTGCTCATCGGGATCTGGCTCAGGACGACCTTTCCGAAACGGTCAATATTCCCATTCTGGAAGCGACTGATGTTGAACGTGAGACAGGTCAGATTGCCCTGTATGCACCGGAATCGATGGAGCTGATTATCAGTAATCCGGATGTGGTTGGTGCCCAGCCGGCCAACAGTCCCCAGCAGCGACAGTCAGCCCGGCTGGCGCTGGCTTCGGTATGGGAATACAACCGGCGTCCCGTGGTGATTCCGGTTGAGATTCAGATCAAACCGACGCGACTGGTCGCTGATGTCGCCACTTCGATTAATGTCAAAGAACAGATTGCAGAGGTAACCAGCCGCATCAATTACCAGGTGCAGTATGCGGGCGTCGATACGTTTCGGTTCGCAGTTCCGGAGGCGATCGCGGACCTGGTTCAAATTCGATCGCTTTCGCCCGCACCAGCCCCTTCTATCAAACAGAAAAGCCGGGCCGAGCAGGCCGTTGATGGCTGGGTGATCTGGACGATCATCACACAGCGGAATGTGCAGGGCCCCTACACTCTGGAAGTCCGTTATGATATCACACCAGGCCTGCAGGCAGTCGCAAAAGCTCCTGAGGAGAAGAAACCGGCGGATGCAGAACCGGCGGCTGCAGGGGAAAAAGAAGCAAAAGAGAACGAAGACGCTGAGCAGGAGAAAACTAAAGAATCAGAGAAAGCAGCCGAGGATCCCTCAGGTGATATAGCCCTGAAGCAGATTGCCTTACAGCCGTTAAAAGTGTTGGGGCTGGAAAAAACCGATGACCAGCCACGCTCGCGAAACGTGCCACTCGCACGCGTGTATGGTGAAATCGCTGTCAGCAAGTCCAAGACCCTTTCGGTAACTACCGCTGAGTTGTCAGATCAACTGGAGCCGATCGACCTGAGAGAGCTGACTTTACTGCCGCGGGATGGTTTTCTCGCTTATCGTTATTTCAGCCAGCCAGTCATGCTCGACCTCGCTTCCACGCGTCATAAGATCCAGGAAGTCGTAGAGACAATCGTACTGAAGTCGCTGGTGGAAATTGTGGTCAGTAAAGAGGGACGTTCCACGTACCGTTGTCGCTATCTGATGAAGTCCAGCGAACGACAACAGTTGAAAGTCGCCTTGCCTGAGGGCATTGAGCCTTTAAGTATCACCGTTGCCGGTCAGCCGGTTCCGCTGGAAAAAGCAGATGACAGCGAGAGTGAAGAAGGCTGGACCAGCTACTTCGTAAATGTCTCTCGCGATCAGGCATCGGACGAGTCGTTCCTCGTCAGCCTGATGTTTACCAAGTCCGTGCCACGCATTACTGAATCGCCCGGCGGTAAGCTGGGATTGCCATTACCTCGACTGGGGGGTGTGCAGGCAGCGAATGTAGTAGTACAACAGTTAAAAACCGTGATCTGGGTGCCGGATGACTATGCTCTGGTTCGTTCCTCTGATGATTTTAAATCGGAGTTCGAACCTCATCTGGCCGGCGTGATTCCTAAGCGGGGTGGGATTGATGCAGACGCATCGTTTTTCGATTCCTGGATCGGTGTTTCAGCCGGATCACTGATCGATTTTCCGACAGAGGGCCGTGCTTACAGCTTCACCCGCCTGGGGGGCAGTCCGGAGATTGAAGTCTCCTGGTGGAAACTTTCCCTCTATAGCTGGGTTCTGGGAATTGCTCTGGTTGTGATTGCCGTCGTCATGCGAAAGACTCCCTGGGAAAACAAAGTTACGGTGCTGATTGTTCTCGGGTTTCTGTTAGCCATGTTCAGTCTGACCAATGCAGACAAAATTTTGCATGGTCTCTACGCGGCCCGATACGGAATTCTGGCTCTGTTTGCAATCTGGATTCTGTATTCGATCGCAGCACTCCGCTCCGTAGGTATCGCTGATCATCAAGCTGATGATTCACAGCTGGATCTTGCCGGTAAATCAGCGGCAGTAATTCCGCCTCCCGGTGTATTCGATGATTTCCAGGATGACCAGACTGACGAGAAATAGCAGATAAGTCTGAAACTATCAAAACGGATTCACCGAGAGTTGAATCAAATCCGACTGTGAGCGACTAACTGCATGAGGTTCGCCATGAATATAAAATCAAAAACGATATCCGCACCAGCTGTTACTACTGTGTCTGAAATACGCCGATTTCTGAATCTGGCACTGGCGATCACAGTCTGCCTGGGATGCCTCTCGACGTGGTTTACTCAGGATCTCCCCGCCCAGAAAACGAACAGTAAAAAAGTGGCTGTCAAACAAAAACAGTCGATGCCCGCACCGAAGCCGCCTCATTGGCCAGAGACAGCCGTCTATCTGCCTCTGGATCAACTGGACGCATTAATGTCACGTGACCGCAGCGGTGTGCTGTTGCCGCGTGCGCAGTATGAGTCTCTCAAAAAACAGGCGGAAGCCAATAACGGGGGGACCGGACTGCCTGATGCACGATCTGTTATCTATGGTGCTGCCTACGAGGCGACTCTCTCAGATCGGCAACTAGTCATTAAGGCCCGCATTTCGATTCGCCAGTTCCCTCAACAACTGACGGCTGTCGAATTGCCTCTGCAGGGACTGGCTGTGGAATCGGCGGAACTGGACGGGAAACCTGCCATGCTCGCCCGGCAGTCAGGAAAGAATTCGCAACTGCAGCTATTCAGCAAGGGGGCAGGGGAACATCAACTGGAACTACAGCTTTCAGCTCCTCTCAATACGGTTGGCAGTGATCAGGTCTCCCAGTTTCAGTTACTGCCCGGTGTGCCCAGTCAGTTCAAAATGAAAGTTCCCACTGATCGGCATCTGGTGGTTAACGAATTGAAGGTGAAATCCACTTCCCAGGAGGGAGAACAGGCCGCTTATGAGTTCCCGGTGGGGGGAGATGGAAAGGTCAGCATCAAAATCACCGAGCAGTCACAGCAGCAGACCAACGATTCTCTGATTTTCGCACAGAGTGGGATTGGTGTTTCTGTCAGTCCCGGTAAAGTCGCCTGGCAGGCGCAGACCACGCTCAATATCTACGGACAGTCGCTGGATCGGGTGATTCTAAGTGTGCCCCAGTCTCTGGAAATTGTCAGTGTGGAATCAACGGGGCTGGAATCCTGGACGTTGAATGACAGCATGCGGGAACGTAACAGGACTGAAATTACCCTGAATTATCGGCAGCCGATCGAGGGCGAACGACAGATCATCTGCCGGGGCGTCATGACCACGGAAACAGACGAAGACTGGGATGTTCCCGATTTATTGATTGAGAAGGTCAATTCCCACGTCGGTTCAATTCTGATCCGCTACCCGCCGGGAGTTCGGCTCCAGGTCGAAAGAACGCGAAATGTCAGACGGAAAGCCCAGACTGCACCGGCGACACGTCAGAGAACTCCCGTGCGACAGACTACGGGGCCAGGCCTGGATTTTGATTTCTGGCAGGAAGATTTTCGTATCTCACTGATCACGCAGGAAAAACGTTCCGAGGTGCAGATGGCAGCATCTACCGTGATCGACATCAATGAACAGGGAATGGATCTTCGCCTGGTGACCACGGTGGAAAGCCTGTTTGCTCCCATGTTTGAGTTTGAAGCAAACCTGCCTGCCGAGTGGACCATTCTGGGAGCGACTTTTAAAGATCAGCCAATCGACTGGAAAGAATCATCTCGTGAAGCGGGTGCCAAACAGATACGCCTTCCTTTCCCGGATGCACTGCCGGCGAACCAGGAAGCACGTGTGATTATTACCGCACATCGCGATCTGGAGAACTGGCCCCCTGAAACAGAAGGCCAGCTACTCAACTTGCCTCAAATTGAATTGCCCCAGGCCAAAATCCTGGAGGGAACTCTGGTCATCCACGCGGAGAATGACTGGGATCTGGTTCCCAGTGAACTGACTGGCCTGGAACCGATGCAGGAAAGTATTCCCAACATGCGGTTCGGTTATCAATATCAGGACAACAGCTATTCAGGCAGCCTGACCGTTTCCCGAAAACCTTTGCAGATGGCCGCACATCATCTGCAGTATGTCCGGCTCGATCAGACCACGCTCTTCTCACACTATGAGGCAACTCTCAATGTCGAACGCGGGAGCTTCCGGTCTCTGATGGTCGCTCTGCCGGAAAGTGTGGGAACCGATCTGCAGTTTCAATTAATCAATTCCGCGGGACGCATCATTGAACAGGCGGCCGAAGAACCACAGAACGGAGTCCGCGTCTGGAAATTGAAGATGGATCGCCGCTTGAGTGGCAAGCAGACCCTGACGGTAACCATTGAACAACCTCGTCCCGAAGGAGAGGTTGTGCAGATTCCGCAACTGCAGATCATGTCTGCAGATCGTCAATATGGAGAAGTTGCATTCGAAGCGGAAGGCGATCAGCGTCTGCAGATTAAAGCAACCGGCGTCCGAGGTCAGGCTCTGAATTCGATCGATGCCGCCGAGTTACCTGCCCCCATCACTTACGTGCCACAGGAACGCATTGTCGCTGCATTCCGGTTTGTGGGTGCCGGCCATCAGATACAGGTTCAGGAAACCCGTTTCGATCAGACGGCTGTACCCACGACGATTGCACATCAGCTTCAGATTCAAAGCGTGCTGGGCTCTGCAGGAGAAGTTCAGAACGAAGCTGCACTCGACTTTTCTGCTGTCGGGATTCAGGCTTTGCAGGTCACACTTCCCGAGGGTGCAGAACTGTTGTCGGCCCAGATTGGTGGAACCCCGGTTGAGGTACGTCAGACAGGTGCTGCTTTCATGATCCCCGTGACTGCGGATAGCCAGACCGATGGCACGCATACCTTGAAACTCCTCTACGATGCGAATCGTGGAAACGTGGCATGGAAAGATCGACACTCTGCAGTGCCTCCGCAGGTCGCCGTTGTTGACGGAGCTGGACAGATCCAGTCGCTACAGATTTTGAATCAGGCCTGGACGATTCTGTATCCCCAGGATACTTTCATTACCGACAGCACCGGGGATTTTGTCCCCGACCAGCCTCTGGGACGCCCGGGGATGATTGAGCGGGTCCGCCAGCATCTCTCAGTGGTTCCGATCCGCGAGATGGGAGGCCGTGTTCTGGCTGCCTGTTTTGTACTGTTGATTGCTGTGGTGAGTGTCTACGCCTATCGCAGAGGCGGGGTAAACGTGGTGATTTCGCTGTTTGGCGGGTTTATCCTGCTTTGTATTGTCATCGCACTCATGCTGCCTGCTGTGCAGCAGTCACGAGAAGCAGCACGCCGTTCCATGTCTAAAAATGAAATGCGACAGATTGAGTCATCAGTGCAGAGTGATCTGACAGGTGGAACTCAACTGGGATTCGAACCGAACTCCGGTGAAACACCAGCACCATTGACGGCTCCTGCCCAAAGTTTTCAAAGAGGGCAACAAGTCGATGGGCTGACGAGAAAACTCAAGGAACCAACTTCGCAATCTGAGGAAATGAATCGGTCTGGTGAATCGAAATCTCGAGACAGCAAAGCCAAATCCGACAGGCTGGCTGGAGGTATGCAGGGCAAGCCGGCTTCTGTGGTTGTGGGGGAAGATTTAATCGAAGAGGCAGAGTTTCCTCCTGCTCCGGCGAAAGCGCTGGGAGGTCGACTTTCGGTTGTCGCACCACTGCCTGCTCCGGAAGGTTATCGCTCACTGGAATTTCAATATTACGGCGAGCCACATAAATCCGGGCTGTCGCTGGATGTGACGTTGCAGGCCCTGAAAATCAATCGGCGTCTGTTTCTGGTTATGATGGTCGGAGTGCTCTGGCTGGGCTGGTTGATGCGGAGCCGGACTTGCCTGCAGCGTTGTCTGGTGCTGTTATTGGGTGTTTTTCTCCCGATCACCTGCAGCGCGTTTCTCCCTGCAGGAGTACAACCGATTCTGGATGGTCTTTTCGTCGGTTCGCTGCTGGTCGGTTTATGCTGGAGTGTGGAATGGATGATCGGCAAACTGGGACGGGAATGCTGTCGCTGGAATGCTTCTGCAGATAAGAAACAGGCGACGGTCAGCACTTTGCTCCTGCTCGGTTTCTGTCTGGGAGCTCCAGTAAGCGGAATTGCTCAGACGGAGGTCAAACCACCTGTTCCCAGCCTGCCTCAAAACCTGGTGATTCCTTACGAAGCAGGCACTGATCCGCTCGACTCACAACGCATCTTTCTGCCGCAGGATGAATTCAGGAAACTCTGGAATGCAGCACATCCGGATGAACCCATCGATCAGCAGGCAACTGCACAGGGAACTGTCAGTCAGGCACTGTATGCCGCGGAATTAAAACCGGGGGCGGAAACCGGACAGGCGGTCGTGCATGTCAAAGGACGTCTGGTCATCCACACGGTTGGTTCACAGCCGGTGACAGTCGCCTTGCCTTTAGGGAAAGCGGCCATCAGCAGTGCCCAGCTCGATGGAAAGTCGGCCACCTTGTTGACTCATCCGGAACACAAATTCGCCAGTGATAAAATTGTTTCACAAACAATGTATTCAATCGTGATTGCACAGGCGGGACTGCATATCCTCGATCTGGAACTGGATCTTCCCGCACAACAGAGCGGGACGGCGGGGAGTTTCAAATTTGATCTCCTGCCTGTGGCCAGTGGGCGATTGACACTCGATCTTCCCGATGCGACTTCGGAGGTCAGCATTACGGGAACCCGGTCCACTTATCGGAAACAGACAGCCGCAGGTAAAGCGAAACTAGAGCTGCCTGTAGATCAGGGAGGCCAACTGCAGATTTCCTGGCGTCAGGCAGAAGAGCGGGGTGCGATTCAAGGCATTGTGCATTGTGATACCAGTCTGTCAGCGGTTGTCCAGGACGCGGGACAGCGGTTGCACAGTCTGCATCAATATCAGGTGCGACAGGGGACGATTAACCAGGCATTATTGAAGGTTCCCGGGGACATTCGCATTCAGTCCGTAACCGGTCCTGATGTGGGTGGCTGGGAGATGGTGGGGACCGGAGATGATCGACGTATCAAAGTCTTTTTAAGACGCGATATCAAAGATAGGACACGCGTCAAAGTGGAAGCGTTTCAGTCGCTGTCTGTTGGAAAGCAGAATCGTTCGCTCAACCTGCCCCAGTTTGTTCCTGAAACCATCACAAATGAAACCGGGACCATCGGCGTCTACGCAGAGCCTCAGTTTCAGATTCGTCCGGAGAAAATATCCGGAGCGATACAAATCGATACTCAGAAGTATGTGAATCCGGAAACCGCATCACCGGTCTGGAAAATAGCAGGCCACACTCTGCAGCCCCAATGGGCTTACCGGTTTTCACGTCGGCCCGTGGAGACTCAGTTCTTCCTTTCCCGAAAACAAGCTGAAAAACAGGCCCTCGCTGAGCATGGAGTCCTTGTTTCGCCTCGTAAACTGAGTATTTCCAGCCGCATTCGCTATCAGCTTAAAGGCATTCCCGAATCAACGTTTGTGCTGGAACTACCCGAAGCCTATCTCGTCTTGAGTGTCCAGGCACAGGGGCTGGATGACTGGTATGTAATTGAACAGAACGCCGATGACATGCGGGTGCTGGTTCTCGAATTTGCCGAGCTCAAAACCAGTCTGGCAGAAATCGTGGTTGATGGTGTGGTGCCCCGGGAGGGAAACCAGCAACAGGCAGAAGTTGTGATCCCCACGCCGCTGGTTGTCTCTTCTGTACGCAGCGATCTGGCTATCTGGATTGACGAAGCGCTGGTGGCCCGTGCTCCCGAACTGGAAGACTGGCGGGCGATTTCATCTGCTGATTTGTCACCCGAGTTGAAAGCTCAGCGTCCGAGCCTACCCCAATTCGCTTATCGATCCTCGGCAGAGTTACCGGAGTGGATCAAACTGGAACTGACTCCGGCTCAGCCAAATGTGACGGCTAACTCACTGGTGATGACGACGGTGGGTAATGTGTCGGTCAGCCACACGGTGGGGATTCGCTGGTCGATTCAGGGAGCAGCAACCGACGTGTTGTCGTTTACGACACCTGCCTGGCTCGGAGAACATCTGGACTTCCGCGGGGATTCGATTCGACAGATCAACAAACGCGTAATCGGCAATGAAATTATCCAATGGACGATTCACCTGCAGAACTCGGTCGAAGGAACGTATTTCATCACCGCAGAAACCACGCAGGCACCGCCGGTGACCGGGAAGATTGAGATTCCCCAGGTTCGTGTCATGGACACCAGTATCCAGGTCGATTCACAAACGACCGAACTGGAAATCCAGCAGCATTATCTGATGCTGGTGAATCACAGCTGGGCACGATTGAACCTGCTGAATCCGGAATCAATCACGACGGTCGACCGTGATGAAATGCCGCTGACACTCGATGATGCCCTGGCTAACCAGGCGATGACTCTGGCTCGGCTGCAGGGGAATGGTAAGCCCCCCGAGTACCAGATTCAGCAGTTCCAGGCAGACCAGGGAGCCGCCGCTGCGGTGAATCTTTCACAGTTGACGACCGTGCTGGCTCACGATGGCAGCTGGAAAACGCATGCAGAATACCGCTTACGTAACCGATCACGTCAGTTTCTGGCAGTCATGCTTCCGGAACGGTCGCAGGTGTTGAGTGCCTTTGTCAAAGGTGTACCGACAGCCCCGGTATTACTGAAACAGATAGCGGAACCAACAGAGAAGGGTGAAGAAAAAACAACACAAAAGCAGGTGATCTATCTGCTGGCACTCCCTAAAACGAGTGCGGCTGATCTTTCTTTTTCAGTCAATCTGATTCTCGTCGGTCGGCTGGAATCCAGTTTGCCTCAGGGTAGATTCAACTGGCAGGGACAGACACTCGATCTGGAACCGCCGCGGATCGTCACACCTGCTGAGAATGCCGAGTATGGAATTCCCGTCGCCCAGACCAAGTGGACTGTTTATGTTCCCGACGACTATTCGGCAACTCCCTTACTGGATAACTCGCGCACGAATATGTCACCTGTTCTGTCGGAATCAGAGTTCACCCAATATCAGCTTTCGCTGACGAGTGTTCAGAAAGATGTGGAGAACCTTTACTCCGTATACAGTGGCAGTAAGAGTGACCGGGTGCGAAAACGGGTTATCTCCAACCTGAAAGAACTGGGGAAACAGTTAGATACGGATGACGATGCCCAGACCAGACAGCAGGGGCAGCGGATCAAACAGCAGATCAGCGAACTGCAGCGAAAGGAACAACAGCGTCAGGCACAGCAGGATAAAATGTTGAACGACGCGGTGAATACAAATGGACTCTCCGATTTTGATTCCGAAGACGCTTTCAACAGCCTCGTAATCGGAAATAATGCCTCATTATACAATTTGAATCGCGCCCCGGCTGAATCGTCGAACGGTGATGGATCGGCTTCATCAAATACTGCCAGTGACCTGCCCAAACTGAAAAGTTTTACGATTCGCAATGCCGCACCCAAGCAGGCGCATGGGAAGAAAGGTATTCAGCAGACAACACCTGCCGACAGCCGAGCCTTACGCCGTCAGCAGAGCCTGCAGAATGCGAATGATTTTGCGATGCCTCAGCAGGAGTTGCAGCAACAACAGGCGATGCCGAATCAGCCCCGGTTCAACCAGAGACAACACTTTGAAAACGGATCTCCATTTGGTGTCTCTCCCAGTGATCGAACACAGAATATGAGAGAATCACTGGAATATGATGCCTTCCAGAGAAGGGGGAGAGATAACAGCCTGGCTGAAGGGCGTGGGCAAGGAGGCGGTTTCGGAGGAGCAATGCTACCCAATCAGGGGGCCATCCAGGGGCAACCGATGGGGGATCTTTACGACCCAGGTTCCAGGCCTGCTTTCGGAGAAGCTCCCGCAGAATCTGAGATGCTGGGTGCTGAATTACAACAGGCTGGCTGGACGCAAGCTGGCGGAATTTCACTGAAGTTTGATATTCCCCTGAAGGGACACAAGCTGGAATTCACCAAGGTCAATGGGCATCCCAAACTGGCACTCAAGGTCCGTCCTGAAAATACGTTTGCCTTCGGTTCCGCCCTGATCTGGACGATCTTCTGGGCAGGGATGCTGATCTTTCTGATTCTGATTGTCACCCGCTACGGAGATTCGATGGTGCTCCGAAAATGGGGCGGTATCTTCCTGGCTCTGATAGGGCTGATCGGCTGGTTGTTCCTCTCCGACTGGTTGGGGAACTTCGCACTGGTCTGCTTTCTACTGGGAGCGATCTGGCTCAGTTCACAGCGAATGAAACCGACTGCTTGAAATTGGACTTCGATCTGTTGTATCTTGCAGGTACGGAAATCAGGATCACTCCTTTCTCTTTACCTTCGAGGCAAGCATGGCAACAAAGATTACCTGGCTGGGACATTCCTCCTTTCAGATTGAAACCAATGGAAAAACCATTCTCCTGGATCCCTTTCTGACAGGGAATCCCAGCGCGAGCGTCTCCGCCGATGCCGTCGAAGCTGATGCAATCATTGTCAGTCACGGGCACGGCGATCATGTCGGGGATACCGTCGAGATCGCGAAACGCACCAAAGCACTGGTGGTTGCCAATTTCGAAATTATCGAATGGATGGGGAAACAGGGAATCGAAAACGTACACCCTCAGCATATTGGTGGTTCCTATCAACATGAGTTTGGGACCGTCAAGCTGACGATCGCCCATCATGGATCGATGCTGCCGGACGGAAGCAACGGCGGCAGCCCCTGTGGCATTCTCTTGAAATTGGATGAGGGAACGATTTACTTCGCCGCTGATACCGGTCTGTTTTATGACATGAAGCTGATTGGTGAAGAAGGCGTTGACCTGGCAATCCTGCCGATCGGCGATAACTTCACTATGGGACCGGAAGATGCAGTACGGGCGACGAAACTGATCGAACCCAAACGGGTTATTCCCATGCACTACAATACCTGGCCTCTGATTGAACAGGATGCCGCTGCGTGGGCTCATCAGGTACGAAGCCAGACCACAGCCGAACCGGTGGTACTGGAACCGGGTAGTTCCTGCGAGCTTTAGTCAGCGGGAGCCGAGGGGGCCTCTTCTTCAGGGAGTTCCAGTCCCACCTGGATGTCATCCCCTTCGATTCGCAGCGGGTATACGGGAACCTGTAATTTTGATTTGGGATTATCCAGCCAGGTGCCATCCTTGATACAGAATCGCCAGGCATGCCAGGGACAGGTAACCGCTCCCTCTTCGTCGACATAGCCGGTTGAGAGGGGCGCTCCCTGGTGAGGGCAGAAATCATTGATGGCGGTATACTGGCCTTCTTTGAGGAAGACGGCGATCATCAGGCCTTCGAGATGATAAGCGCGTCCTTCTCCTTCCGGAATGTCGCCGACTTTGGCGATCGAATGGTAGGTAATCACAAATGGGCTTTCGTTATTTCTTCTGATATTTCCCGGGCGAAGCAGCCTGTCTGATTTTAGACAGTTTTCGAATCAGCTCACCCATCTGATGGCGATTCACTTTTTTACTCTTCGCGATTTGGGCCGCTTTTTTCAGGAACCTTTTGATTTGCTTTGGATCTTCATCCAAACGTCTCGCGATGGGGTCGAGTACGCGATGTTCCTCGCCACGGAAATGCCTGAGATTCAGTTCTGAAAACAGCTGCTTGATATACGCGAATAGTAAAGCACGCCCGTTGGCTTTTTTATAGTGTAAATTGCCGACGTTATCGGTATGCGAAACAATATTATGCCGGGGCAGAATGTGGGAAGAGAGGATCGGCCCGAAACGATTGCTTCTCCACCAGCCAAAAATCAGCAGTGTGATCAGCAGCTGGATTGTCAGGGGGCGGAAGGTCGGGTCGATCAGCAGGGCGACGACTTTCGATGTTCCCGAAGCATTCAATGATTCATCAACGACGAAATACTCAGGAGGTCCGGCAGCCTCAATGAGCCGAAATGCCGCAACGCTGCCGCCGTCTACCATGGACTGATTTGAAAAGATTTCCGAGGAAGCGGAGACAACAACGGTTCCCAAGCCATGATGCAGTCGGACGGCCTGCTGGGTCTCTCCTGCAGTGACCAGAGCCTGACCCGTTGCGGAGGTAACCCGTGCATTGGTATCCCAGACGAGTGAGGGGACATCAGGAAACACAGTGGATGCCTGGGCTTCGATCAGGTCATGTTCGCCTTTCATCAGCAGGCTGAGATCGGATTCCTCTTTGTCTTCGTCATCCTCTTTTTTCTCAACACGCGGCATGTTTTCCCGTTCGACTTCATCGAGATATTCCACGCTGAGTTCCAGCGGTTCCACCTGGAACTGCGGATGTTTGGGATTAGCTGAGATGACCAGTCGCCCGCCCTCTTCGACCCAGGCCAGCAGAGACGACCATTCCAGTGGACTGGGATAGCGGGCCGGGCCGAGGATGCAGACGGTTTCGTCGTAATCGAGTGTTTGCAGCAGGACGCTTAGAGGAGTCCGGTTGCGTTCTGTTTGAAACGATTCATGATCGAGCAGGAGATAAAATGCTTTTTTCCCGCTGGCGGAGGAACTGTAGGAATCGTCCAGCGCACCGGTACCGAACTCCGGAAACCAGAGGTGCAAAGGAAGTAGCAGACAGAGTGCGGCCAGCCAGAACCAGCCCGCATTTCTGCGTTCACGTTTCTTTCTGGAAGGCTGATTCATAATGCTGGAGTGTACTTTCAAAATGTTCTCGGGTTGCGACCCGGCGGCCGAATCCCAGGGGTTCATAAGTGCGAATCATCTGACGCAGTGATTCACCGGCCAGGCCATGCGGGCGTGCTGCACGCATATAATCGCGATAAGTTAATCCTTTACGGAACCGGATCCATCCCGAGCGTTCAATGAAGCTCATCGATCCATACAGTAGCTGGATGATAGCTTGATGGTAGTTACCTGATCGGGCGAGTTCCTGTGCCCGTTCGAGGTAAGTGGCTGCCGCTAATTCAGCGGGCGAGACATGCTCCTCCAGAACCATCTCTCCCTGTAGTTGAGAGGAGTCGGATTTCATGTTGTGCTCTCTGGAAAGCTTAAAGCCAGTCACAGCTTTCACCAGCAGGAACAGAACAAGGAGACAGGCACAAATCACTGCAGCATACGACAGGTAGAGAAAAATCAGCCCGGCGACACCGGAGATGGCAGAGGTGTCGTAGCTGCTCTGTCGGGGAGAATCTTTGATCCAGTCATCCAGATCTACGTCGGCTTCCTGAGCGAGTTCGCGTTCGCGGGTCAGATGTCGAAATTCGGGCCGTTTCAGAATCTCCTGCATGTCCTGCTTCAGCATCACCTGGTCAGGAGATGACAGATCGGTATAATCATTTTCCTGCTGTGCAGCGAGAAACACCGGGGTCAGCAGGAGGATTCCCAGACTGAGAAACAGGGAGACTCTGCTCTGGAAGCGTACTCGAGAGGCTGTCATAACGAAACCTCCTTGAATGTCAGATTCTCAGAGACTTCGGTCATTCGGAGTTCCATATCCCAGCAGTCCAGTCGCACGCGCAGGTCGATATAAGTAAAGAACCAGGCCAGGCGGCCAATGGGATAGACCAGCAGGATGAATGCCGTCAGCATGGCCAGCACGCGGGGGTCTGTTGTCATCAACAGCATGATATTGATCAGCGTATCATCGGCGGTTTTCGGATCCAGCAGGTAGGGGATCTGTCCAATCAGGATCGGGAACTCCAGCAGGGTGTAGCAGAGGTAGTCGAAGGTGATAAACAGGATCAGTGTCAGGATGTAGCAGAAGAGAAAGATCGCCAGTCCCCGGCCAAAGAGTGAGCCGAAGTTGGTCTTGATCAGGTCTTTTGTGCGATGATCGTGCGAGGCATCTTCCTGCGAGGCGACACCTGCATAATCCAGAACAGCCTGTTCGACCCGGAATCCGCTGCGTACCAGAATCCAGATGCCGGGAAAGAAACAGTAGATGAATCCCAGCAGGCCGAGCATATTACCGGAAAAGAAGAGCAGGGCAGGACCGATAAAGAACAGGGCTCTCTCTGCCAGGCAGAACAGCATCAAAGGAATCATTCGAAACTGGAACTGGCGTCTCAGGCTTCCCATGCCCGGAGTGTTTCCGAACGCAAACAGGGCTGAATTCCAGGTGAGCAGAACCCCCAGCGGCGATGAGGCAAAGAAGGCCACAGTCAGTGCCATCCGCAGGTCCAGCAGAAAATAATAGCTGAGGCAATACACGAGGGTGCAGGCCGGGATCGCGATGATCGCCCAGAGTTTGAGGATCGGGATCAGGAACCGTCCATAGAAACGGATCGCCAGGTCCAGGCAACTGCTGGCCTTCCGGGGTACCAGAGCGATATTGATCTTCTCGAAACGCATCATGCCGATGGAAGCTCCCCTGGTTTCTCAGAAGGACCTGGTTGAGCTGCGGTCTCACCCGTTTCATCAGACTGGAGTCCGGCAAAAGCGAGGTACAGAAAAACAATCAACCAGAGCACACTGCCGACACTGTACTTCAACATGGGGGATACATCAGAGGGAGACCAGAAGGCTTCAATCAATGCCGCTACCACTAGCATGACAGCCGCGCCGCCTGCGATTTGCACTGCTTCCAGTCCGCGAACCTGCAACGACTGAAATCGCGTTCTCTGGCCCGGATGAATCAGGGCATTTCCCAGCATCAGTCCGGCGCCTCCCGCAACGGCAATGGCCGTCAGTTCAAAAGAACCGTGCGAGATAACAAAGCTTAAGAAACGCTCACCGTGTCCCTGGCTGATGACGTAACCGGAGACGGCTCCCAGAAAAATTCCATTAAACAGCAGGGTATAAACGGTGCCGATGCCGAGCAGAATTCCCAGCGCGAAACATTTCAATGCGATGCCCACGTTATTGTTGATGTAGAAACCGGCCATGGTTGCCCGTTCATCTCCAAAGCTGGATCTCCCTTCTGATTCCGACTCTGAATCCTCCTCGCTCGCATTGTCCGGATCAGACTCGCCATGGTCTGAATACATCGTGTCAAAGCGGGACATGATTTCTTCGGGGATGACCCGCGAGGCGAGACTGGGATTGTTCTGCACCACGTACCAGCTGATCCCCAGAGGCAGAAAGAACAACAGGCAGGCTGTCAGGAAGTAGCCGATGTTGGCGCGAAACAGACGGGGAAATTCGAGGGACACATAGCGATAAAAAACGGAGAGATTGCTGGGCGGGGCGCCATAAAACAGGTTATGCCCGCGCGCGACCAGATCGTTCAGGTAAGAGATCAGGTCGTGTCCCCAGCCGCGGGAGCGAATGGTGGCCAGATCGTGAGAAACTTCACGAAGCAGCCGGGAAAATTCCGTGATCTGTTCCGCTTCCAGTTTGGACAGGGATTTGCGGGAGGTGCCGTACAGAAACTCTTCGAATCGTTTCCACTGGGGTCTGCGTTGCTGAATGAACTTATGCTTATTCATCATGAAACTCCCCGAAGCCAGACTGTTTCAGGTATTCGGAGACCACATCCTGTTCTTCTTCAGCCTGACTGAAGCTGAATGTTTTATAGACGGCTGCGAGAAATGCCATGGGGTAGTGAGTCACTTTTTTCGGGTCCCCGGAATAGTGCAGTCGATCGGCCAGATTTTGTGCCAGAATTGCTGCCAGGGCATGCCCCCGTTCATAGGTCAAAACATGACGGCGTCCGATAAATTCGTCGATCAGCGACAGGACTTCGTCTCGCGGAAGGAAGCTGCCGATTTCATTTTTGTCGAGGGGTTTGATTTTATCCAGAATCACGGGTTTTCGAGGGAGTTTCAGCGAACGCTCCTGGATTACGACTGTGCCTGCAGCCAGATCTCCGAGTCTCTGGAAACGCCGTGTCAGCAGCATGGAGGTGATGCCGATTCCATAGAACATAATCGCATCAGCACTTCGCACGAGGTTTCTCAGTACGGCGGGCCAGAAGGTGATTGGGTAGCCCCCTTCACGGATTACGCGGATACCACAAAAGTGTTTCCCGATGGATTGTCCTTTGAAGAATCCTTCTGAGATCGTGTAGTAACCCCAGGTATTGAGGAACATCAGAACCAGGAACAGGCCGAGGGCGGTTCCGGGCAAGACCAGACTCATCATCGGCATGACGAACATCAGTAATCCAATCATGACAACCATGCGGATGATAAGATCAATCAGATAGGCCAGATAGCGTTGTGCCGGCCCTGCCAGCTGGTAGGTCAGAATGACATTCTCTGGGGTTTCAATCTGCATGTCCAGGCTCAGTTTTCGAGGCTGATTAGAATAGACCTCTTCCTGATAGACGGCTGAGGTCTGCGCCTGGTCCAGTTCTGAAGTTGCTGTCGCCATGGGTGGAGTACTGAGTCAGTCCGGAGAATGAATTTAAGCCAGAAATCCTGAATTCAGGAATTACACAGCCGATTATAGAGGAAACAGGGTACGGTTATCCATGACGCTGACAAATTTTTATGAAAACCGGAAATCGTCATTTTCTATCTGAATGGGGGACGGATATAATCAGGATGTACCCTCTGGTACCCCATCGTAGTGTTTTTCCTGTCTTAAGGTGCAGGCTCTGTCCCGGGCGTCACAGAGCTGAGTTCTCTTTTAGTTCCGTCTAAAATCCGGAATGCAGGGATGATGCTGATCTTTGAGTGATATCCTTGAAAGAACGAGAGTGAGGAACTGTTGATGTTATCGAGCAGACGAGTTTTGAGTTTTGTCGGAATCTGTGCAGTGGCCTGGGCTGCGCTGGCTTCAGTCAGTTTTGCTGCCGACGCACCGGCTAAAAAGGTCGATGTGGAGAAGTTGCAGAAGATCCAGAAAGCCGGCATCAATTATTTAAAAAACAGCCAGCTGGAAGACGGCCTGTGGACGACTGAAACCGTACCCGGTATCAGTGCACTGGTCACGACTGCCTTGCTGGAAAGTGGTGTGCCTGCCAGCGACCCCGTTGTGGCGAAAGCCCTGAAGCGACTGGAAGGTTACATTCAGAAAGATGGCGGAATTTACTACTCGAAAAGTAATCACCGTAACTATGAAACCTGTATCTCGATCATGGCGCTGCATGCAGCCAATAAAGATGGTCGTTATGATCAGACCATCAAGAATGCAGAGAAATTTCTTCGCGGGCTGCAGTGGGATAAAGGGGAAGGAATCGAGTCTTCCGACACTTTTTATGGTGGTGCCGGCTACGGGGGGCATCAGCGTCCTGACCTTTCCAATACCCAGTTTCTGATCGAAGCGCTGCGGAAGGCTGGAGTGAAATCAGACGACCCTGCAATTCAGAAGGCGCTTGTGTTCGTATCGCGAACTCAGAACCTGGAATCGGAATTTAATACGACGCCCTTTGCTTCGAAAGTCAATGACGGCGGTTTCTACTACACGCCAGCAGCGGGGGGAACTTCGCAGGCGGGGACAACTCCGGATGGCGGACTGCGTTCTTATGGCAGCATGACCTATGCAGGTCTGAAAAGCATGATTTTTGCCGGCGTTGATGAGAAGGATAAGCGAGTCAAAGCCGCTACCGAGTGGATCCGACGTCATTATACGTTGAAGGAAAATCCCGGCATGGGGCTGATGGGCCTGTATTACTACTTCCATACTTTTGCGAAAGCACTGGATGCGATGCAGGTCGATGAGTTTAAAGATGAAAAGGGTACGGCCCACAACTGGCGGGCCGAACTGGTCAATCAACTGGCTGAACTGCAAAACGAAAACGGGAGCTGGACCAACACCCAGAAACGCTGGTATGAATCAGATCCCAATCTGGCAACCGCATATGCGTTGCTGGCGTTGAGTTACTGTCAGCCCGCGAAATAGAGGCTAAAATAATTCTCCCCGTTTCATGCTCAGGGGTGAAACGGGGGGATCTCGACAGTGTTGCTGCCATCAATCATGCCTGAAACGTACCCGGCGACCTGTTTGACGATCTCGTCAATCATCTTCTGCCCTGCCTCTGCAGTGGCTTCCAGGGGTTCTTTGTCTTCCTGATCCTGCATCGCGTCGTTCCGGACATTTTCCGGGAACGCCGCCATGGCAAATGCGGTTTCGAATTCCTGGGCATGACCGGGCCAGCGTTCGGTTTTCAGATTCGCCAGGGCGACTTCTTCAGGCAGTAGATTCCAGTAGGACTCGAAATGCAGATTGATTTCCAGCCGCTGCTGGAACTGTCCCCACATTCCCAGGCAGGGGGCAATGTTTCCACCATGGCCGTTGAGCACCAGGATATTTGTGAAGCCGGCATGGTGCATACTGCGAATGGTGTCAAACAGCACGCTCAGCCAGCTGCCGGGCAGTGCGGATAATGTACCGGGGTGTCGCATGTGGTGTTCGCTGATTCCAATATTCATGGAAGGTGCCACCAGAACTTCCGGTGACAGCAGGCGAGCGGCCTCGGTTGCGACCAGCATGACACTTCTCCAGTCATGCTCCATGGCCAGGTGTTCCAGATGCTGCTCTGTGGCTGCCACGGGGATGATGCAGGCTTTCAGTTCGCCGGACTGCATACGCTCGCGGAATTCGCGGCGGGTCAGTTTGGGGAGCAGGATTTCACTTGATTCAGATTGTGACATGGATGTTCTTCCTGGAGTAGTGATTCGTTAACTGGAGCCGTGGCGCAGGCGGAGATCCAGACTCGATTTTGGTCGTCTGGGGGCCTTCCGTCAACGATCGAGCATCTTTTCCATCACCTGGTAGCCGGGAAAGCCAAACCCCAACTGGTGGTAGGTAGACTGCGCACGGTCGTTTTCTTTTTCTACATAGAGACGCAGGCCGACGACATCGGGCTTGGAGCGAGCCAGTTTTTCCACGTGGTCGGACAGCTGTTTGAATACTCCCTGCCGGCGGTATGCCGGATCGACGTACACACTCTGGAACCACCAGAATTCTCCGTTACGCCAGTCACTCCATTCGCGGGTGAACATGATCTGACCAACCACGGTGTCCTGATGGCGGGCCACAAAATACTGACAACCGCGCGAATCACCCAGTGACTCCACCACGCCTGTGCGTACCAGGTCCTGATCCAGATTTTTTGATTCCGTTTCCCGCGCCAGCTCAAGATTAAAATGCGTAATGATTTCGCAGTCTTCCAGAGTGGCATAATCGATTTGAATTTCCAGCATGCTTATATCCTCGTATCTCAAATGAAAGCCAGCACACACTTTATCATGTTGGCACCACGATTGTCATTGCTGTCAAACGGGTTGAGTGAAAAATCAGGTGACAGACATAGGTCACGAACGTGATTCGAGCAAGCAGAATTTTTGGAATTGTTTGGGGATTTGGGCAAGAATGAAGAAACTTCAAATGTCAAAATGGCGATATTAGGTAGTACAGCAGTAATGGTTTTGCAAGGATGCATGGTCAAAACCTACAGGATGTGCCAATTTTACGTCCGAGTTAAATCATCACGCTGGGAGATAGAGCCTTGAGGACTTCAGGGGAAAGACAATATCGTTTAGATACCAACGCACGCCTTTCGACAATCCAGAACACCTGGGCAATGATGCTTGTTGGAGTGGCCGCTGGTCTTCTTAGTATGTATTTTGTAGTAGCACGGCCGATGCTGAGTCAGATCGGTCAGTTGCAGTCAGAGTTGGTGTCAGTCCAACAGGATATGGATAAACTGGTTGGTGCCAAAACCAGTGCCTGGCAGGTCAACAATCTGTTGACCGTACTCAATTCACAGGCCAAACAGCTCTCCGAAGCCAAAGTAGCTGTGGCAGAGATTCGCGATCTTCGAATCTTACTGGAAAAAGAAGCTGAGCAGACGGAAGAGGCGCTCGCTTCCATCCAAAAGATCGATCAGTTTCAGAAACAGGTTCTCCAGCAGGAAGGCTTAACCACCAAAGCCCGTACCGCGCTGGATGATATGCTGGCGATGCAGGATCGCCTGGCCTCACAGGAGCAGCAGGTCAAACAGACCCAGTCGACACTGGATGAAATGATCAAGCTGCAGAAGCTGGCTGCTAATCAGTCCACAGGCATCAAAGATGCTCAGACAGCCTTTAGTGAGTTTCTGAATTTCAAGCAGCAGATTGTTGATCAGTCAGAGCAGTTGGAAGTTGCCCGTACCAACAGCCAGAAGATGATCGACCTGCAGCAGAGCCTGATTTCCCAGTCAGAACCGCTGGCAGCCGCTCAGAAGCACGCTGAGCTGATGGTCTCGCTGCAGCAGACACTGACTGATGAGAATCTGAAACTGACGGAGGCTGACACCAACTTGAAATCGTTGATGGATATTCAGACGAAACTGCTGGCTGAAACGGACCGCGTGGTCGAAGCTGCTGAAACGCTGGAAGTTCTGGGAGAGCTGCAGGACAGCGTGAAAGAACAGATCGCTTCCATGCAGGGCATGCGACGCGAAATGCTCGACATTATCCTGATGGAAAGCACTGTATCGAAAGCGACCCGCATCCTGGAACCGCTGGCCGAGTTGGGTAACCTGAAGCGACTGAGCGATGCAGAAGTTCGTGAAGCAGCCCGCGTGATCATGGATCAGCGAGATACCCGCATGGGCAAAGCCACAACCCGGTTCCGTCAGATTCGTCGCGAGCCTGCTCCGGCTCGCATGACTAAGCTGACAACGCTTGACGGGAATGCCCTGTTTGGTGAAGAAGTCAAAGGTCAGGATGGTGAGATCGAAAAACTGGTCCCCAACCCTCCGACCGACAATGAGTGAACAGTCTCCTGGCTGAAAGTGGCTTGAACTAAAACAGGGCATGGATGATCCATGCCCTGTTTTGTTATTTTTACAGCTCAGGCTGAAAACTATTTGTCAGATTTAGCAGCTTCTTTCTTCGATTCCGGCTTAGAGGCTTCCGGTTTTTTATCCTCTGGTTTAGCCGCTTCTTTTTTCTCTGCCTCAGCAGGTTTCTTATCTGCTTCAGGTTTGGCCTCGGTTTTGGCTTCAGGTTTATCAGCTTTCACCGGAGGTTTTGCTTCCTTGGCAGGTTTTTCTTTCGCGGGAGCGGGTTTCTCTTTGGCAGGCTCGGCGAGTTCCGATTTGTAAGTGAGCTTACCACTTACAGGAACCGAAGCAACCTGGAAAACATCTTTCGAGAGTTCGCCCTGCACGAATACCACGAAGTGCAGTTTTTCCAGAGCAAGTGGGACACCGGTGAAGTTTGCACCGGATTTTTCCTCAAAGGCGGAGAGGTAATCGCTGATACGACCTTTGAATTCGTCCAGGTCCAGGGTTTTGGTCAGGCTCAGTTTGCCATCTTTGGCAGCGACACCCGTTGGTTCACCCAGCATCGACCGAACGATCATTTCATGCAGGTTGATGCCGTTCGGAGCTTCATAGTGAAGTTCGTCTTCGGCCAGGACGGCGACAAGGTGCAGCGGTTCTTTAATCTTATCTGTTCCGCTGACATTGGCTTCCAGTTCCAGCTTGCCATCTTTCGCAGCGGCAGAGAGTTCGATTTTGACTTCGGTGTCTGCTGAGAGTTCTGGAATCAACGCTTCGACCAGTGAGTCATAGGAAGATTCAACTTCTTCCACTCCGCCGGCTGCCCCAAAGACCTGTTGACCGTTCAGATTGATCGAAGGAGTACCACGGTGGTTGTAGTAAAAGAACCGTGCTTCGGAGTCTGAGTTGGTCAGCGGATCCGGTGCCGGAATGTGCTGGTGATAACGCAGTACGATGACTTTAGAAGCGGGGAATGAAGACTCAACTACTCCGGTGGCCAGGTCTGCTGCCACACAGGGTGGGCAGGAAGCACCGGTGAATAACTCAATCAGTGAAGTTCGATTTCCTTTTTTGAGGTCGACTTCCTTCGCTTCTTTAGATACGAAACTGTCGAGGAAGCGTTTAAAGGACTCAGCCAGGTATTTGTCCAGCCCCTCGGTGGAGCCGTGTTTCTTTTTCCAGAGTTCGGTCAGAGTCTCCCGCGGATCATCGAACTTGACTGTCTGAGGACTCTGTTTGGAAGCCGCAATCATCTGACGTTCACGGCCGGAAAGGGGAGAGCTGGCCAGGATTCCCAGATGCTCGATGGCTTTATCAATGCTGCCATGTTCTTTTTCATAGCTGACCAGTTCAGTAATCAACTCTCTGTCGTGAGGATATTTTTTCGCTTCCGATTCCAGAAGTGCACCGGCTGCTTTAATCTTTTCCGGATCTTTGGATTTCAGTCCGACACGAGCTTTAGCCAGCGCCATTTCCTGATCCCAACTGCTGAGCGGTTTGACGCCTTCTTTGACCAGCTTGTTGAACTGATCCATATATTTCGTGGCCATATCGCTGTTTTTATCAGTCCGTGCCAGCATGGACGTGATCCGCACCAGGGTGCTGGCCTCCATCCGTTTACCCCAGAGAGCAGAGGTTTCGGTATAGCGTTTAATAATATCTTCGATGGTTTTGGTATCTTTATCACTGCTCAAAGCGAAGGCCAGCAGGGGAGGAAATGCATCCAGAGCCAGCGGGAACATCTGCATCTTCTCGGTGAATTCATTCAGCGGTTTGAATGGATCTTGCGACTGCATGGCCTGGATCAGTTCCTGGGCACCGGGAGAAGGCATCGGCTCTTTGATCTTGGAGAGATCCTTTTCAATGGTGAAGAGCATCAGGGCGGGAATGCAGTTATCGTTGTTGAAACTGATATTGCCGTAGATCGCGCCACGTTCTTTATTCAGTGATCCCTCGAAGCTGAGCTGAATGAATTCCTTGCCTTTATCATCCAACAGGCTTTCCACAAATGTGACGGTCTGGTCGGTCGTCTTTGAGGAGACGATTTTGGCAGGGGCTACGTTCGGACCCTGAGAGACGATTTTGACACCCTGAAAATCGGATTTTTCTTTTTGATCTCCCTCGGCGGATTTGACTTCGGTCATGACGCGCAACAGGTAGAGTGGCATCAACTGCTGCTGCTGAGGCAGGACCAGAATCCAGTTGCCTTCAACCGTTTCCGGCATTTTGAACGCTTCGGGGTTTTCTTTCTCTTTTTCTTCAGCAGATTTGTCATCCGCTTTCGCGGTCTTATCGGCTTCAGGCATCTCAGCATCATTGGAAGCGGTTTCCGCGGGGCTGCTGTCGGCGGTTTGATTTTCACTGCCTGATTCGGAGCCTTTCTGGCAGCCAACGGTAATCATCAGCAGACAGAGTAGCAGGCTAAAGCGGGAAATCGAAAGCATATTATTCCTCGAAGGTTAAATAGAATTTGGTCAAAACTGGTGCCTATTCCGGTTTTATACGAATTCCGTACAAATGTTGATGGATATAAAGCAAAAAACGGTAATCTTCTGCAAATCGTACAGGGAACAGACGTTACGTTAAATCGTATTGGTTTACTTACTGGTAAGCAGGTTTCAAAATGGGGTCCTGAATCGACTTTTGCCACTCGATCAGCTGTTGTTCCAGCTCTGCGGCTTTGTCTTTCGATCCCGGGGGCATCCGTCGTCGTATCAGATTCCGGGTCTCGTCCGGATCTGCCTCAAGGTCATATAGTTCGTCCATGTACCGGGCCCGATAGTGTTTGACGAACTTCCATTTTTCGGTGCGGATCATTCGCATGTAGGCCAACCCGTTATTGTGCAGGTCATACTGGCCGTAAATCGCGGTTCGTTCTGGAATCGATTTGCCGAACAAAAGGGGAGAGTAATCGATTCCATGTAAGGACGCATTTTCAGGCAGGGGAAGGTCGAGTGCTCCCAGGACAAATTTGAACATGTCCACGTTAGAGACCATCTCATCGAAGCGGGTGCCCGGCTGTATCACACGTGGCCAGCGCATCACCAGCGGAACGCGGATTGAAGTGTCCCACATGTTGGGACGTTTGGGACCGGTGATTCCTCCCGCCAGCCAGTGACCGTTGCCTTTAGTACTGATGCCGTGGCGGCCGTTGTTGTAACCATGGTCGCTGGTAAAGATCACCAGGGTATTTTCCGTGAGCTGTAGCTGATCCAGTTCCTTGAGCAGGCGACCGATGTTCCGGTCCACTGAGGAAATGCTCGCATAGTATTCTTTGTTTTTCTGCTTGATCTGTTCCGGGATCAGTCCCTCGGCGATGGGCATCTCGATCTCGATGCCTTCGTAGTGGGATGAGTCCTCAGCAGGGACCGGGCCATAAGGAGTATGCGGAGCCCGGAAGTGCAGACAGAGTGCGAATGGTCTGTCTTTGGATTCCCTGACAAACTGAATCGCATTATCGACCAGTAAATCGGGCAGGGGGCCTGTCTGTTTTTCTGTTACCCCTTCGATTTCCAGAATGGGGTCCATCGGCCGGGTGCCTCCCGAAAGAAATCCCATGAAGTGGTCGTAGCCTTTTTTCCGCGGATGGAAGTCGGCCTGTTCGCCCAGGTGCCACTTTCCGATCAGGGCCGTTCGGTAACCGGCTTTCTGTAATACTGCGGGCCAGATGGGAGCATGCAACCCCGCGCCCTCGCGGGCTTCATCAGGGGAGATGTAATCTGTGATTCTCAACTCGGTAGGATAACGGCCGGAGAGGAACGTGGCCCGACTGGGGGAGCAGACCGGGGTGGCAACAAAGGCATTTGTAAAGACCGCTCCCTGCTTTCCAATCTGATCCATATAGGGAGTATGGATCTGTTTGTTTCCATACAGGCCCATGGCCCAGCGCCCCTGGTCGTCAGTGACGATGGAAATCAGGTTCGGACGCGAGGCTGCGTTGCAACATGTGGAATCGATGGCGAGGAGCAGAAACAGGAACAGCCAGAGACAGGATGCCCAGGAGATCGTTTTCATATTGATGCCTCGGTCTGTACCAATCAGATTCAACTGCCCAGTTCCTGTTTGAGATCTGCCAGCTGTTGTTGTAACTGTTCAACCACGTCGGCCATGGATGCTATCTGTTGTGACAGCTGCTGGTTGTCGGACTGCAGACGCTCTACGGCTTCTTGTAAGGCTCCCAGATCCGAGCTGGCATTGTTGACTGTAGCAACGGGAGCAGGAGTGGGGGCAGGACGCGTTTCCTCAGGCTCGCTGTCGGCTGAAGAATCGAATCCCAGCGCTTTGCCTTCGCTTTCCTTGTACCAGTTGTGATCGACTTCGATGCCGCGTCGTTCAATGCTGCCATTTGATTGTACATACTTCTGATCAAGAAGTCCCTTAAATTCCGCTCGCAACTGTTCGAGAGTCTCAATCGGCACCATGCGACTCGCCCGGCCGCGGAGTTCTCCCATCGTCTGGCGACCCCGCAGCCAGAGTTCAGTCAGGATGGCCAGTTGGGGTTCGGTAAAATTAAAACGATGACGCATGTAATGGCGGTAACGTTCTGTGCGACCACTGTCGGAATGAATTACGGCTACAAGTCCTAATTCACGCAGCGATTCCAGGGTTTCATATACTTGCGTCTCACTGTAATTGCTGATGGGATCGCGGTTGCTCTTCTGATTGCAACCGGTGGTAACTGCTTTGAGTGTCAGTGGATATTGATCGGGAGTCGTAAACGCTTTTTCCAGTAAAACCCCCAGCACGCGGCGCTGGGGTCTGGAAAGTTCAGAGATCTGCAGCAGTTCTTTATCTTCCTGTGTGGCGTCATTCATTTTTCTGTCAAAAGCCCTTTTCGAGCAGAGTGGAACGGATAGTTGGTCTAGTAGCCCTGGTTCAAGATCTGCCTGGTTGCTTCCAGGCTCCCTTGCGTTACTTTCGTCAGGAACTCGAAATCGAGTGTATCAACGGTATCGGAGGGTTGATGGTAATGCGGATTTCTTAAGAAACTGGTGTCGGTAATCATCAGTGCGGGATAACCGGCATCCCAGAACGGACTATGGTCACTTAAACGCGTGGCCTGCAGCATTTCGCCATTTTGCGGAACCTGTAAGATTTCGACCGGCAGTGTTTCCACTGTTTTGAGACCGGTTTTAAATGCTTCGATCAGCTTTCCGGAGTTCTGATTACCAACGACGGCGATAAAATCGCCCGTATCGGGATACATGCCGACGAGCTCACGTGGCAGCATCTGACTGCCTGGAGTGGGATCGCAGTAGCCCAGCATTTCCAGCGAAACCATGCCGCGCAGATCTGTCTTTTTTTCCTGGTGCAGGCGGGCGTGTTCTGCTCCACCCAGCATTCCGTTTTCTTCCAGGTCAAACGCCACCAGCTCAATACTCCACGCACCGCCTGTCTGTTGTAATTCGGGAAGCAGGCGTCCCAGTTCCAGCAGGGCAGCGACGGCACTGGTATTGTCATCCGCACCGGGCGATTCGGGACGCGTATCCAGGTGCGCGCCGATACAGAATAATGGTTTCTCCGGATCAGACAACCGGGGATGCCGGGCAATCAGGTTCTGACCTGAGAACGTGACCAGCATGGAATCCTGAGCCTGAAACGGGTGCCGTTCGATCTCCCATCCGGAGGCTTCGAGTTCCCGGATCACATACTGGCGGGCGGCTTCCAGTGCTTCACTTTCCGCGGGACGAATGGACTGGCAGAGGTCTTCACAGAGCCGCTTCAGTCGTTGAGTGTCTATATTCGTCATAATGGCTTTCGATTCCTTGCCAGGCCAGTCGATTTGAAAAAGAGAGTCCGATCTGCATGCACCGTGAGGTGGTCATCCTGCAGTCAGGAATTTTGTGATGTGTTACCTTCTGCAGCTTCGACGACGAACTGAAAATCTTTATCGTTTCGCAGTGTATTGAAGTCTGATTCCTCCGGAATCAGTTTCGTCAGACGGGGTTCCATGCGTAAAGCACGCCCCAGCCACGACAGCGCGTTGGCTTTGTCGTCCGCCAGCGCAAAATAGCAGGACAGATTGTAAAGCACAACAGGTTCGTCAGCATGATGCTGGTAGGCTTCTTCCATGATCCCGATTGCAGAGGAGAGTTGATCGGTACGTTTAAAGCACCAGGCCATCCCCATCAGCGTTGTCAGGTTTTGGGGATTTTTTTCGTAAGCGTCCTGATAAGCGTCGAGTGCCTCGGTAAACCGCTCGGCCAGTTGCAGCGACTGCCCCAGAAAACGGCAGTACTTTTCCGAGTCACGATCTTGACCGGTAATGTGAGACAGCTCACGCAGCGCCTGCACGGGCATTTCCAGCATCAGATAGCCTTCGGCCGCATTGAGATGTCGTTTCCGTCGAGATGCGGGCAGGAGTACCATGGTAAAACCTGTCAGGGATAAATAAAAAACCTTTGCCCCATTTTAATAGATCGGGCAAAGGTTTTTCTATTGTACCTGTGGCGATATTTTCCGCCTTCCGCAAAATCAGATGCTGCTAAGGATTCTCAGGCAGCGATGGTCTGCCAGGCTTTAAAGCCGCCGACCAGATCGATGATATTGTCAAATCCCTGTTTTTCCAGCAGGCTGGCGGCAATCGAAGAACGATAGCCTCCCTGGCAGTGGACGATCACGGTCTGGTCCCGGGGGATCTCAGACAGATGCTCTGCCAGGTGATTTAAGGGGATGTTGATGCTGTTCTCAATATGCCCTGTATTCCATTCAGCGGGCGTGCGAATATCGATAATGGTGACCTGCTCGTCCAGTTCCTGCATGGCCTGGGCAGAAATCCGCCTGGTTTGAGAGACCAGTTCAGGGTGGTCCTGAAGGCTGTTGAGGCCGTCTTTCAGGAATCCTTTTACGTGGTCAAAACCAATCCGTCCCAGGCGGATGATTGCTTCTTCGATCTGATCTTCTTCACTGGCAATCACCACGATGGGGGCCTGCTTATCCAGCATCGTACCTGCCCAGGTGGCGTAGCGACCTTCCAGACCGATATTGATGCTGCCTTTAAGATGGCCTGCTGCGAATTCGGCGGCATCTCGGACGTCGATCACCTGTGTTCCGCTGTTGAGCATCTGCTGTACTTCAACGAGCGAGTAGGCATGCCAGGCGGCTTTGATGCTTTCATCCAGGGTCTGACGTTCCTTGCGATTGAGAATCGCATCGTGCACAAAGTACTGAGGTGCTTCCGGTAGATCGGTGGTCACCATGTCAATAAAGGCGGCTTTGCTCATTGGCTGCAGGGCGTAATTATAGCGCCGCTGCTCACCGAGTGTGGTGACCGCTTCACTGCTGAGCTGTTTTCCACACATGGAGCCCGCCCCATGCGCTGGATAGACCAGAGTTTCATCAGGCAGCTTCAGAATCTTCTCATGGAGAGAGTCATACAACATGCCTCCCAATTCCTCGGCGGTGACACCCAGAGAAGCCAGCAGGTCAGGGCGACCAACGTCTCCCAGGAAGAGGGTGTCTCCTGTCAGAATCATTTTGGGCTGATCCGGATTTTCATTCAGGTCATACACGACCAGCGAGATGCCTTCCGGCGTGTGCCCCGGGGTTTCCATGGTTGTGATTTTCACAGAACCCATCAGTACTTCATCACCTTCCGAGAGGGACTGGTGAGGGAATTCTGCTGCGCCCCTGCTGCCCAGATAGATCTGAGCGCCTACGGCTTTCTGCAGTTCGATGTGACCGGCGATGAAATCGGCGTGGAAGTGAGTCAAGATCACGTGCTTGATTTGCAGGCCGTGCTCTTTCGCATCTTCGAGGTAGATCTCAATATCACGTTGGGGGTCGACGACAACCGCGTCGCCCGTTTCTTCATCGGCAATCATGTAAGATGCCAGCGACAGACAATCCAGATAGTAACGTTGAAAGAACATTGCAGGTCCCTCCGCTTTTAAGCTGCTTTTTGACATTGTTGCTGTTCACAGCCGGAAACCTGATTCCAGGGCATTTTGGCGAGTACCATCGCCATCCCACAGGTATCAGTAATGCCGGCAAACATTAATCCTGCCCCGACGAACGCCGAGATCCCACTGAACCAGGGGTTAACGAACATGCCCAGCATGGCACCGGTAAAGACCAGGAAACCAGCTGCAATCCGAACCTGACGCTCCAGGGAAATAGTTTTCTTACCACGTTCAACGGGCAACCCCTGTGCTTCCCAGGCTTTGGTGCCCCCTTCGACGCTGACTACGTTCGGGCAGCCTGCATCAATCAGTTTCTGGCAGGCGCGGGACGAACGGTTGCCGCTCTGACAGATAATGTAGACCGGCTCGTCTGTGCTGCCGTTTGTCAGCTCTTCAATATGGTCTGTCCCGATCTTGTCCAGGGGGATGTTGCGGGCGATTGTAGCGTGGACTTCCCGGAATTCCGCAGGAGTCCGTACGTCGATAACTGCAACGTCCTGTTGACTGTGCAGTCGGGCCAGTGCTTCCGGTGTGATGGTTTTGACTTCTGCCATGATTGATACCTCGTAATGTCGTGAATATACGATATGTTGTTGTAAAAAAATGCTCAGGACTGGAAAAAACGTCCTTCGATGCAATCCATGATCTTGTTTAAATGAGGCTCGGCCACACTATAGTAGACGCTCCGGCCTTCCCGTTCACTCACAAAGAAACCACAGCGCTGCATCAGCCGCAGATGCTCTGAAGCAACGTTGCTGGGAATTCCACAGTCTTCAGCCAACTCACCCACGGTGTACCGTCCGCGCAGAAGCAACTGCACGATACGGATACGGGCCGGGTGTGCCAGAACCTTCAGGCATTCAGCTGCCTGTTCCAGTGCGGGGCCATCATAATTGGGAGTTTCTTTCAGTTTCATAATCTTACCTCATGTATATAATATCGTGATGTTACGATATGTCAATGAGGATTCTTTGAGATTTTTCAGCCGATTCTCAGCAGATAAATTCACTTCTGAGTCATTGAATCTTCATAAATATATGCAACAATAAGACTTTACGTCAATAAATATAAAACCGGCACCGGCAGAAGAGGTGATTCCATGTCCCCAATCAAACCTGACTCCCGAATTTCATTAGGCAGACGTGCTTTTCTCCAGCAGGGAGCCCTGGTTCTAGGCGGACTGACTGCAGCGCCGTTGGGGCAACTGGCGGCTGCCGCTGATCAGAAACAAAGGGGCGCCGTCCGGGTGGGGCTGGTTACGGACCTGCACTACGCAGATAAGCCACCGGGCGGCTCGCGTCACTATCGGGAAACTTTGAAGAAACTGGACGAAGCAGTTACTCAGTTTAAGAAAGACGAGCCTGACTTCGTGGTCTTCCATGGCGATCTGATCGATTCCGGCAAATCGCTGGAGCAGGAGAAGCAACATCTGCAGACCATTGTTACAGCCATCGATGCCATTCCCTACCCGCGACATTTTGTGCTGGGGAATCATTGTGTCGACCAGCTGACCAAAGCAGAGTTCCTGAAAGGGGTGGGCCAGAAGGAGTCCTATTTCTCCTTTGATCGGGGCGGCTATCACTTTGTTGTGCTCGATTCCTGTTTCAAAAGCGATGGTACACCTTACGGGCGTCACAATTTCAAATGGACTGATGCTAATATGCCTGCCTCTGAATTGAAGTGGCTCAAGGATGATCTCCAGCAGACAAAGCTGCCGACCATCGTCTTTGTACATCAGCCGCTCGATCTGAAAGACACGGATGCCCACGCCGTCAAGAATTCTTCGGAAGTCCGTAAGGTCCTGGAATCAGCGGGCAATGTCGCTGCGGTCTTTCAGGGGCACAGTCACCGGAATAAATACTCAGAAATTGGTGGTATCCATTACTGCACAATGGTGGCAATGGTGGAAGGTTCAGGACCGACAAATAACGGGTACAGCACCCTGGATGTCTATGCTGACGGCTCACTGATGCTCAACGGATTTCGCAAGCAGCAGGATTATCACTGGAGCTGAGAACGGCTCTGACCCGGGAAATCGAAGCAGACCATTGTTGCACCACGGTCTGAGATGCGTATAAGATGGATGAATCAACGATCCTACATCTGTCTGATTCTTCAGGAGCTTATTATGCGCCGTTCAGCCCCCGTGGTCTTATTCTCGCTGTTTATTCTTGGTTGTCTGACCAGCGCTGTGTCCAGTGCAGCTGCAGCCGACAAACAGCCCCCCAACATTGTCTTCATTATCGCTGATGACCTGGGCTACAAAGAACTGGGTTGTTACGGCCAGAAATATATCAAGACGCCGAATATCGACAAGCTTGCCAAAGACGGAATCCGTTTCACCCAGTTCTATTCGGGAAATGCGGTCTGTGCCCCTTCCCGTTGCAACCTGATGACCGGCAAACATCCGGGACATGCCTATGTGCGGAATAACGGCAAGCCTGACTATGTGCAGGACATGAAAGAGAAAGAGGGCTGGGAGTATCCGGGGCAGCATCCGATTCCCGATGCCGAAGTCACCATCGCAGAGATGCTCAAACAGAAACAATATGCCACCGGTGCCATGGGCAAGTGGGGGCTGGGGCACTTCGGGACGACCGGAGACCCGAATAAGCAGGGCTTCGATCTGTTTTACGGCTTCAACTGCCAGGTGCATGCCCACAATCACTATCCCCGCTTCCTCTGGCGGAATCACACCAAAGAAACGCTGCCGGGCAACGACCGGACTTTGAATGGCGAAACCTATTCGCAGGACAAATTTGTCGAAGTCGGAATGGAATTCATTCGTGAAAACAAAGATCGTCCCTTCTTCCTGTATCTGCCGTTCGCGGTTCCGCACCTGGCGATCCAGGCACCGGAGGAATCGGTAGCAGAATACCGGGGTAAAATTCCGGAAGAGGATTATAAACATCGCGGATACATCAAACGCCCCGATCCCCGCGCCGGTTATGCAGCCATGATCACACACATGGACAAAGGCGTTGGCCAGATCATGAATCTGCTCAAAGAATTAAATCTGGATGACAATACCGTGGTCTTTTTCACTTCTGACAACGGCCCGACATACGATCGCCTGGGCGGATCTGATTCGGTCTTCTTTGAATCGGCAGGCCCCTGGCGCGGGTTCAAGGGCAGTCTATATGAAGGGGGAATCCGTGTGCCACTGGTGGTTCGCTGGCCGGGACACATTCCTGAAGGTGATGTGACCGACCATCTCTCCGCGTTCTGGGATGTCATGCCCACCATCGCACAGCTGACGGGAACCAAAGCACCTGCCGACATTGATGGCATCAGCTTCGTACCGACCCTGCTGGGCAAACCGCAGGAGCAGAAGCAGCACGAGTATCTCTACTGGGAGTTTCCGGCTTACACGGGACAGCAGGCGGTTCACATGGGTGACTGGAAAGGTGTGCGTCAGAATCTGTTGCGAAAGAAAAATCCGCAGATGAAGATCGAACTCTACAACCTCAAAGATGATCCGGGCGAACAACACGACGTGGCTGATCAGCATCCGGAAGTCGTGGCCCGCATCAAATCCATTATGAAAACGGGCCGTACTCCGTCAAAGATGTTTCCGTTTCCGGCACTGGATCAGCAGTGATCGACTCTGTGATACTGTCTGACCGGTTTACCGGGAAACTTCTTTAATCCAGCTGAACACGCTGTCCCCGATCTGCAGGTAACCATTGCTGGCTGGGTGGACAGCGTTGTTCTGACGCAGTGTTTCCTCTGTGGTGTGGGAGTTCCAGGGAACTCGCTTCGCGGGATAGTTGTGCACGCAGTCAAGGTTCAGGTGTGTCGGTACCAGGTAGATCTGTTCTGCTTCCTTGCCACCATAATGTTTCAGCATCCGTTCCGCGACATAGTGCTGATTACGCTTGTACTGCCAGCGTGTCTGCTGCCGACCATTGGTGGTACCGAACGCATCCTGGCTGGCGGCTGGCGGAACGGGCAGCATGAAACCGATTTTGGTCTTTGGATTAAAATCGTGAATCATCTTGACCAGAATATCCAGATGCTTGACCATCGTGTCCGTGCGTTCTTCAATGCTCTCATCCGTGGCTGAATAGACATCGTTGGGGCCGAGGAAAATTGTGACCAGGTCAGGCGCGTTGCCGTCATTGAACTCTTTGCAGTAACGGGGAAAGTCGAGTTGCGGCTTCCCGTATTCATCGGCATACAGGAATGGGCTGCCTCGTTCGCGGTAATTTCCCTGGCGGGCATTTTCCTTGAAGTGGGTTGCAAAACGGACCGCAGTCCAGCCGCCGTAACCTTCGTGTCGCACATTCGCTTCATTGCTCGGGTTGTGAGAACCGATCAGTTTCAGTTTAGGGCCCTGGAATTTTTCGCTCAGTTCAAATACGTGTCGGGGATAAACCGAATTGTGGGTCAGGCTGTCCCCGATCATCAGCAGACTGGTTGGCTTATCTTTACCGGCCGCTGTGGGGACGACCCGCAGGCGTGATTCCTGGGACGCGATGATCTTGTTGTTCTGATCCAGCACGTTCAGCTTGAACTTGTAATCGCCGATCTCTTTTTCGTCGGGCGTGTAAGTCCAGCGTTCCTGCTGCAGATGTCCCCGGTTACAGTGCACGTCAAATACGTAGTTCCCAGGGTTGATCGTCAGCGACACATTGTCAAAGTAGACACTGGTTTCAATTCCGGGGATTGCGTAAATGATGGGAGGCAGGATCAAGCGTAACGGATCTTGAAATTCTGCTTCCGCGGCGGGCTGAGATTCCGGGGCTGGTTTGGCAGGTTCATCAGTCAGGGCGAGTGACGGGACCGCCAGGATTAAAAGACTCAAGAGAGTAGTCAGACGAAGTAGAGTGTTCATGCTGGTTCCATCAAAGGGTGAGTTCAGGTGGCGAGTCTTGGAGTGTGGTGTTTGAGGTTAACCGACCCAGATCGGGCTGGACCAGGCGAGTTGTCCGTTGTTTTGTGTCACGCGTACGTAATACCAGTCGGTTGAGTTTGCATCGGGGCGCTGATCCTGCCAGCGGATTTGAGCCGAATATTCGCTCTGACCAACCAGGCGATGTACGATATAGCTTTCACTGGTAAATACGCCCGTGAATTCCACGACATTGTCGTCGATCAGATCCTGCAGTTTGGCACTGATGGTTTTCTCGTATGGTTTGCGAATCTGCAGTGTGAGCACGGTGTCGGGCGTGCCTTCGATTTCGGTGACGACGGCCTTGGTGGGATCCTCGGCGTAGCAGTTGACGCGTGTGGTGTTCGAATCGAGGCGAAGTTCCTGATTCGAAACGACTTTGAGTTTATCACGCAGCTTTTCATTAAAGGGCGCTGACTGGAAGCAGGGGATCGCGCGGGTGAAACGACCGCCGTCCAGTTTGATGGTCATATCCCAATAACAGGTGCGGCCCATCGCCAGATCCGCCCAGGGACCCCAGCCGTATTGCAGACGGCATTTCACTTTGCCGGGCAGAATCGGTTTATCATCCAGGTGATCTTCGGGGAAATGACGTTCAATGACTTTGCCGTTGCGAATCAATTCGACCTTGGCGATCGCGTCTTCGCCCTGTACGCGAACGTCGATCTGACGATCGGTGGTTGCAGGCACATCGCTGCCCATCGGGTGACCGTTCAGCGAAACTTCGAGTGCAATTCGGTCTCCCGTGGCGGCATAAGTGCGGCGGGCGCGAATCGCTTCCATCAGCGAACGCGAAGAGAGATCTTCTGCCCAGACACCCAGCACCCCTTCGCCGTATGCACCGGGATAGCCCAGGTGATCATCGGACGAAGCGACAAAGCCAAAGCGCATTCCTTTCTGCAATTGGGGGACAATCATGTTCGATGCGGAACGCCCCCCATTACTGTGGCGGATCATTGGGAAAGGGCTGCGGTCGGTTTCTGTGCAGCCATGTTCAGAAAAGACTTCCACTACGGGAGAGGCTCCTGGTCGGAAATGCTTGAAGTTCGCACCGCGCCAGCCCTGCTTGTAACCCACGTGATGCGGAATCGCCAGTGCCTGATTCCCTTCCGCGAAGTCGAGTAGTTTCTCGACATGGTTCGGCAGGAACAGTTCAGGCTGGTCCTCGGGGAAGATCATGCAGTAGTCGCCGAACTGGCTGGAGTGCCATTCGTAGCCCAGAAACGCCACGAAGTCGTCGGAGTTCGCATCCTGAATCAACTGTCGGGTCTTGGGCCAGTGTTTGGAGTGGACTTCGAATCCGTTGACCCATTTCATGTGACGGTTGCCCGGCATCTTGGGCATATCATGCCAGGAAGCGTGTCCGGTGAAAGCGAAGAAATCGAGGTGTTCCTGTGCCAGGTCAATGGAACGTTCCAGTGATCCTTTTGCATAACCGACGGCGTTGTGATTATGTAAATCGCCCCAGAACAACTGATACTTCTTTTGAGTCCCCGCTCCCTGGAGTTCAGAGTTCACACGCAGTCCAGACAGCGCTGTTGCCGCCATGGTTTCACCCAGAAACGTGCGTCGGTTAATTTGAGGTTGATCAGTCATGATTTTCTTAGCTTCATTTAGTCAGAAGTTGAGTCGAAAAAAGAGGGACAGGTGAGTGACCTGTCCCTCAGAAAGCCTGATCGAAGGCGTTTTTACTTGTTGCCGAGGCAATACAGTTTATCAGTCATCTTCAGATAGATCTTACCATCCGAGAAGACCGGTGTGGCCAGGGCCATACCTTCCAGTGGGTTTTCGGAAACGAGCTTGAATTCGTCTCCCTGTTCCACAACCATGGTGGTTCCGTCTTCGCGGGTTACATAAATATGTCCGTCCGCCAGAATCGGAGAGGCACTGAATTTATGACGGCTGCGTGGCAGGCGTCCTTCCCAGATCTGTTTTCCCGTCTTGATGTCGAAGCAGAGCACTTCACCTTTATCCGAACAGACGTAGAAGCGACCGTTAATAGCAGCTGGGGTCGGAACATCCGAGAAGGCGCCTTTGCCTTCCCCTTCTTTCGTCCAGACTACATTGGATTTTGTGACATCTCCCTGTCCACCGAGTTTGATTCCGGTGAGTGAACCACCGCGGGCATAGGGAGCGATCAGATAGCCATCGCTGATCACGGGGGATGAAATCGAGCGGAAGTATTCATGCTGAGTGGGGTTCAGTCCCCCCACGCGCCAGATTTCTTTACCGTTCTGTGCATCGTGGGCGGTGACATGGTCGGCTCCCAGAACGTAGATGATTTCTTTACCATTCTGTTTGGCGACTACCGGAGTCGTGTAACTCTGATTGGCTTCTTTCGGGGCATCCAGGTTGCGGCTCTGTTTCCAGACTTCTTTGCCAGTCGCTTTATCGAAAGCGGCGATGTAGGAATTGTCGCTCTGGATGCAGGCGATCACAACCAGGTTGTCGGTTAAGACGGGCGAGGTACCCAGGTCCCACCAGAGGGTGTCTTCGCCATATTCTTTCTGCAGGTTTTTCTGCCAGACGATTTTTCCTTCTTTTGTCAGGCAGGCCAGATCCCCGCTCTTGAAGTAACCGAAGATGAACTGGTCATCGACTGCAGGCGAGGGGCTGCTGCCGCTCCCTTTTTTGTGCTTGCCGGCACGTTCGGTTCCGAAGTCGGTGTGCCATTTTTCTTTCCCGGTGTTCTTGTCGAGACAGATCACCCGATTCTTACCTTCTGAGTTTGTGGTCAGAAACAGGTCATCGCCCCAGATCACGGGAGTCGATCCACTGGGCCCGGGGAATTTGACTTCCCAGAGAATATTTTTGGAGCTGTCCCATTCAACAGGATAACCGCTACCTTCAGCGACGCCATTCGAATTCGGACCACGCCAGCCGGGCCAGTTGCCCGCATAGGTGGGGGCGGCAATGAACAGGGAGAGTAAGGCAGTCGCCAGTAAAGCTTTCATTCTGATTACCTCGGTATGTGTAAATTAGTGGGAATGAATTCTGGTTCATTCAGTTTGTATGGGGATCACAGTCTGGGTGAGAACTGCGATTATAACATGCCCGGAAACGCGATTTCATTCCGAATCGAAGTATTTTTTCACGATCCAGTCAGGTTGATGTGCGTCCGGTTTTCGCTTGCGGCCCGTCAGGTCGATTTTTTCTGACTTGGGATGTTCGGATGTGAGGGGCTGTTTGTCGTCCGTTTTCTGCTGCCACTCTTTCAATGTTGTCAGCATCTGTTCGATGCGTGCCTGTTGCTCCGGGTGTTCAGAGAGATCTTTCAACTCAGCAGGATCGTTTTTGAGATCGAACAGCTGTGTTTTATTGATCTGTGGATAGCGGATCAGCTTCCAGCGGTCATCGCGGACCGCCCGCATCAGATCTTCGTAAGTCGTAAACAGTGAATCTCGCACACCTTTCTGCTTGCCTTGCCAGATGGGAGCCAGGTCTAAGCCTTCCACTCCAGAGGGAACACTGGTCTGGGTCAGGTCGCAGACTGTGGGAAAGATGTCATAGAGATAGACGAGGGCCTCGCTCGATTCATTCTGCGGAATACCGGGGCCTTTAAAAATCAGGGGAGACTTCATGCTGTGTTCATACAGATTCTGTTTTCCCAAAAGCCCGTGACTGCCCACCGCCAGACCGTGGTCTGATGAGAAAATCACGATCGTATTTTTGTCGAGCCCCTGCGTTTTGAGCGTTTTCAAAATACGGCCGATCTGCGAATCCATGTGCGTGATCATCGCGTAGTATTCTGTCAACTGCTCGCGAACGACTTCCGGCTGACGCGGCCAGCCGGCCAGTGCTTCATCGCGACCGGTCATCCAGCCATTGTTGAACGGGTGCTGAGGCATGAAGTTTTTGGGAAGTGGTGGCTGTTTGTCTTTGTATATTTCCATCGCGGAAGCGGGAGGCATCCGTGGATCATGGGGTGCAGTGAAGGCGACATACGCATAGAACGGTTTGTTCGCGGGCTGCGTTTTCAGAAAGTCGACGGTCGCGTCAACGAACAGTTCGCTGGAGAATTTCTCTCCCATGCGTTTGTTCTCAAATTTGCCATCCTTCAAATCAACCACGGGGACCTTGAGGTGGTTCGACATACCTCCCATGAAGGCGGCTGTTCCCAAAGTGAAACTTTTCTGGAACGATTCGCGGTGGTTGTGCCACTTCCCGGTGCCGAAGGTCGTGTAACCGGATTCTTTCAGCAACTGGGGCATCGTCATCACCCCTTTGAGATCCATGGGCACATGATAGAGGGAGCGTCCGCTATTGAGCATGGCCCGACTCGGCTGGCAGACTGCGCCATGAATCGACCCCATGCAGTACGCGTTCCGAAAACTGAAACCGGCCTGTGCCAACTGATCCAGATTCGGAGTTTGAATGTGAGGATTCTGATAGGCACCGAGGGCGTCCGCACGCTGGTCATCGCTGAACAGGAACAGAATGTTCGGACGCTGGGATGCTTTCTCTGCTGCGGAGACGGCACTCGGACCGATGAGCACGCCCAGCGGGAAACAGAGGATTAGCAGCAGGTATCTCAGGTAGGTAGTCATATTCAGGTTCCTGATTGTGATGAGCGACAGATGGAGAGGGAACCGCTGATTCCTGTTTCAGCGAACTGCCTCAGTCGATTTTGAAGAACCGCTTTCCTTTCAGTTCAAAGCGGGGCAGGGCACCAGGGGCAACCGTGGTGACCTCAGCATTGAAGTTCAACCGATCTTTGATCGCATGGCTGACTTCATTAACGATCTGTTTCTGCTGGTCGGTGGTCGAAAGGGATTCTATCGGTTCCAGTTCGATTTTCATGTGTTGCATGGCGCGAATGGTGCGGACCTCGATCCGGTATTCGGCTACCTGCTCGAACGTACGCAGGATCGCTTCCAGGCTGGAGGGGAAGACGTTATTTCCGCGAATGATCACCATGTCGTCTGCTCGACCCAGGATACCCCCTTTCAGACGCAGCAGGCTGCGACCCGAGGGGCAGGGGGTGGTATCTTCACAGACCAGGTCACCGGTGCGATAGCGGATGAGCGGGGATCCGACGCGGCCCAGGTTGGTAATCAACAGCTCGCCTTGTGCTCCACGTTCGACTGGTTGCAGTGTTTCCGGATCGACGATTTCGGGAATGCATTCGGTTTCGAGAATGTTGAGACCGCCCGGGTTTTCGAGCGGCTCAATTCCGAGGGCGCCGATTTCGGTCATGCCCCAGTGATCGAATACGCGGGCGCCCCAGCCCTGGCCGATCCGCTGTTTGGTCGCTTCGATGTTGCCCCCTGGTTCTCCGGCAACCACGAGTGCCCGCACGCGGCTGCCTGCCAGGTCGATGTTTTCCGCCTCCGCGACTTCGGCCAGACGCAGGGCGTACGTTGGTGTGCAGCAGACGGCGGTGATTTTGTTGTCGAGGATCATTTTCAATCGGGCTTCGCTGCCCATGCCACCACCGGCCAGACAGAAGTTGCCGCGACGGGTGGCCCCTTCGAAGGCTGCCCAGAATCCGACGAACGGTCCGAATGAGAAGGGAAAGAACAGGCGGTCTTCCGGAAAGAGACCCACCATACGATAAATCTGTGCCCAGCATTCCCCAAACCAGTCCCAGCTGGCTTTGGTGTCCAGCCAGCGCATGGGTGAACCGGTGGTTCCCGAGGTCTGATGCATGCGTGTGTAAGTTTCAAGCGGGTAGGTCAGGTTGGTGCCATACGGGGCGTTTGAGAGATGATCCTCAACCAGCTCGGCTTTGGTCGTGATCGGCAATTTCTGCAGGTCCGCGAGGCTCTGGATCGAGTTGACGTCGACACCCGCGGCGTTCCACTTCTGCTGCCAGAACGGATTCGAGGCCGACACCTCTTTCAGAAGGTGTTGCAGTCGCTCAAGTTGGCGGGCTTCTAAGGCGTCCCGATTCAGGTTTTCCGGCTGGCTGTCAGATGGATTCATAAACTTGCTTGTCTGGTTGGAGCAGGGGCATGGGGGAGATTTCTTGCAGGTATCCCTTATTCTGCCGCAACTTGAGTGATTTTCCAACCTAATGAGCAATCTCTACCGGAAAAAACTGTGCTCTAGGCGGCTGATGAGAGAATCTGGAACCAGTTGTTATTTCAAGGGTTATTGAAGTGAAACTATCTAATACGACCATTCCAACAACCTCTCAAGTCATGAAATGAGGAGGACGATGATATCGATACAGTAGGTTTTCCTGATTGACGAAAGAAGTACGGTTCAGATGAGAATCAGGATCACCTGATCATTGTCGACAACACAAGAACTGACATCCGGAGAAGAGAACTTTATGGCCGCGGACGGTAACAGCAAAGAGTTGAAACTGGGATTCCTGACCACGATTGAATGCCCGGATGGGGCGCTGATCGGAGGCCTGCTGGTGACGAATCATTTTGGTCGTCCCCTGGAATTTCAATGTACGACTCCCGTCAAACCGAACCGGACACAAGAGGTATTGTATGGACCGACGCTGGTTCCGTTCCTGCTGGGGGAAGTGATTGGCCAGACGCTGGTTGACAAGATGAACGTCAAACCGAGCCTGATCCTCGTAGAGCAGGAACAGGCGCTGGAACTGCAGAACCATACGTCGATTCCGGTCGCCATCCTGACTGATGTGGAACAACTGATCGAAGAGAGTGACGCCTACCTCACAGAACAGGTCGGGCGAAACCGGCTGCGGTTTGATGCTGCACATCAGATTGGAAAGTCTGCGATTGAAAAGACGAGTCAGCATATCCCCGGAGATGCTGACCTTGGGGAGCCGTTTGAACGTGTGCGTGAAGCCTTAACAGAAGCGGTAAAGATGGGGTCCTCCCGTTAGACCGCTTTCTGAGGCAGCGTTGAATTAATTTATCAGGCACTACTTCCAGATCAGGCAGAAACGTGGATTTTACCGAGTCATCATTCCAGCAACAACAGGCACAACACAAGGTACCTCACACGGGGGGACCGCATTTTCTTCCCCCTTCTGCAGCCCCCGAAACACAATCCATTTCCGACACGGATCGCGAGGAACTTTTACGGCAGATCAGCAGTGACACGGTCCCGCTGACAGTCAGTACGTCCGTGTTTGCGTCCGGCATGAATGGTGCCCTGACCCGGAAATTTAATCTCGATGCTACTGAAATCGAACTGATTGAACGCGCCGGCCTGCAGCCCAAATGGAAGCCGACCAGGCCACGTGTCAGAACCTTCGGCATGACCTTTCCCGACGGCCTGGAGTTCATTCCGCCCAAAGAGGAGAAAGAAGACAAGCCCGAACTGAGCAAAATGAAAGGCCCGGAAGTCGAGGGCGCAGAGGCTGCGCCGCGCAAAAAGTCGACCCGGCTCAAACCGCCGGCTAACGCGCTTTCACTCGAAGACCGCCTGTTCTACCTGTTGCAGCCACCGCTGGAGACCTGGCTGGCCGGGCAGGAACTGATCATGCCTTTCGAACCATTCCCCTATCAGTATGAGGGGATCGCCTGGTTGTTCTCTAAAAAGTCCGCGTTGCTCGCTGATGAAATGGGACTGGGGAAAACCATGCAGACGATTACCGGCGTGCGTCTGCTGCTGCGTAGCGGACAGGTGCGTCGGATCCTGCTGGTCTGTCCCAAACCGTTGATTCCTAACTGGCAGCGCGAGTTCAAATTCTGGGCCGAAGAGCTGCCGGTCACCGTGGTACAGGGGGATACGAATCGCCGCCGTATGATCTGGGAAATGCCCAATACGCCGATCCTGATCGCCAACTATGAGTCGATGGCACGCGACTTTGAAGCAATGGGAGAAGAAAACCTGCCTCGCTTCGATCTGGTGGTGCTCGACGAAGCACAGCGGATCAAGAACCGAGATTCACGGACGGCAGACGTCGCACGATCGATTCCCCGCAAGCGGAGCTGGGCATTAACGGGAACGCCGATTGAGAATCGTCACGAGGAAATGTCGTCACTCTTTGAGTGGATGGAGATCATCCCGCCCCGGGGCACACCCGACCTGCGTCAGTTGCAGGCGCTCTCGAAAGAGTTCATTCTCCGGCGGACCAAAGACCTGGTGATGACCGACCTGCCGCCCCGTCTGGACCGGCCCGCTTACCTCGATCTGAATCCGGCGCAACGGATTGCTTATGAAACAGCTGAGAAAGATGGTGTGATCCAGTTGAATGAAATGGGTGACTCGATCACGGTGCAGCATGTGTTTGAGCTCGTGCTGCGTTTGAAGCAGATCACCAATTTTGATCCAGTGACCGGCGACAGTGCGAAACTCGACCGCCTCGAAGCCGACATGGAAGAAATCGCTGCCTCGGGGGGAAAAGCGATTCTATTCAGCCAGTGGACCAAGCCTTTGGACTTCATGGCGCAGCGGCTGGAACGTTTCGGGACCCTGGTTTATCACGGGGGGATTCCCACGAAACAGCGCGAACCGATTCTGGATCAGTTCAAGCACGATCCCAATTCGCATCTGCTGTTGATGAGTTATGGTACCGGGGCCGTCGGATTGAATCTGCAGTTCGCCGGTTACGTCTTCCTGTTTGACCGCTGGTGGAATCCAGCGATTGAGGACCAGGCGATTAACCGTGCGCACCGCATCGGGCAGAAAACGCAAGTCATTGTCACCAAGTTTGTCTGCAATAACACGATTGAAGAGCGGATCGACATGGTGCTTGAACAGAAGCGGGAACTGTTCCGCTCGATTCTGGGCGATGGCGATACGACCTGCGAATCGCGCAGCCTGACCGCAGCCGAGATCTTCGGCCTGTTCGATCTGAAGCAGAAGAAAGGGGATACGACCCAGAAGATCGCCCCCAAGGTTCCGAACTCAGCTGCCTGATCGTTACTTTACCAGTTTCGAAGAGAGCGGGCTGGAGGTCATAGCGTCCTGTTCATCGGTCACATTGATGAACCAGATGACGGCGTTTTTCGGGGGCGCTGGTCCGGTGATATTTGTGCCTTCAATCGTCAGAGGTACCGCTTGCCATTTGCGTTCGAGGTTCGGTCCTTCGTCCGTCGTATATTGCAGGACCGCCGATTTCAGTTTGACCGGCTGCTTCAGTTCGGCGGTGATCTGTTCTCCCTGGATGACCGGTTTCTGAACAACGGCCAGCGGTGCTGCCTGCTTCAGCTTTTCATCAAAGAAGCGGGCGATCTCTTTCGGTTCCCAGCCTGCCGGGTGGCTGTGCCGCATTTTGACTTCGATGCGAATGTTCTTTGGAGTGGATGCGGGGACCGCTTCGTAGCTGCGCTGATAGGCTTCGAGCCAGTAATGAAAGTCGTTGGTACCATTCAGGAATAAGATCGGCATCTGAACTGCCCGCAGATAGTGCCCCGGGTCATAGAGTTGCATCCAGCGCTTGGCGTCTTCGTCGGGGAGTTGGTTGATCGACCGCTCAAATACAGAATGGTTGTTGAGAAATCCACAACCATAAACGGGAGCAGCTGCTTTAAATCGATTGTCCAGCCCAGACACGATGCAAGTCAGATAGCCCCCCCAGGAGATACCCGTGACGGCGGTTCTGTCTTTGTCGACTTCGGGGAAGGAGCGAATCAGCGAGTGAGCCAGGATCGCGTTGGCAGGGGCATGGTAGCACCAGTGTTCCGATTTGTCGTCTTTGATTGCGTTGAATTTTTCCGTATGAGACTGGTTCGGTCCACCTGCTGACAGGCGCTCGCGATGCTCGCGTTTGTGTGGATTCTTCCCTTCCAGCGGACGGCTGCCGGCCAGGTCCATAGAGATCGCTGCATAGCCCTGCTTCGCCCACAGTTCGGCCCATTCACGAAATGCGGTCCCTCCTCCGCCGTGAATCAATACAACGCCAGGGTAGGTTGCCTGCTTGTCTTTAGAGAGACCCAGTGTACGGGGAGAAGCGTAGTAAGCGAAGACCTGGGTTGGCTTCCCTTTGTATTCCAGTCCCTGATACAGGAGCTCGTGAACCGGACCGCTCTGGTCAATCCATTCAAATTCGGGGGTCTGGCTGAGTGCTGTCAGATCCCAGGGAGTCGATTCCGGCAATCGAGGATCCGGTTTAATGACATCAGCGGCCGAAGCGACGTCGGCACTGAGCAGGGTAATTCCGCAGAGCAGGAATAAGATGATCGAAGTTCGTTGTTGTTTCATCAGCAGCGCCACCAGTGATATCAGGTTCGAATGGATAAGTGTTTTGATGATTATCCGATACGACTGAGGCAGAAGCAAGACTCTGATGAAAATAGGGTTCTCATCGCTACTGTTTGCTAAAACAGTAAGCGGTAAATTGCAGAGCAGAAAATGATCCCGATGGTGATGATCGAACCAATGATACTCACGCCGACCGCTGCTGTTCCGACTTTGAACGTATTCTGTGATTCTGCCGGCAGATGGCTTCCCAGCAGTTTCCAGATGGACTTCAAGACCTGGTTAAACATTTGCGCACAGAGCACGGTGGTCATAGCCAGAATGACGATCGCCCAGTGTGTGGCTGACAGGCCCAGCAGCATGCCTGTGGTGAGTACGGCACTGCCTGTGAAGAAGTGGATGAAGAACGAGCTGTCCAGGCGCACGCCGAACGTGATACCCCGCTCGACATCAACCAGGCGCTGCCGCCATTCGGGACGGATTTTTTCGGTGTCTGAATTTCCAGCAGAGTGGATGCGAATATTTCGTGACTGCGTTTCCGGTGATTGTAACACTGTCGAAATTCCTGTTATTGAGGCGGATTGCCAAAGAGTGAATTGAAAGCCCCTGGCCCGGCTCCAAAGTTTCCAAAACGCGGCATAATGGTTAAGCCGATTCCGGCATTACCCGTACTCTGATCGTAGTTCATTCCGAGGCTCATGACGAAGTCCGCCCCGGTTCTGGTGAGCATGAAGGTCTGTCCGCGGTTCATGTTTTCGCCCAGGTCGTATGCGGTGCTGACACCCGCACTCCATTTTTCGCTCATGACGTAGTTCAGTGTGGCAGAGATGATCTGGCTGTCCAGGCCGCCGCCCCCTTTGATCTGTTGTAATGCCACGTTAACCGTCATGCGGCGGGTCCGTTGACTGGTCAATGACACGTCCCACAACTGCTGTGCGCCATCGAACAGGTCGTAATAGGCGTTGGCTGCCAGCGTTGTTCGGTCACCCAGGTACCAGCGGTAACGTCCACCCAACAGACCAAAGTCTTCGCCAAAGTTGTCACGTGTCGCGTCCGGGAAGTAGGACGCTTCCAGATCCAGGCTCATCCAGTCTTTGATCCGTTGTTGATCGGGGGGACCCGTTTTGGTCTGCAGACGATGCCGCCACGCCATCCGCAGGACCTGTTGATCGTCGACCATTTCGTAGTACGGATCGGTCACACCCCGTGCGGCTCCCGTTCGGACGGCGTAAAAGCGGGGGTCGAACTGGGGAGGCAGCGTACCACCGAATGTGTTGATGACCAGACGTTCGCGGAATCGTTCCTGAGCGTTGTCATCGAATTCATTGTATTGTGCGATGTTGGTCAGGTTTTCACTTGAGTCGCTGAAGGAGTAATCCGCTTCGAGCACCATCTTGTGAGCCAGACCGTTCAGATTGAAAAACGGATTGTAAACCGTGGGGAAGACTCGCTCTGCCATGATGCTGCTCCGCAGACCGGCAGAACCATACAGACGATCAATCTGCTGTTGTTGCAGACCCTGTTCCCAGTAAGCCGCTTCCCCCATGACATAAGGAGTCATGATGAAGGGCCCCAGATTGAAGGGGGCTTCCAACTGGTTCCGGGTCATCGCGACCAGTCCCTCTGAATCCGCAACGAAGGGCAGGGGAGTAAAGACATCCTGAGAGGGGTTGTATGGTGCGGAGCCGGGCTTCAGCTTTCCGTAACCGACGGAGGAATGGGAAGTCCAGTTGACCAGGTTTCCGAAGAGGGGCTCGCCCAGCAGGAACAGATCCGCTTTGGGTAGCCAGTCTGTGGTGGTTTCGAATCCGTTCAAACGGGTTCGCCCAATCATCGACCAGGACCAGTTCTCCTGTTGCTGCTTGAGGTGCAGCAGGGTTTCAATATCTTTGCCGGTGTCGAACGTCTCTTCAAAGTATTCGTTCAGGAAGTTTCG